>CAZWDH010000119.1:0-19013 GCA_964632865.1 uncultured Nitrospiraceae bacterium
AAGAGGACATTTCTACTTTGCACAGGGCGGACATTATCAACTTGCGCTTACAGTAAGTTCGCAGACGCGTTTTATCCCACTGCCGAATTGGACTATACTGCGCAGTCTACGGGCGCGCGCGTTGAATTGCGTCCGGCAACCTGAGCAGCAAAGGACAGCACCAGTGGCCGAGGAACCACGCGACGACATCGATAGCCCCGAGGAGAAGAGGCCCGACGGCATCTTGGATGAGACCGACATCGCGGCGCCGGAAAGCACGGGGGACGAAACGCTTGATCGACAACTATCCAGGCCTGTGATAGAAGGCATGCAGGGCATCGATACCGCCCAGGTCTGGATCGCCGGTTTTCTTATCGTCGTGGCGGGACTCATTGCGTATTCCAACGCCTTCGGAATACCCTTTCACTATCTGGACCAGCGGGTTATCGTCGACAACCCCCACGCCCACAGCGTGGCCACCGTTCCACAAGCCCTCGAAGTAGAGCCGTCCTCGCCGTTGCCCATGCTAACCTACGCCGTCAACTGGGCCATCTCCGGCGATAGCCCCGTCCCGTTTCACGTCGTCAATATCTTTCTGCACGCGCTCAACGCATTGATGGTCTATCTCATTTGCCGGCGCCTCATGCCGGAAGGGAGTCCGGAACCCGTCTCCATGCTTGCGGGATTGTTCGTCGCGCTGAACCCTCTGACGACGGAGTCCGTGAACTACGTCGTTGGCCGGGCAGACCTGATGGCGGCATTCTTCACGCTGGCGGCGGCAGTTTTCTTCATGCGCGGTACATCGGCTGGCGAAAGACTACGGATCGGATCGATCGCCGTGTCCCTTCTGGCCATGGTTGCCGCATGGTACTGCAACCCCGTCGCGCTGCTCATTCCTCTATTGGTGTTTGCAATCGATTGGGTGCAGCGCGGTATTGGCGCGTTTCGCTGGCCCGCCGTGCACGGAGCGTATTGGGCCCTTGCAGGTTTGCTTCTGGTGTCCTGGATTGCCGCGTTGAATGACGGCGCGCAGTTCGACCAGTTGGTTGGCGACGCTCCTCAAGCCACCAACGTGGACCGCGCCTCCGCGTTCATGCGCGGCGTAGAGAAGACCCTAAGTCCGGTAGGGCTTACCCCCGATCACAATCTCCCACCGCATGGTACCCGCAGTTTTCTCGAGGACCAGACTGTCAATGTCGGTCTTTCGGTAATGAACGGCCTCGTGCTTGTGGTTGCGGCCATCGTGCTTGTCGCGTTCCGCTCGGTGACGGGTATTGCTTTACTCTGGTTTACCGCGGGACTTGTCGCTTCGACGTTCTCGTTTACCGCCGCCAATCCCTTCTCGGAGCGGGCCCTGTACTTTCCGCTGTGCGGTATCGTGCTGGTTGTCCCGTGGCTTGTTGTGAAAGCGTCCGCGAGGCGCGCAACCCAAGTCGCCGCCATTGGCGCCGCGGTGGTGCTACTCATTGCGGCCGGATCGGGAACCTACCTGAGAAACCGCGTGTGGCAGTCGCCGCAATCATTGTGGGAAGATGCGGGTGCGAAGAATCCAGACAATCCCTTGCCTTTGGAGCGCCTGGGGGAAGTCATTTTCGACCAGGCCACGCAGGCATACCAGGAATCGGCGCTTCTCGCACAAGAAGGGCAAGGACCGGC
Organism: uncultured Nitrospiraceae bacterium; assembly: GCA_964632865.1. Lineage (GTDB taxonomy): Bacteria > Hydrogenedentota > Hydrogenedentia > Hydrogenedentales > SLHB01 > JAHDWY01. Next base: position 1,636 of record CAZWDH010000119.1, read on the forward strand.
CGCTTCCGCGCGCCGGGAGGAATCGATGCAACTGTTCTCCCTGGCTGAGGAGACCTTGATTGCCGCTTCCGACGCGAATCCGGATAACCCTGCAACCCTCGACAGGCTTGGGCAATGTGCACGCTTAAGGGGAGAGGTTGAGACGGCGATTGGCCGGTTTCGGCAGGCGCTGTGGCTCGAGCCCGTCAACTTTGACCACACTGCCCAACTCGCCATGACGCTCACCGCGAAAGCCACCACCGCAGGAAACATGAACGATCGGTTGCTTGCCATCGACTATTTTCAGCGGGCAGAGGAGTTGGGACAGCTTCCGCCGGAGATGCGCACGCAGTTTGCCGTGTTACTGACCAGCATCGGTGACCTCGAAACTGCCGAAGCGGAGTTGACGGCTGTCGTACAGACGAGTGACTTTGTCCCCGCCAAGCAGCAGTTGGAGGCCGTGCGGCGTACGCGAAGCATGCTTGCCGAAGCGGAGCGCAGCGCGCAGCAGATTCTTGCGAACGACCCTTCCAGTACGGACGGTCTACGTCTGCAAGCTGAAGTGCTCATGGGTCGCGGCATGTTGTTGCAGGCTTCCTATGTGCTGGCTCGTTTGCTCCGGCAGAACCCGGACGATCTTGGTTCATGGGTGCTGCAGGGCGCGATCCGCGCCATGGTGAACGATGAGCAAGGATTCCTGTCGCAATGGCCGAAAGCGCCTGCCGCGGGGCCGGGCTCGCCGTCCGGGTGGGTGCAATTGGCGCAGCGTTGCGCCGCTACCGGCCGTTGGGCGGGTGCGCGAACCTACCTCGAAGCGGCGGCCGGCAGAGCGCCTGACGTTTCCCTGCCCCTGGTCACGCTCGCCGAGATCGCGTTGTCAATGAACCAGCCCACGACGGCGACGCCCTATCTGGAAGAGGCGGCACAGAAATATCCCGATAGCCCGCGGGCGTGGTTGCTTCTGGCTGACGTGGCAATCGCCAGTGAAAACCTCGCCGCGGCGCAGCGATACTTAAGCGAGGCACAGACGCGCGGCGCCTCCGCGTCGGAGTTGGAGCCGCGGCGCGCCCGGATCGGAGATGTCTCGGTACCGGAAGAGCAGGATGGATTTGAGACGATTCTGCGCTAGCCATGGCCATTTAAGTTGACGCTTGCCGCCAAGGCACGAACCGAGTGGGTAACAATGCTATGGAATCCTCTTCCGACATCCTGCTGTATTGTGGAAAGTTCGCCTTGGCGATCGTTCTTTCCGGCGCCCTGGGTCTTGAACGCGAGCGCAAGGGCCGTGCGGCTGGGCTGCGGACGCATGTGGTTGTCTGTTTAGGGGCGACCTTGGCCATGATCGTTTCCGACATCCTGGCCGCTGAGTGGAACAATACCGACGCGCCCATCTGGCTTGACCGGGGACGCATCGCCGCAGGGGTGGTGACCGGCATTGGGTTCATCGGCGCCGGTACGATTATTAATGTCGGTAGTATTCATCGGGGTCTTACAACTGCGGCCATGCTGTGGTTCGTTGCCGTCCTGGGCATCGCCATCGGCGTGGGCTACTACACGCTGGCGATCATTTCCACCGCTTTTACGTTGCTCTCGGTGCTTCTGCTCGAACGTATCGGCGGTTTGCTACCGGAACAAGTCCAATACGCATTGAGCGTTCGCGTCGCGGGCGGTAGTCAGCGGATTACCGATTTGGAGCGGTTTATTGAGAAACAGGGCTACGTCGTCATGGCGGCACGGTTGCGCGTCAGCGAAGAAGAAGGAAAACGCGCGGATATGACCTTCGATATCCTCTCCCGGAACAAACAATCCATTGAGGAACTAATCGAACGGATACAGCACGAGTTTCCCGAGACAAAACGCATCACGATTGAACGTTGATCGAGCTGGTCATCCGCCTTCACCAGGAGCATTCTATGATTTCATTCGCTGCGCTTTTGATGGTGATGTCCGTCAACACCGGCGCGGAGCTATCCTACCTTGAGCGGACTGCGAACGCAGTGGATGGGTGCAGACAGCAGATACCCGCCATGCAATCGTCCGCCGATAGTGCGGCAAAACGGTTGGCGGAGGGCGGGGCACTTTGGGCGGCGGGCCATTCCGCCTGGGTAAGCGAGCTATCGGGGCGCGCCGGCGGCATGATGCTCATCAAGAGCTTGGGTGACGCGACTCCTGCGGAGGGTGATGTGGTGCTCTTCGCGCGGAACGAGGACGTGGAACTGCCTGCGTCAGTCGTGGAATCCGGTGTCTTCATCGTCGGATTCGGCGCGCAACCTTTCGACGAATCGATTCCCTGGTTCGCAAACCCCGCTGCGGATGCCGATATCTCACCGACTTTGGGCAATGTCATTCCCGCCTGGATCTTTACCGCGGAACTCGTGTCTGCCCTGACGCGTCTCGGAAAGATGCCGGTCATGTATGAGACCATTGGTCTTCCCGGCGGATATCCCCGGATATACAAGTACCAGCGCGAGGGAATTTTCTGGCACGAACCGCATGACGTCAAACCCATCGATGCCGGCGTCCTCGGCAATCAGTACGCCGACGCGGTCACCGGAATCCTGCGCCGCGCAGATGTGGAGAATCGGCGCGCCTTCGCTACGGCAGGCAAGTGGGCGGCGGAGGCCTTGAACGGCGGTCATCAGGTTTTCATGTACTGCATGGGGCATTTCGTTCCGGACGAGGTCGGCAAGACCGCGATTGGCGAGGACTTCACGGCAGGGGTTTGGAACTCCGGGTTCACCAATCTACTGCCGCCCAGCGGCGCCTTTAACAATGGCGATGTGCTAATCCACATCGGGTATCAACACCCGCCTCGCGGGCTATTGGATGCGGGGCGCGCGGCGAATGCGCGGGTCGTGTACGTCGATATTCTTCGCGACCGCGACTTCGTGGACGATTCGGGTGTGATCTGGGTCGACCCCATGTGGTCCTGGCCGGACGCCTGCGTGACGGTGGAGGGGTACGACATTCCCATTCTGCCTCCATCAGGCATCGTGAACAGCGCGATCGCGTGGGAGATCCACCGCATTACCCGCGAGAACCTCGCCCCTTAAAACTTAACGGACCACTCTACCAGTCCTTCGACGTCGCACGTGAACTGCATGACCAGCAAACGCTCATCCATCCGGGTCATGGGCTGCCCGCCGGACACGATGCATTGCTTCATCGTGAAGGGTTCCGGCACTAGGACGCGCAACGCATAGCGGGCGTTTGCAACACCATCGAACGAGCCTCGCAACGTCCGCGACGATTCGTCCCATTCGAGCGCGCGAAAGTCTGTCGCGCCCTGGGAATAATGCCGGTCTGTAGCCAGAAACATGGGCCGGTTTTCGTAGGGGCGCAGTCCCAGCAATCGCACGCTGCCGGCGGGGACGGATACAGAAAGCCGATTCGACGCGGTCCCATAGTAGGTCTCTTCCCAGAACCCGTACACGGTGTAGTACCGGTCGCGCGCCAGACCGAGATCGTTGAAGTCTACGTCGATGGTTTGCGCCGCCGATTCGTCCCAGTTGAACAGCCCCACAACAACCCACTCGCCAATCTCGTTGTGGATTGGCAGCGACCAGATTCGCGGATTCTCGCTGGTGAACAAATCGACCGGACGCGCAGGGCGGTGCAGCGTGGGGAGGAGGCGCCGCAGCACGTCGACCTGGTCGTCGCCAAGTTCGGTGAACTGGTTGCCGACTTTAATGGCTCCACCGGTCAAGGCCGCGCCGGTGAGCCAGGCAATACTCTGATCTCGGGTCAACGCCGGCTGGTCCGTCACGCCCCAGCGCTCTCGCGTTGCGGTCGCTTCAAAAAACGCGCAGTCCTGGTCCGGGCTCCACATCCACGGCGTGAAATAGTAGCGCCGCGCCGCATTGGTGAGCGTGTCGACACAGCCCCAAGCCCAATGCCCGGGTGTCTTTCGCCAGACGGGGGCACAGTCGATACCGAGCCTCATGCCTTGGGCGAACGATCCGTTGACCGGCATCGGGGCCGTGGTCATCACGAATTTGCGGTCGCCCAGCCCTTCCCGAATCGCTTCCATTCCCAGTCGCATGATTTCCACACGGGTCATATCGGTGTTGGAGTACGTATCCGCAAGTGTCAGGTAGTAGGGAAAATCGACTTCGACCAACGCATCAAATCCCCACTCGTGTCCGATCTTTCGCGCCGTATCCCGCACAAACTCGTAAGCGCCCGGCGCGGTTATGTCGAGAATTCGCTCTTCTTCGCCCACCACCATGCGGCCCACCGCATTGGGCGACGCGAGCCATTCCGGATGCGCTTTGGCAAGCTGAGAATCAAGGTCCACTTTGAATGGCGCTATCCAAAGTCCCGCCGTCATTCCTTCGTCATGTATGCGGTCGGCCATCGCCTTCATTCCGCTTGGAAACCGTTCGGGATTGGGTTCCCAGTCGCCATTGGCAATCTGCCAACCGTCGTCGATTGCGAAGTGGTCCCATCCGTAACGTTGAAGATGCGCGCTCAAGAATTCCAGATTCGCCAGCATCCGTTTTTCGTTGATGTCCGTGCGAAACGACGTGCTCCACGAATCCCATCCATGGGGAATGGGCGGTTTGGCGGGATTGACGTTGTTCGCAAGGGCCATGGCCTTGCCGAATCGCTCCAGCCCTTCCAACGGATTGGTTTCCGTAACGGCGAGGTACAAAGGCTCCGACACCAGCGTTTCACCCGGTGCGACGACGGCGGGTGGATCGTAGATGCACTGCGCCGTGAACGACTCAAAACGATCCACTTCGCCCTCGACGCTACTGACCGGATTGGCCAGTTCGATCTGCGTGTAGGCGCTGTTGTGGCTCAGGAACCCCGCAATAAGCGATCGGCCCGTCACCGGATTGTGCGTAGCCAGGTTCCACATCGCGGTTACCGGTCCCTGCACAAGGCCCGGCAATGTCGTGTCGCCGGGAAACTGCTTTCCGCCTTCGAGCGTCGTGCTGTCCGGCGTCTTGATGCCGAGAGAAAACCCATCCAACGCGTTCTTCCCGAATCCGCCTGTGTTGCCGGTGGCCCACGGGATCAATGCTCGGACGCGTACCGGTTCCTTCGTCGTGTTGGTATACGCCAGTTGGACCGTGAAATAGGGTTCTGTAGGATAGACGCGATGGCTCCACTTGCACTCCTTGTACTCCATGACCACGCCCTGGCCCTTGCCCAACCGGTCGTTCACTTCCTCTCGTGCGGTATAGCGGCCGTCAGTCCGCATGGGTTCGGGAGCGTCTTCGCCGTCAAACCAGACCATGGGGTAGACATTCATGAATACCGGATCGCCGGTCGGCAAGGTAACGTCGATTCGGCCATTCTTCTGAATGCCGACCTCGTACGAGGCGGCGGTCGTGGTGCGGTACTCCTGGGCGGGCCGGTAGAGCGGTGCCGCAAGGCCGGAACTCGACAGAACAAACAGTGCGAGCACTCCGGCTCTATACGTCATCATTGGAATTTACTCCTGCTGGTGGCCCGGCTCTAAACGAGGATAATTCGGACCCGAGTCTATTCTCCCTGCCATTCGGCTTCAATGTATCCATCCTCATTAGGGCTCCATAGTTGCTGCGAATGCTGATTTTAAGGTACGCTCCGGTTTCTCCCAAACCACCGTCTTTGAATAAGGAAAACCGGTATGTTCGTACACAGCGTCTACTTCTGGCTGCGGGACAACTTGTCAGACGATGATCGCGCGGCGTTTCGCCAGGGAGTGGAATCCTTGCGCGCCATCGAAACCGTCAAGGAAATGCACGTGGGAACCCCAGCGGGGACGCCGGACCGCCCCGTGGTGGATCGGAGCTATGACCTGGCGCTCACCGTGGTACTGGACGACATTCCCGGCCACGATATTTACCAAGACCACGAAATCCATCACGCGTTTGTGGAGACCTTCTCCACCTACTGGACGCGGGTTCAGATCTACGACGCGGACTGATTTACTGCGGAAGCTTGGAAAGCATCCCGATTTGGCCGCGATGATACGAATCGTGGGATACCATGATGCTCAACGAACGGCCGATGCTGCTGAAGAAACCCCGCAGTTGATCCGGCACCTCGCCGGGCAGCGGATTGGGCAGTTCGTCATCGGCCAGTTTTCCGATACCATCGATTGCGGTCGTCATGACCAGCCTGTATAGCGACACCACCTCGTCCCATTCGGGATAGTCTTCCGCGTTGCCTGTAATCGGGAGCCCGCCCGCGAAGTCCGGCGCGAACCGCCGGCCGAACCCCTTAGGCATCTCCAGCCGCTCGCCAAGAGTCCAGCGAACCACGACCGTATTGACCGTGTTGGTGAGATGCCCGATCAGCCACATGGGGTGCGCTTTGCCATCCACCAATTGCTTGAGCCAGTGCGATTCCGGAACGTTCCCCGCGATGCGCAAGGTTTCATCCCGGCAAAACGTCAATTGCTCTTGAAGTAGGTTGATTTGTGTACCCGCCATTCCGGTTCTCTCCTTGTGTTGCGCTGACTGAACTGCGCCCCAGCTGCTGAGGCCGATGGTTGCTCGGTGCATGCAGTTCAGGCATAATCCCGGCTTCCTGGGTCGAGGCAGTCATCCACGTGGTCACACCTACAGAAACGCTTTCCGCGGAACTCCGCGCGTTGCTCGCCAAAGCCGACGCCGAAGAAGTGCGTCTCGGAGAGATCCTGGAGCCGTTTCCGGTGCGTGGCCACGCGTTAATGATCGTGTTGTTCAGTTTTCCCTTGAGTTTACCCATTGCGCCCCCGTTTCTCGGAGGCCCCTTTGGTCTGGTCCTTGCGCTGCTCGGCCTCTACCTGGCCCTCGGTAAGAAGCCGTGGCTGCCTCGATTCCTGCGCGAACGCAGCATCTCCTCGCAACGGTTCCACGGAATCCTTCGCCGGTTGATTGCCGTTGCCAAAATGCTCGAGAGCTTCCTCCGGCCGAGAATACTCGTGTTGACGAATATGCTCTGGCTCCGCCGGTGCCATGCCATATACATTCTTCTGTTGGCACTCCTGTTGGCCTTGCCCGTACCGCTGCCGGTGCCGTTCAGCAATACTGTTGTCGCCCTGCCCATCTTCATCACGGGCCTCGGCCTCCTGGAGCGTGATGGATTGTTCGTGCTGCTCGGCTATGTCGCGGCGCTACCCTGTGTCGCATACTACGGCGGCATCCTCTGGCTGGGCCAGGGAGGCGTAGAACTGTTCTTGCGCCACTACGGGATCTAGGCGCCTACGCATCGTCCGCATCGATAATCTCAGCGGTCATCTGTTCCACCTCCGCTGCCGACATACCGCGGGCGCGTTGCAACCGATCCAGGCGCTTCTGAAACTGTCCCATGGCAAAGGCGGCGAAGGTCTCCTCCGACTCCCCGAACGGCGGCTCCTCATACCGCGTGAACGTCTCGTGAATCAGGCCCATCACCTTAGGCAGCAATTCGTTCATCGTCTCCTGCACAACGTCCCACAGGCCCGGGTCCTCCGACATGAGCCGCGACAGCAGATAGATGCCATATGCGAGATGCCGGGCCTCGTCGCGCTTCACCAGCGACACGCCTTTTCGCGTGCCCGGCAGGATGCCCTTCTTGTCCAGCGCGAGGAAATAAGCATGGTAGCCCGTCTCGGCGATGATGCCTTCGACCACGAGGTTGTAGGTCGCTGACGCGCGCGCCAGGGCCGCGTGTGACGTATCGGTCTTGAGGGCCTCCATCGCCGCCGGCAATGCTTCGTAGAAGATGGCCCGGTAATTCTCCTGATGGTAATGCGACAGGTCACCGTCTTGTCCCGCAACTTCCGTTACGAAGCGCGCGAAAAAGTCAGTGTGTTTCGCTTCCTCCCAAAGGAAGGCCGTGAGATAGATCTCTTCCTCCACGCGCCCATCCTGGGCGATCGCATGAATCAGCGGCAGCAGATCCAGTGTCACCGCTTCCTCGCCGCCCACGAACAGTGCCGTGAGCATGAGGATTGCGTCGCGTTCCACTTCGGTCAGGTTCGGCCAATCCTTCCGATCCTGGGTGAAGTCAAGCTCGGTCGGGTTCCAGATGCCCAGCCGCTTCGACTTCTCGAACAGGACCATCGGAGGACTTGACCGGCGCAATCCTTTTGTCGTGGTTACAAAGCTGTTGTGAGGCAATGGGGATACCTCCATCCGTTGCTCGACACCCTTCAGAAGCGCACTACCGGTCAGGGTGCGGAATCCACACCTTGCAGCGAGACCATTATGCGCGGAGCCGGGAGCCGATTCCACTCGTATGCCTACCGGTCGACTTTGGAAGTGAAGTGGGTTGATTGATTATTCGCCGCCATGGAGAATGTAGGTACATCCTACTGTAGAAAGGAAACAGCGCGCGCTTGGAAAACGCATACCCATACTATCGGACCGCGATTGCCGGACGTGTCATGCCGCTGGCCTACGTCGATCTGGACCGGTTCGACCAGAATATTCGCGATATAGCAGCCCGTTCCCTGGGCCGTCGTATTCGGGTCGCGTCTAAGTCCGTTCGTTGTGTCCCGCTGATGGAACGCATCCTGGCCACCGGCGCGCCGTACCACGGTATCATGGCCTACAGCGCGCGGGAGGCTGTGTTCTTGAGTCAGCAAGGGTTCGACGATCTTCTGATTGCCTACCCCGTCGTTCACGAAGCCGAGGATGCGCGTCTTTGTGAAGAGCTGCAGCGCGGTAAACGCATCGTCAGCATGGTCGACTGCTTTGAGCACGTGCAACTCCTCGACAAGCTGGGGCGCGCCCACGCCGTCGAAGTGCCCCTGTGTATCGATATCGACCTCGCGACCGAGTTCCCTGGACTCTATTTCGGTGTGCGCCGATCCCCGTTGCGGACGCCGGTTGACGTGATTGAATTGTCCCGTCGTATCGCTGCGGCCAAGAACGTGCGCCTGACAGGCGTGATGGGGTATGAAGCGCAAATCGCGGGACTGCCCGACAACGCTCCCGGCCAACGCGTGAAGAACGCGTTCATCCGCTTGCTCAAACGGCGCTCCCTCGCAGACTTTCGTAAACGCCGCGCGGACATCGTGCAGGCGATTCGTGATGAAGGTATCGAGTTGGAATTTGTCAACGGCGGTGGCACAGGAAGCGTCGAATCCTCGATTGAGGAAGAGTGTTTGACGGAAGTCACCGTCGGCTCCGGTTTCTTTGCACCCCTTTTGTTTGACTGGTATCAGTCGTGCCGGCACTTGCCCGCCGTGGGGTACGCCATCGAGATCACGCGAAAACCCGCCCCAGGCATCTACACCTGCCACGGTGGCGGTTACGTAGCCTCCGGTACCGGCGCCAATAAGGCGCCCCAGCCTTTTCTACCGGAGGGCGCCGCGTTGCTTCCCCTGGAAGGCGCCGGCGAAGTACAGACCCCCGTCCGATACGATGGGCCGAAAACGCTCAATCTGGGCGACCCGATCTTCATGCGCTACGCGAAGGCAGGGGAGATGTGCGAACGCTTCAACATGCTCCTGGCCATACAAGGCGGCGCGGTCGTGTCTGAGTACCCCACCTACCGGGGCGAGGGACAGGTGTTTCTGTAGCGACTCGACCATCCGAGGCTCTTTGGCGTGACTAAACTCACAGGGGAATTCACACGATGCGTTTTCGCGAGGCACGTAGAGCTGGCCATATTGGCGTAGTCGTTTTCAGTCTCTCCGTTGTGACCGTAGCGGGATGTGCAGGTGGTGCAACGGGGATCACAACGCCCCTGCATGAGGCGTCGCGCGACGGAAACCTGGGATCGGTCCAGACCTTACTCGAAGGAGGCGAGAACCCCAACGTTATAGACGAAACTGGAAAGACGCCCCTTCACCATGCTGCCGAGAATGGTCACGGCGCGACCGTCGAAGCACTCCTCAAGGGCGGCGCCGATCCGAACGCCCAAGACCAGGAAGGCAAGACCGCCCTGGAGTACGCGAGGGAGAACAACCACGGTCAGACTGCCGGAACGATCGAGCGCGCCTTGGGCCCTGTCGCACCAAGACCAGCGGTCCCTGCGCCCGATACGGTGACAGCGTCAGCGCCGCCCTTGGACGGTCTCAACCCATCGTTGAAATACGCCGAACTACCGTCCTTCGAAGCAGCTATCGCTCAGCCCGGCTGCCTGTTGAAGAGCGACCGTGTCTGGATGTTCGCGCCGAAGTCACGCGAGGAGGCGGCGAATGTGGTTTTTCCGTACTTGGTAAACGCCTACGACGCCCTCCGCGGTATCGTCGGAATAGACACCGAGTACGTTGTCGTGGTCTACAATTTTCCGGAAGGCAGCCGCGAGGCGTTTGGCGGCACGAGCAACTGCGCCATCTACTACGACGACACGAACCTGCAACTGGACCGGCATTCCGAGTGGACGCAGTTTGGCGTGCCCCACGTTTCCGGTTACATTGAGGAGATGGCCCACAACTTCGTCGCCGCGACCAAAGCCCAATTCGGCTGGGAAATGATGGGGTGGAGCATCGGCGTGCACGCCACGCAGGCGGTCGCAGGCAACCCGATCTTCGTTCAGCACTGGACCGAAACGTATCAGGGGCAGGCGAGCACCTATCAACGCTATGTCGCGGCGGGATTCGTACTTCCTTCCGATGTCCCCGCGAATCAGGTGGACCGCATTCACGCATTCATCCTGAGCGAGTGCGAACGGCAGTACGGCGCGTCCTTCTGGCGGGATGCCTTCGCTGAGATCAGAAAAGAAGCTCAGGCCCTGCGCGATGCCGCTAATGCCGGCGGGGATGACGCCATCCGCAATAAGCGGTATCAGATTACGATAGAATGTCTTGATCGGCTACCCGGGATCGAATTCAAGCAGATGCTGCAAAACAGCGGCATCTCGCTAACAACGGACGTGAAATCGCTCCATCCCACGGAGCCGGGCTGGAACCGGCGTTTGCAATGACGTGAAGAACTGAATTTTCGTCGAAACGGGGGAAACATGCTTAGATTCGCGATACAGTTTTTGGTGGCAGCGAGTATTTGGACGGTCGCGTATGCGGAGACCTTCTATGTCTCTCCGAACGGGAACGATTCAAACTCGGGCGCGGAAGACGCGCCATTTGCCACCATGCAAGGCACCCGCGATTCGGTTCGGGCGAGTCTCCAGAGGCCGAATCGGGCTCCCGAGCCAATTGAGGTGATCATTCAGCCGGGACGGTACTACCTCGGCGAGACTTGGAGTTTGACCGCACCGGATAGCGGCAGTAAGGAGTCGCGGATCACGTACCGTGCGGGCGCGCCCGGCGCCGTGCTTGTTGGAGGCCGTCAACTCGCCACGGATAGCTTTGTTCCAGTAGTCGATGCTGCGACGCTCAGCCGAATCGTGCCCGAGGCCCGCGACACGGTCCGTGTGTTTGAACTTCACGAAGCCGGCATTGCCGACCTCGGCGCCTTTCCCAACCGGTTCGAGAACGCGCCTCCTTTGCCCGAACTCTTCTTCAATGGCGAGCGCATGTCCCTCGCCCGCTGGCCCAATGACGACTGGGCCACCATTGCGTCGATCGTCGAAAGCGGTCCAGCGCCGTGGCGAAACCACTCGTCCGACAAGCTGGGCGTGTTTGAATACAGCGGCGACCGGCCGGAGCGATGGAGTTCCGCGCCGGAAGTCTGGCTCCACGGGTACTGGTGTTTCGACTGGAGCGCGGAGACGATCAAGGTCGGCGCGATAGACGTGGAGAACCATCAGATCACGTTGAGCGAGCAGCACCACTACGGGCTTGGCAGTGGCAATCCCGCCCCGCGACGATTCTACGCCACGAATCTGCTCGAAGAACTGGATCAGCCGGGCGAGTACTTCATCGACCGGGCAAGCGGACAACTCTACTTCTGGCCTCCCGGCGACATGTCGGGAGCCGACATCGTGTTGTCTACGCTGACTGGGCCGGTCATTGCTCTCGACAACGTTTCCCATATCACGCTGGAAGGGCTCACCGTCGAAACCTGCGTCGGCACCGGCATCGACGTGAAGGGTGGGGAGGGCGTCACGATCCAATCGTGCACGGTCCGCAATACGGGACAAGATGGAATCGTCATCAACGGCGGCACACGCCACACCGTCGCCGGCTGCGACATTCACGATACCGGAACGGCCGGGCTTCGCGTGAGCGGCGGCGACCGCAAGACCCTGACGCCCTGCAATCATGTGGTCGACGACAATCACATCTGGCGGATATCGCGACGGCAGCGCACGCATGCCTATAACATCCACATGGACGGCGTCGGCATTCAGGTGACGCATAACCTGCTCCACGACGCCCCGCACCAGGCCATCGGGCTCGGCGGCAACGACCATCTCATCGAATTAAATGAGATTCACCATTCCGGCATGGAAACCGACGACAGCGGCGCCTTCTACATGGGCCGCAATCCGTCCATGCGCGGCACGATCATCCGCCACAATTACTGGCACCATATTGGAAGCGCCCTGACTCATGGAAGCTGCGCCATCTACTTCGACGATGGCTCCGGGGGACAAACGGTGATCGGAAACGTCTTCTATAAAGCGGCCGGGGGAAACTTTGGCGCGGTCTTCGTGCACGGTGGCCATGACAATGATGTGATCAACAACATTTTCGTGGACTGCAAGCGCGCCATTGGAGCCGCACCCTGGGGTGACGATCGGTGGTGGGACTACGTGGCCGCGCCACTCTGGCAGCAGGTACTGCTCCAGGATGTCGATATCACGCAACCGCCGTACACTACCAAGTATCCCGACCTCGTGGGATTCATGGAGCGTAACGATCGGCCCCGGCTCAACCGCGCAGCCCGCAACCTCGTTGTCCGGTGTGACGAATTCATCAACGGCAACTGGGACGAGCACGACAACTACGTTACCGCGGAAGACCCCGGTTTCGTAGACATGGCCCGTCAGAACTTTGCGCTTCGGGAGAATGCCCAAGTGTTCTCCGCGTTGCCTGCGTTCGAGCCTATACCTTTTGCGGAGATGGGTTTGCGAACCTCTCGCGACGAGTGACCGGCGCGATTCATGCATCCTTGTCACGTTCCTGACCCTCTGCTATAGTGAACGGGAAGGTTGCTGCGGGCAAATCGACCCACTGCGGCGGGTCCAACGAGAGGTGGCCATCCCCATGCCAGATCAAGTTGCTGTCAATCCTACGATTCCCATGCAGACCGATACTGCAACCTCGGAGATCGTCGTGCGCGATCCACGAACGGGAAACGTACTTTATACGCTTCCCGAACCCTCCGATACGGATATCGAACGCGCGTTTCGGGAAGCGCGCCAAGCCTTCGCGAAGGTCCGCGGTATGTCCGTGCGAGAGCGTTTGGACGAGACCCTCAAACTCAAACGATTCTTTCTCGACAACAAGGAGATGATCGTCGACCGCGTCGTGCAGGAAACCGGCAAGGCCCGTACCGATGCGTTGGTGTCGGAAGTGTTCACCGTGCTCGACATCATCGACTACTACGACAAGCACGCCGAACGTCATCTCGCCGACGCGAAAGTGCCGACACCGGTCATTCTCTGGCCGAAGAAATCGAAAATCTACTACGAGCCCATCGGGCCCGTCCTGATTATCTCGCCGTGGAACTATCCGCTGAACCTCGCCATGATCCCCATGATCACGGCCTTCGTAGCGGGCAACTCCATCGTCTTTAAACCGTCCGAGTGGACTCCTCTCAAGGGACTCATCGAAGAGATCATAGAGAAGAGCGGTTTCATGAAAGACGCCGTGCAGGTGGTATACGGCGGAAAGGACACCGGCCGCAAACTCATCGATCAGCGGCCCGCGAAGATCCTGTTCACCGGCAGCACCCGCGCCGGCCGCCAGATCATGGAGCAGGCCGCCAAGCATCTCATTCCCGTCGAACTGGAACTGGGCGGGAAAGATCCCATGGTGGTCTTCGACGACGCGGACATCGAACGCACCGCGGCAGGCGCCGTATGGGGTGCTATGACGAACAGCGGCCAGACCTGCACCTCCGTCGAGCGGCTTTTCGTGCACGAACGCGTTTATCCGCAGTTCGTCGAAGCGCTGAAAGGCAAGATAGAGAGACTTTCCCATTCGTCCCGCGATCGCGGCCGGCCCGATGCCGGCGACCTGGATGTCGGCTCCATGACGGCGCGATTCCAAATCGAAAAGGTCGAGGATCAAGTAAACGACGCCAAGGCCAAGGGCGCCACTGTGCACACGGGCGGCACGCGCACCGAAGACGCCCAAGACTTTCCGCCTACGTTGATTACGGACATCACGGACGAAATGAAGATCGCCCACGAAGAGACCTTTGGCCCCGTGTTGACCGTACAACCGTTCAAGACCGAAGACGAGGCCGTTCGTCTCGCAAACGATTCGCCTTACGGTCTCAGCGCCAGCGTGTGGTCTAAGGACATCGACCGCGCCACACGGGTTGCCCGCGCCATCGAAACGGGGAATGTCTCCATCAATAACGTGCTGGCCACACAAGGCAATTCCGCGCTGCCCTTCGGCGGGACCAAGGAGAGCGGTTTTGGCCGATACAAAGGCCCGCACGGGCTCCATAGTTTTTCCAATATCAAGAGCATCATGATCGATTCGGGTTCGAAATATGAGCCGCACTGGTTTCCGTACACGAAAGAGAAGTACTCGCTGTTCAGCAAGTTGCTGGACGCGGTGTACGACGGCGGGCCCTTGTGGCTGCTTAAGACAATCCAGGTCGGCATGAAACTCGAGGCGCACGTCAAGAAGAACAAGTTGTAGTCCACAGCCGCAGAGGGGGAATGCGATATGGGCGGGGGAGAGGCTCGTATCTACGATTTTGCCGTGATTGGATCGGGCACGTCCGGCGGCGTGCTGGCCTACTACTTGCAGAAGGCCGGCGCGCAGACCGTGCTCATCGAGGCCGGCAGACGCTACTCGGCCGACACCTTTCCCCGCAACGAAGCAGACTACTCCGCCCAACTGTTCTGGGGTGGCGGCATCGAGTTCGATTCCCGTTGCACGATGGGCTTCCTGCGAGGCAAGTGCGTTGGCGGAGGATCGGTGGTCAACCAGGCCTTGCTCGATCGGTTTGATGACGTGGCGTGGGACGATTGGCGAATCGCTTCCGGTATTGAATTCTTTACCGCGGACGCCATGGCCCCGCACTACGAGGCCATCGAATCCGAATTGTCGCTCCAAACTATCCCCGAAGATCGCCGCAATCGGAATGCGCAGCTCTTCACGCAAGGGCTTGATCGATTAGGCATTGCCTGGGCGCCGCTGCGGCGCGGACAAAGTCACTGCGCAACGGAGCACGGCAACGACTGCATGGCCTGTCTCGGCGGATGCCACCGCGACTCGAAACAGAGCACATTGGCCACCTTCATCCCGCGCGCGGAAGCATCGGGACTCGAAGTGCTGTCCGAATTTCACGTTGGGAGAATCGAGTCTGACCGGAACGGCGTCACCATCCATGGAACCGGTCGCGACGGGAAGGAATCCCTTCGAGCAGGCGCTTGCGTGCTGGCCGCGGGAGCCTTCGGCACCACGCACCTGCTTCTGGCTTCCGGGTTCGGGAAACGTCTACCTGCATTGGGCAAGGGGTTTTCCATGCACCCGCAGTACATGACCTTCGCGGAATTCGACGACCCGGTCGATGCCCACAAAGGCGCCTTTCAGTCAGTTAAGTCCGCCGACTCCGGTCTCCGGAAGAAGGGGTACAAACTGGAGAACGTGTTTGCGCCGCCCGTATCCGTCGCCATGTTGTTTGTTGGCGCAGGCGCGCCCTTGCAGGCATTCATGATGAATTATCGCCACCTCGCGTGCGTGGAAGTGGCCGTTCGGGACGAGGCCACCGGGGACATGTCCCTTGATCGACGAGGCCGGCTGCGCGTTCGTAAGGTGTTGACAGACAGCGATGAAGCCCGACGTGACGATGGGTTGTCCCTGGTACGTAACCTGTTCGAAAGTTTGGGCGCCAAATCGGTATTCCAATCGCCCCTTTACTTCGGCCTACACCTGATGGGCGGCTGCGCCATCGGCACCGATCCCCGTTCCTCCGTTGTCGACGAGACCTTCCAAATCCACGGTGTTCCCAATCTGTACTGTGCCGACACCAGCGTGTATCCCCTTGCCCCGGGAATCAACCCAGCCTTGACTTGCATGGCCCTGTCACATAAACTGGCGGGTAATCTTTCCAAGGGCAAGAGGGAAAGGAGGGGTGCCGATGCAGGAGAAGTGTGGGTCTGAGTTCCTCAATCCAAGGGCGCTGCGGGCGCTGGAACGGATGGGGGATCTGGTGGTGCCGAGGGTCGGAAAGCTTCCCTCATTCACCGACCTGGGGTGTATCGAACATGTCGATTCCGTTCTCGCCTACGCGCCCCCCGAAGACAGCGCCAGTCTTCGAACCCTTCTCAACGTACTCTACTTCGCTCCTTCATTCGTGCTCCGATTTCTTCTTCGCGCCATGGCCAATCCCGACCGGTATCCCGAGTTCCTGGCTGCCAATTTCCGCCTCATCGACATGGGCGTTCGCGGCGTGGTGCTTTCGCTCTACTACTCGGGCAAGACCGGCACCGGGTACACCGGCCAGACGCCCCACGAATTGATGGGGTACGAAGTCACGCGCGTCCCGTTGGACACCATCGCGAGCGCAACGCAGTAACTGGCGCGGCGCAGGCGTACGGTTCCCGAGTAAACGTCGCGACCGTGCATCCTTTGCGCTTCGTCGGGTATACTACTCCCCATCATGAATGGAGCCGACACGCTCGCCGGGCGACAACAATCCTCAACCACATCGGAAGTTCCCATGCGTTGGGCCGCGTCCTTCGCGTTGGGATGCATCGTATTCATTTCGGGCGGCGCCGTGATGATCTACGAGTTCCTCGCAGTCCGGATTCTCCAGCGCTTTGTCGGCGGCACCCTCGACGTCTGGGGCGCTGAGATTTCCATCTGCCTCGCCGGTCTCGCGCTCGGCTATTCACTTGGTGGCTATATCGCCGACCGGACCCGGGCCTGGTATCCCCTGGGCATTGTGCTCATCATCGCCGGTGGAACTGCCGTGTTCATGGAGCCGCTGGCGTTTCTCGTCGACGAGTATTTGCCGAAATCCGGCGAGATGGTGGCCTGGTGGGAGCCTTTGTTCTACGCCGGGGTGTGTACCTTCATTCCGCTGCTTGCCTTGGGGACCGTTATGCCGCAAGCAATTCGCCTCGCCGTGTCGAGCCTGGAACGTGTGGGCTCCAGCGCGGGCTGGGTCGCCACCGTATCCACTTCCGGAAGCATTTGCGGCGCACTCCTGGCCGCCATGACCTTCATCCCCTGGGGCGTTCGCGAATCCATCTACGCGACCTCCGCGGTACTGGCCTGTACCGGCCTCGCGATTCTCGTCGTGGCGGGTATTCGCCGCGGTCGTCGCACACCTGCGACGTCGGTGGTCTTGTTTCTGGCCCTCGTTCCCACAGCGCATGCGGAAACGATCTTCGAGAACTACAGCGCGTATCACCATATCCTCGTGCGTGACGAGGGCAACGAGCGCCAACTCCTG
>CAZWDH010000120.1:0-4707 GCA_964632865.1 uncultured Nitrospiraceae bacterium
CACGAAGTGTTGTGCGTTTTTCCCCCTTTGAAGGGGGATCAAGGGGGATGTTCTTTGGGCTCTTCTTCGAGCCAGCAGTTACATAGATGGGCACTGACCAGAACGTGTTCGCTTGAAAGAGGCGGCGTATCGCCGCGGCCGTGCGTCGAGCGATTCGTTTTGCTACAATAGAAATAGATTAGTTTTGAGGTGTTTCGATGCGAAACGAGAAGAAATCGACGGGGCCGCAAGTGCTGGTCGCCCATGGAGATGTCCCCTACGCGGCGACGCTGGCGCGGCATCTGGAGAGTCATGGCCATGCCGTGGAGCAGTGCCATGACGCGAAAGGCGTGCTCCGGCTGGTTGGACGTAAAGTGTTTGATGTCATCGTCTTGGACTTAAGTCTCAGCCGCCAGGCCGATATGGAGTTGGTGTCGTTTATCCGGCGGAGCAGCGCCCGTTCCAGATTGATTCTGCTCTTCGAAATGACGAAGTTGGACCGGGCCTTGGAGGGCATCCGGCAGGGGGCCTTTTTCTATCTGCCCGAGACGAGCGCCCCATCGGACGTGGCTCTGGTGGTCAACAAGGCCCTGCGCGACCTCTCCAGCGAAGACACCATCGACCAGTACGAACAGGGGTTCTTCGAGAACATGGTCGGCGCGTCGCCTGCCATGCGGCGCGTGCTGGAGATGGTGGCCAAGGTCGCACCAACGGACAGCACGGTGTTGCTCCTTGGCGAGAGCGGAACGGGGAAAGAGTTGCTCGCCAACGCCGTCCATCGCATGAGCCGCCGCCGCGACATGCCCTTTATCGCCATCAACTGCGCGGCCTTGCCGGAGCAATTGTTGGAGAGCGAGATGTTCGGGCACGTGAAGGGCGCGTTTACCGGCGCGGAATCGGACAAGCGCGGGCTCTTCGAGGAAGCCGACGGCGGCACCATCTTCCTGGACGAAGTGGGCGACATGGCCCTTATCACGCAGGCCAAGCTGTTGCGCGTGCTCCAGAACGGCGACATCCGCCCCGTGGGTTCCACCAAGAGCATGCGGGTAGACGTGCGCGTCATCGCCGCGACAAACCGCGACCTCGAAAAGGCGGTGGCAGAGAACCAGTTCCGCGAAGACCTGTACTTCCGCTTAAACGTGATTCAGGTCCGCGTGCCGCCCTTGCGGGATCGGATCGAGGCATTGCCCAATCTCGTGCGCCATTTCGTTGCCCGCTGCAACGCGGAGTACGGCAAACACATCGCCCACGTGGACGAGGCCGCACAGGCCCTGTTGCGCAACTACCCCTACCCCGGCAACGTGCGCGAACTGGAAAGCATCATCGCCCACGCCGTAATCATGGCCGACGACGACACCATCCGCGCCCAGGACCTGCCGGAGAACGTCCGTACCGGCGCGCGGCCCACGCTGGCCCTGCCGAACTACGTGGCGGAATCCATTCCCACTATCAGCGAGATGGAGGCGCAACTTATCCGCAGCGCCCTCGACCGCCTGGACGGCAATCAGACCGAGGCCGCAAAGAAGCTCGGCGTCTCCCGCTCCACGCTGTGGCGGAAGATGAAGGAGTACGGCATTGAGAAGTAATCCGGATCGGATGTACCCCGGCCTAGATAAGCACGCGCCCGTAGCCAGGCGTCAACAGGCTGAGAAGAATCAGGAACAGACGGTACAGGATCTGAAACGGATTGAACGACGGCATGATAGCCTCCTTCCCTTCGATGGTGGGCATGCTTAGCGCATAGAAATTCTGCACCAGTGCGCGGCTGCGCCGGAAACCCCTGCGTTCCATTCACACAGACCGCCTTGCGGAAACTACTATACCCGATTTGATCCCGCCACTCTCAAGCGAACAGTTTCTGCGAAAGGGTTGACAATGCTGTCCTCGGAAAGACTTGAGAAGGGAGAAGGGACACCTCAAGCTACAGTACCGGCGGATCGGAAGGTTCACATGGTAACGCGGAGATAACAGATAATGGCGCCCGGAACGAACACGAGTAACGGCAGCGCTCCGACAGCGCCAGCCAACCACTGCACCGGGTTCCGGAGGGTCGTCGTGCGTGCCGCCCAAAGCCAGAAGCCGCT
Source organism: uncultured Nitrospiraceae bacterium (assembly GCA_964632865.1). Classification (GTDB taxonomy): domain Bacteria; phylum Hydrogenedentota; class Hydrogenedentia; order Hydrogenedentales; family SLHB01; genus JAHDWY01. The sequence continues at coordinate 2,064 of CAZWDH010000120.1, forward strand.
ACAGGCAATCCCTCCAGCGATAATCGCCATCCACGTAGAAGCTATAGGTTCCGGCAAACCTTCCCGCGGCGTTTGTAGAGAGACCTTTTCGGACGCGGCATAGATCAACCACGCGTCCATGAATTTTCCGGATTCAGTTTCATACTCGGCCCAAAGCGTAAGCCACACGCGCGGCTCGAGCCGGAAACCGCGGTAGGATTGGGAGGGATCGTCGGCATCGGGATAGTCGTTGATCATCTCGCCGAGGCAATCGGAGAGGAGACCTTCTAATTCCGCGACAGAAGTCGGCGGGGCCTCGTTGACGACTTGCGCGACGTCCTCGGCTAGACGAATCCTTTGGTAGTCCTCCCAAGTGTTTACACCCATCAGGACGATGCACACCGCGTACACGACCGGCACCAGCCAACGGATGAGAGTAAGCGATAGTGTCTGCGGAGACGTGTGACTATTAATGCGGCTCATACGCCGGAGGGGGCTGCGACTCGAACTTCGGCCACTTGGACTTTCGCGGCGGACTGCTCCTCTGGTATGGGTTGACCGTCTGCGGCCAAGGCTTCAAGCCAAAGCGCGATGGCATCCTGTGCCATTGCGAGCGCGTCGTCGAAGGAGTCGCCCTGGGTAACGCAACCTGGCAACGCCGGAACCGACACGTTGAACCCACCCTCTTCAGCGGGCTCCATGACTATGGTGTATGTGAGTTCTTTCATGGCGTTAGGCCTCTATTCGCGGCATTGTCAGTATACCACGAGTATTCACACCACGTGACGTAAGGTCCCGCCTTCGCGGGGGTGGCGAAAGGGCACTTAGGACAAAGGCGTCTCAGAGTTTTAGTGCCTCACCCACGAGCTAAAACGCCGCCTGCCGCTCCGCGTTGCCGCTGGTGATCTCCGAAATGCTGTTTGGATCCCAGATAGTCGCGCCGATGTAGCGTTCGGGGCCGGTGGCCTGGTCGTTGATGTAGTAGGTCGTCACGACCTTACCGTCCGGGCGCACGATGCTGCGCACGTATCCGATGTCGCGGTCCGTGCCGTCGTCGCGCAGGACGATCTGCGGGCCCCAGGTCTTGCCGTTATCCTCGCTGAGGCGCGCGCGGATGCTGTACGGATACCCGCGGAACCCGTAGGTCAGGCAGAGCCGCCCGTCGGGCATTTGGTTCAGACTCGGCGGATTGCCTTCCCCGGCATACTCGACAGGGTTGTTCTCAAAGCTCCAGGACTTACCGTTGTCCAGGCTGCGCCATGCGGAGATCCAGCGGAAGGTGCCTTCCCGGCAGCGCAGGGTCGTGAACAACTCCGTATCCGAAATCCGCACGGTCGACGGCATGATGGCGAAACCTTCCGGCTCGGGACCGATGAAGGAAACGAGTTCCCAAGTCACGCCGCCGTCTTGCGTGCGTACGCATGCGGGGCGACCTTCGCGCCCGTTCTCTTTTGCGACGGTGATGAAGAAGAAGGCGTCGTGCTTGCCGTTCACGATGTAGTCCGTGCGCGCCGCGGTGCCCGGGGTACCGAAGTCAGGCAACGCGTAAGGGCCGTTCCAAGTCTTGCCGCGGTCGTAGGAATACTCGAAGCGCGACAAGCCGCCGTGGTAGTCCTCCATGCGGAACGTCAGCGCGAAGTCGGGATGGGTGAAGTCCATGGGTTCTTTCAGATCGGTGACGGGCGGCAGTTCCAGTCCCGGCGTTTCCGTCCCGTGTAGAGCAACCCCGCGCGGAATCAGCGATCCCTGTTCCGCGGGGTGTTCATGGGTCCACGTCTTCCCGCCGTCCTTGCTGCGTGCCAGCCAGAACTCTTCCGGTTTCTCGCGGTCGATGTGATGCATCGTCGGACCGAGGTCCTTGTGATACCCGCGGCTGTATCCGACCAGGATCTCGTCGCCCCAGTTCCAGATGCCGTAATTCGCCGGCCAGCCGCCAAAACGACCTGGCTCGTAATAGACCTTCACGTGTTCCGCGTCGTCCGCCCGGTACATGGGTTCGCCCGGCAACGCCCCCAACGTGGCCATCGTAATCAGTGTCATGATCATGATCTGTCCTCAATCCATGGAATAGCTGTGTCTTCTGTCCGCGACATTTCTGCGATCAGCCGGTGCGATTGTAAAGGGTGGCGGCGGACCCGTCAACGGAGTGCCAAGCGCAGGTGCTGCAATGACCTTTCAAACATCATTGGAAACCAATAGCGATGCCTTGTAGAGTATGAAACCAGTATTGAGGCCAACATAAGCGTTTCTTATTGACATGATGTCGTTGCATGCGGTGAGGTCGCTTCATCTGCATGTGGAAGGAGATAGGCTTATGCCGACAAGGATGTCTAAGTACTCAACCGTGCCCGTGGTTGCGCTCACCACAATCGTTCTTTCTGGGTGCATCGGCGTCGGCGATCGGGTAAAGTACGTTCCACCGCTGCAGCTGGAGGGGCGGTTGGTCGATCATTTGGGAGAGCCTGTTGCCAATGCGAAACTGCGCGTTCGTCGCTACCTGCGCAGTGAAGTGGACGCGAAGAACGCACCGCGGTATCTGCAAGAGCATCCCAACGCGCCGCACCAATCGGAGGCAACGGTCACCACGCTGGCCGACGGGAGTTTCAAGGTGGACTTGGAGCGGGGGCAAGTGTGGCAGGCCATTGCAATCGTGGGAATCATCCCT
>CAZWDH010000120.1:4717-18939 GCA_964632865.1 uncultured Nitrospiraceae bacterium
CCCACCCCGAATACCGAAACATTGTGTACGAATCGACGTGGTCGAAGGTGGAAATGACACGTTCATCATCGCGGGTGGGTCCCGCAGCGGCAGAGTTTATCGGCGGATAGCCGCTTCGGATGAAACCGCTGAGTACGTCGCACTAGACAACGAACAAACAGGCCTTGAAATCAGGCGCAGCAAAGAACTGGAAGAGATCGTCGTGACGCTCATAGTGGAGACACCCGCCGACGCGATGAAGTCAGAATCGTAACGTGTCCTCCACCTCCACCACTTCCGGCTTATCGGCTGGCGCAACGGTGGCTCCGGGATGAGGGCTCGCCACAATTCGTCTACTCGCTTTGGTTCGCTCAAGTTCAGCGGACGGTGTACCAGGTTCGGCGAGAAGTCTCAATGACGCTCGTCGAAGTTGCTCCCGTAGGAGAAAAGATCGTCCGTTCCGTAGAAGTCGCCCTGTGACTATTCAGCCAGAGGAGCCCTATCCTGAAGGCTTTCCGCCGCTTCGTCGTAGATTCCGAGGAGCCGATTGCGATCCGCGTCCGAGCTGAAATCCCCTTCCTCCGCGACGAACGCGCGGCTGCCGCGAACCTCGTCCAGCAGCGACGCAACGGCCTCAGGCAGCAGCGTACCATGTCCATTGACGGTGACATAGATCGGGCTTGAATGGGCGAAGTACGGCTTGCCGTATTCGTTGTACCCCACGCCGGAAGTCTCGGGCTTGTCGTAGTTCGCCGTGAAGGGCGTTGCGCGGACCGCGTACCAGGACGCTACGTCCACCGGCAGCGTCTGTCGAAACTCGGCAATGTACCGTCCATCGCGCCAGACGGCATTCGCGCGGCCGACAACGTGTCCATTGCGAACGAGTTCGAGGTCGTTGAAATCGCCCCGGCAGACAATGGACGCGGACACGTCCAGCGTGTCTCCGGGTGCGGCGTCGATGCTCGAACCAATCGGTTGGCCGTTCACCGTGAATGCGATCATCGGGCCGTTGGTGATGAACGATTTCCCTCCGCGTAACGCCTCCAACCAGCGCTCCTTGGTGAGCGGTTCATCGACCTGCACGTAGGCCATGGCCATGTCCCGGAAAAACCAATCCGTACCCGTGGCGAGCGGCACGCGCAACCCCGCGTTGAGATAGCGGTAGATGGCGGATTCATAGGTGCCCTTGCTGCCCTGGTCGAAGATCATCTGCACGTCGACCAATCCGGCAAACCAACTCGGGATATCCTCGAATCCCTGGGTGCCGTGGCACCAGAGGACTGTTGCGTCTTGCTTCCGCGCGCGGATTATCCCGTCGCGCAACGGCTGATCGTCATTCGACGAACGAGTGATGGCATATCCCAGGCTCGCCGGCAGAATCAGCTCCTTGAGATCGAGGAACATGACATGCCCGTAGCCTTCGCTGTTCTTGACGAAATTGTGGCGATACTCCTCGCCATAGGCGAAAAGGACACCGCTACGCTTTGTGAAACGCGCAAGATCATCTGCTGTAAACGTGTTGGAGATGTACTCCAGGTCCGCTTCCGCCCGTTCGAGGTAGGAGAGGAATACGACGTCAAATCCATCCGCGGCCGCTGTTTCGCAGGCGTAGCGCTCGGCCTCATCCGGCGTCATCTTTTGTAGATGGATGTGCGCGTTTCCGCTTTGCCACGGATACGCTTCGTCGATCAACGGTTCAATCCGTCCTTCCAGGCCCGACTCCGGCTTCCCGCGCAAGTCGATGGTCTCCGAAAACCATTTCGAGTTCGGCCCGCGAATGGCTTCGATCGTGAGAACCGACCGGGGAACGCGTACGACAACCTTCCCGGGGACAATCGACCAACTGTCCGCGTGAGCGAACGAGGAAGCTCCGACACTGTGCGGCGACAACGCCTCGGCCCGCGATAGCAGGTTCGGCAACTCGATACGGCGCCCGCCCTCTGTGAAGATGCGCACCAGCACGGCCACCGGTTTCCCCGAAACGGCATCCTGAAAACCAAGACGCAGCGCACAGTGGTCCTCGGAGACCGGAACGGCATCGGCTTGAAGGTCCAGCGCCGAACCGTTCGCAACGGTAAGAGGTGCGCGCAGATTCGGGAGGGTACTGGAATAATCGTGCGTCCATGCTGCGGGAGCGACACATAGCAGCAAGACCGTGATGAACAATTGGCGAATCATCCGATTCCCCCATTGGTTGTGCAAATCGAAACAGCCAACGACAAAATTTGCCTGCCGCAACGCGACAGAATAGGTCATGCCGGCGCGGCGTTGACAGCGGCATTCTACCGCGTGGGCACCAGATTCCACTAATCCGCACGACACAATCAGCATGCGACAAATCGCCAGACGTTTCGCCAGACTGGGGACGCTGGGGCGGCCGCGCGATGAATCCAATCAGTCGGAAGCGTCCACTCTGCATGAACCCCGTAGATGCGGCCCCGCCTGAAATGATCTACAATGCGACCCTCAATCAACCAGGAAGGAGCTCGACCCATCATGCGTGGTAAAGAACTATCGGCGGCACTACGATCCGGCAAACGCGTCTACGGCACCTGCGCGGTCTCGCCGTCTCCGGCATGGCCGCACATGATGGCCGGTACGGGGATGGACTACGTGTTCATAGACACCGAACACATCTCGCTTGCCCGCGAAACCTTGTCGTGGATGTGCCGCACCTTTGACGCGTTGAACATCGCGCCTATCGTGCGCATCCCTGAACCGGACCCGTACCGGGCTTGCATGGTGCTCGACGGCGGCGCCCATGGCATCATCGCGCCGTACGTGGAATCGATAGAGCAGGTCATGGCGATGCGGGGCGCGGTCAAATTACGGCCCCTGAAGGGCAAACGGCTCGACGCAGTGCTCAAGGGCGACGAAGTCCCCAACGAAGAAACCGGGGCATATCTCGCCGAGCGCAACGCCGACCGCGTGATGATCGTCAACATCGAGAGTACGCCGGCCCTCGCCGCCCTGGATCGGATTCTCGCCGTGCCAGGTCTCGACGCGGTGCTGGTGGGCCCGCACGATCTTTCCATCAGTCTTGGCATTCCGGAGCAGTACAGCCATCCCACGTTTCAGGAGGCCATCACCACGATCATCACCAAAGCGAGGAAGGCGTCCGTTGGCGTCGGTATTCACTATTCCGAGGCCATCGACCAGGAGATCGCGTGGGCCAAGCAGGGCGCCAACTTCATCGTCCACAGCAGCGATTTCGCTATCGTCGCGCAAACATTGAAAGCCGATTTCGCGCGGTTCCGGAGGGAAATGGGGGATGCCGCTGCCGGCGAGGCCGGAGGTCCGGAAGCGATTTAGTGTAGTGGTCATTCTCGCTCGTGCCAAACTGATTCTTGCGTGCGCCGTGCTCAGAGGTGCGGCGCACGCGTTGATTTTAGCCGCCCCCATCGGATAGAACGGATCCAACTTGGGGAGACCAGCCATGACTTTTTCACGCGTTCTTCTTACGTCCCTCTGCCTTTTTCTCGCCGCCGGAGCGTTCGCGCAAGACGTGACCTACGAGCCCACCTGGGAATCGCTCGACGCGCGGCCGAACCCGCAATGGTTCGAGGACGCCAAGTTCGGCATCTTCATCCATTGGGGTGTGTACTCCGTGCCGGCCTGGGGCCCGAAAGACCGCTACGCCGAATGGTACTGGCACGACATGCAAAACAAGGACGGCGAAACCTGGAAGTTCCACGAGAAGACCTATGGGGCAGATTTCCAGTATCAGGATTTCGCGCCCATGTTCAAAGCGGAACTGTTTAATCCCGACGAATGGGCGGACATCTTTCAGCGCTCGGGTGCGAAGTACGTCGTGCTGACGTCGAAGCATCACGAAGGCTTCGCCCTGTGGCCCAGCGCGGAGGCGTGGAACTGGAACAGCGTCGACATCGGACCCCACCGCGATCTCTGCGGCGACCTCATCAATTCCGTTCGCGCGAAAGGCCTGCGCATGGGCTATTACTATTCCATCTACGAGTGGTACAACCCCCTATACAAGAGCGGCGATATCGAGCGCTATGCGCAGGAGCACATGCTGCCCCAGTTGAAGGATCTCGTGCAGCGCTACAAGCCCGATATCGTCTGGCCGGATGGCGAGTGGGACGCCACCAGCGACAAATGGCACAGCCCCGAATTCCTTGCGTGGCTGTTCAACGAGTCCGACGCCCCCGAAGATGTCGTCGTCAACGACCGGTGGGGGAAAGACACGCGTAACGTCCACGGCGGATTTGCCACGCCCGAGTACGGGCACATCCCCGAAGGCCGCTTGATTGACCTTGGCCGTTTCGAAGAGTGCCAAGGCATGGGACGATCCTTCGGCTATAACCGCAACGAGAACGCGGACAACTACCGCAGCACAACCGAGCTGCTCCATCTCCTCATCGATAACACCAGCCGCGGCGGCAATCTCTTGCTCGATATCGGCCCGACCGCCGACGGCCGTATCCCGGTCATCATGCAGCAGCGTCTGCTCGACATGGGGAAATGGTTGGACGTGAACGGCGAGGCCATCTACGGCACCGAAGCCTGGCGCGAAACCCGCGAAGGCGACGACATCCGCTACACGACCAAAGACGGCGCCGTCTACGCCATCTGCCTGAAGTGGCCCGGCGACACGCTCATGCTCGCAGCGCCCAAGGCCGGCGCGGACACGAAGGTAACCATGCTTGGCCTGGATGACGCCATCGCATCCGAAGTGAAAGACGGTAAGCTCGTGATCGACGTGCCCGCGCTCACGCCCGACAAGGTGCCCTGCCAGCACGCGTATGTGTTCAAGGTCACCGGAGTAGAGTAACCATTCCCATCAGCTCGCCGGACCCTTGGGCGGGGCGAGCACGTAGGATTCGCCGCGGCGGAGGATGAGGATGTCGCCGCCTTTGGTGAGCGTGACGGTTTGTTCCTGTGGATTGAACTCGCCCGCGACCCAGCCGTCGTAGACCTCGTCGCCGACGGAATACGTTTCGGCGCGGGAGCGGCCGTCAGGCAAAGAGACCAGAATGGAGAAGACCGCCGGCTTGCCGGGCGTTGCCATCACGCCGCGCAGCACGACCTGGGGCGAAATCTGACGGAGTAATTCCGGAGTTAGTCCGGGTTGCGCGGGTTCACCGGGTTGCTCTCCGGTTGTGTTTCCTGCTGGTGTGGGCGTCTCGGCTTCTTCCCGACTTTCCAATGTAAATTCGCGCTGTCGCGTTTTTGCCGGGTCGTTTGATTTAAGCAATACCCGATAGGTCCCCGGCGACAATCGGAACGTCAATATCGCTTGCTGCTGCGCGGGAATTGAGATCAGTTGGGGAGCCGCCGATGCCATTCTAAACTCCCGCCCCCCGGCGACGATCTTCTCCGGCGTACCGGCATCCGCCCACGACGATTCCCCGATCTTTGAGTCCAGGAAGAAATCGTAAGCGTTGGCCATGGTCGAATCGGAGGTCAGCACCAGAATGCGGGCGCCGTCGTTGCGCACGGTTACGTTCGTCTCGTAGCGTGCGGGATACTCGCCCTCAATAGGGGTTGGCGTAACGTCGATCGCGGGCGAGGCGACACGCATGCCGGCGAAGTCCGTAAAGATGGCTCCCAATCCTGCAGCCATGACGAGGGCTACGACCGGGAAAACGGGTCGCGTATCGCGGGGTGGTAGCAGCGCGATGGCCGACGCGATGCCGACACCGCAGAGTGATAGGAAATAGACAACGATCCCCGTGCGCTGAAGCAAGGGTCCGCCATCCCGCAACCGCTCGGCGACTAACCCCATCTCGTAGGCGGCCTCATGGAAGTACACGGCCGAGAGCAAACCCGCCAAGAGCCACACGACGGCTAGCGCAAGGCCTCGGACCGTTCGCTGGGGTACGAATGATAGGAGGGCGATTAGGATGGCGGTGACCATGGGGAAGGACACCAGCCAATGGGATTCGGCCCCCTGTGCCGCAAGCGTGCGGTACAACTCAAGCGGCGTAGACTCGCCCGCAATGGGCAGAAACAGCACAAACAGCATTAAGGCTGCGGATACAAAGGCCACCCAGGACTCGGCAGGCGTACGCGTGGGCTTGGTCGGTTTCGCAAGCCGATCCAGGAAGGTGCCGCGCAACCGGGGCACATCGTCCATCGTATTCGCGGCGAGGGCGCGCACCACCAGCGCGCGGGCTTTGGTCAAATCGCCCCGCGCCCGGAGGCAACGCCGCTCCACCTCGTTAAACTCTTCCCGATCGATCCGGCCCGCTTTCAGCCGCCCGCGCGCGTGGTCGAGTTGCGCGTCCAACCCATCCATGTCGCTGGCGAAGTCCTCGGCCAGTTGCTCCAACCGTTCCCGGCAGAACTGCAGGCGCGCGCGCGCGCGACTGCGATTCGCTTCAGCATCGGCTAGACACTCTTCCACGGAGCGTTCGGACATGGCCGCCCCGGTTTTCATCCGTTCAGCTTCGCCGAGCTTGCGTTCCGCACTGGATCGTTGTTCAAACGCGTTGCGTAACTCGTCGACGTGCGCGTTGAGCAGCGACGTGCCTGCAGCCGAGTCCGGGGGCAGGCTGACCCGTGGAAGCGCGTGCGGAATCTGGCTCAGCGAAACATCCTGAGGTCCTCCAGCCAGGTAGGGGTCCTCTACCGTAAGCCAACCACGAAGGTTGGTTTGGCGCCGTTCACAGTGGTCGCGTTTGCGCCGCAGACGTTCCACGTGCTCCTGATATTCCGGAAAGGCAATCTCACCAACGCGAACGGCCAGACTCAATTCCGCGATCTTCTCCTGAACGGAACTCAGCTCGATAGCCGTCTCCATCAGCCGTTGGCGCAGTTCTTCCTCGAGATCGGCCTGGAGATTCTTGATGCGCGTGCGGTGCCCGAGTAGTTCGGCCCGGTTCGCGCTTTCCGCTTTCGCGGCCTTGGGTCCCAAATCGTCCAAAGCGCGGATCTGCTTGTCGGCAATCGCGCGCAAGCTGCACAGCAGGCGCAACGGCTCCAGCACGTCGATGGGCGCCGAGAGCCGCTTGCGTTTTCCGTCCTCCTCGGCGGGCGGTGAGACCTCGCGCTCGTCAACGGGACGGTGCTTGACCTTGCGCAGGAATTCGGGATGATCCTTCAGATACAGTTCGCTGGTATTCGCGGGAAGCTCTTCCGGGCGCGGGATGCGGATCTTCTGCCGGCACGCCACGCACTTGCCCGGGCGTCCGAACATGTCTTCGGACACCTTCATCTTCTGCCCGCAAACGCAGTAGATGCGCAACTGCGTTGTTTCACTGCTAGGCATAGTGGTCTCCCTATACCTTCCCCATTGAAGGGTGCCTGAAAGACGAAAATATTGCAAGTATTTCCGGCAAAGCGGGTTATCGGCGTTCACCGAACACATTTGACCCAGCAAGACGCGCTTCTTCGAATCATGGACAAAACGGGGCAAAATTGCAAAGTGAATAATACTCCGACACATATTGGGCGGCGGGATGACGGCAGTTCGTCAATCTGACGAGAACTCGCCAGCGTCGAACGTGGGACCGGTTTTGATCGAAAGTGGAATAGCGTATTGTCGCTATTGAACTTAGACCAAATTTGCACCTCGTGGCCTCGATTGGCACGGCCATTGCTCTATTCCACACGTCTCGCTTAGAAGACGGAAAAGCACGGTCCCAGCAAAGCCCCCGGATCCCCAGCCGGGGGTTCTTGCTGTCCGGCAATCGAAGTTCAAAACGGCTGCTCGGCCAGAAAACGGACTATCCGGGGGGAGCGTCCGTCCTCCGCGGAAGAGGAAACGACCACGGATTGCGGCCCGCTCGCGATGCGGAAGCGAACGGGTCCTTTGTGGGAGATGTCAACGCTGACCGGTGGAGATTCACCCGGCAACCCCGTGCTGCCGAACATGAGGACGTCGAACGAGTCGTTATCAACGCGGTCCGAGAGTGTCGCGCCCTGCTAACGAATGCGCGTAGTGGCAAGCTCGGGCCAGGCGCGCGCGGCGGCTCGGGGTTGCGGGTGAGTCCCACCACAGACCCATCTGGGCTTCCACGAGCGCGGATTTTCCAAACCGCGACGCCAATCGCTCAATTCGTAGAGAGTCATCCACCTTTGCATCGCTCGACGTGTTCCATCTCCCCTGTTGAAAAGGTTCCGTAGAACCGCATTCCATGCCGAAGAAGCGGGTTGGAAAACCCGCTCTCCTAATTGGGCTCGAGGTGCCACGGCCTTCCAGGCCGTGATTCGAGGTGCCTTGGACTACTAGCCTAAGAGTCCCTGCGCCTGCGTTGCCCGTGTGACTTCGACCCGCTACAATAACACCCGGGCTGCAACCCAACCTCGTGGGACTGTTGTGACAAAGGGAGAAACGACATGAGCCAATTGGCGCCATTTGTTGAAGAGTTTGTGAAGGAATGCGCCGCGACGCGACGGATCCTGGAACGCGTGCCGGAAGATCGATTTGGATGGAAACCTCACGACAAATCCATGGGCTTGGGGCAGCTCGCGTCGCATATTGCGGAGAACCCCCAGTGGGCGGCCTGGACCGTCAACGAGGACGTACTCGACATCGGACCTGATACCTACAAGCCCTTCATGGCGAAAGATCGGGACGAATTGTTGAAGACCTTCGATATGAACGTCATCGACGCGCGCAAGGCATTGGAAAGCGCGGACGAGGGCGCCGTATCGAACACGTGGCGCATGAAGTGGGAAGGGAACGTGGTGATCGAAGCGCCGCGGATGGAAGTTCTGCGCAGCTTTCTCGTAAGCCATTTGATCCACCACCGCGGTCAGCTTACGGTGTACCTGCGGATGAACGATGTCCCTCTCCCGCAAATTTACGGCCCAACCGCAGACGAGCAAATGTAATCAAAAACGAAATGCCGGGCGATGGAGAAGTTTGACTATGGCCTTGGAAATTGAACGGAAGTTTCTCGTAAACCGGGAGGTGTGGCGTCCAACCGAAATCTTTAAACATTGTAAACAGGGATATCTTTCGATCGGTCCGCCGGTGGCCGTCCGCGTGCGGATCATGGACGGCGTGGGAACGCTGAACATCAAGACGTCCACGGTGGAGATCGAACGGATGGAATTCGAGTACGAGATTCCCTTGGATGACGCAGAGGAGCTTCTTGAGGAGGCCTGTCTTGGCCGAATTGTGGAGAAGACCCGCTACTATGCCGATTACAGCGGTATGCGCTGGGAAATCGACGTATTCGAAGGCGCAAACGAGGGACTTATCGTCGCCGAGGTGGAATTGGACGATCCGGAACAAGCATTCATCAAACCGGAGTGGGCGATCGCCGAGGTCTCTCACGATGCCCGGTACCTGAATTCCAATCTCAGCCTGTATCCGTACTCCGTGTGGAGAAAACGATGAGCGTGGGTAACGTCATCCCGGTCGCGATTGAATCTATCGATTTCTTCATGCGCAATGTGGCTATGCGGCTGCCGTTCCGGTATGGCAAAGCCTGCCTCGTCGCCGCTCCGCTCTTTCACGTGAAACTCGTTGCGCGCTGCGGAGAAGGCGCCACGGCCTATGGGGCCAGCGCCGATATGCTGCCCCCGAAATGGTTCGACAAGTCGCCGGACAAGACGTATCGCAGAAACATCAGTGACTTGATCCTCGCGGCGAAAACCGGGGCACAGGCCTACCGCGATGTGGGCGCACAGCTTCGACCGGCATTCGATATCTGGCAGGAGGCCAGCGAAGTCACCCTCGAAGCGGCGTCGCTGGTCGGCCTGAACGGCCTTACCGGGAGCTTCGGCTCCTCGATCATCGAGCGCGCCCTGATTGACGCGACCAATAAATTCGCGGGGATGGATTTTCACAGCGCGCTTCGGGAAAACGTGCTCGGCATCGATCCCGGAGTAGTCCACGAAGAACTACAGGGTCGTCAGCCGCGGGAAGCCGTCGCAGTGGCGCCTACGCGAAGCATGTTTGTTCGCCACACCGTCGGGCTCGGCGATCCCATTCGCGATGCCGATATCGCGCCCGGCGATCGATTGGACGACGGCATTCCCCAGAGTCTCGAAGCGTGGATTCGCGACGCGGGGGTGCGCTACTTCAAAATCAAGGTGTGCGCCGACCTCGACGTCGACCGTGCTCGATTGTCTGCGATCGCGCAATTGTTGGACGAAGTCCTGCCCGGCAAGTATGAAGTTACGCTGGACGGCAACGAGCAATTCCCGAGTTGCGACGCGCTGGAATCCTGGTACGCCGCCATCGAATACGAGAACGGCCTGCGCAATTTGCTGGAGCAGGTCATCTTTATCGAGCAACCGATTGAACGCGCCGCGGCCTTGTCGGACGAGGGGGCCGCGGGTCTGGACCGCGCCGGCGATCTGCCCCCGGTCATTATCGACGAGTCCGACGACGATGTGGATTCGTTCAAACAGGCCGTGGCCCTCGGATACCGGGGCGTCAGCGTGAAGAACTGTAAGGGCGTCTTCAAGGGCATCCTCAACAAAATGCTCGTCGACCACTACAACGGGGCCGATGGCGATGGGTACCTGCTATCCGGAGAAGACCTATGCAACCAACCCATCGTGCCATTGCAGCAGGACCTCTGCACCCTCAGCGCGCTGGGCCTCACCCATGCGGAGCGTAACGGCCACCACTACTGCGGCACGCTCGCCCACGTTTCGCCGTTCGAATTGGCAGATTGCCTCGACACGCACGGCACGCTGTACGAGCCCTTCCGCGATACCGCACGCCTGCGCATTCGCGACGGCCGAATTAACCTCGTATCACTCGAGCAACCCGGATTCGGACTGGGCATCGACCCCGATTACGACCATATGACCCCGCTGGCCGATTGGGAGTACGAGTCCCTCGGCATCGAGGAAGATTAAGGAGTGCGTACCCCTACCAAACGCCTTCGCCGATAGTGAAGGAGATCTTGAGTCAACGGGAGGTAATTGGCAACGGTCCCTATTTTCTGCGATCCTGATTCTTCGATGGATACGCAGGCGAAGATACGGGTCGGTACGGCTGGCTGGTCCTACGAGGACTGGAAAGGGATTGTCTATCCTAGCGGAATGCCTCGCTCGCTCCATCCATTGACGTATCTCTCGGGGTTTATGGACACCGTAGAAGTAAACTCCTCCTTCTACCATCCACCGAACGCCAAGTACGCGGAGTCGTGGTTGCGCAATGTCGCCGGGAATACAAACTTCATGTTCACCTTCAAGCTCTGGGAGCGATTCACGCACCAGCGCAAAACCTATCCCACCGACGCGGAGGTACGCCAGTTTCAGGAAGGCATCGCACCGGTGGTGGATGCAGGAAAGCTGGGTGCTTTGCTTCTTCAGTTTCCATGGAGTTTTCGCCGGACGCCCGAGAACCGCAAATGGCTGGCGCATGTGCTGGATACCTTCGAGTCCTATCCGCTCGCGCTAGAGATACGGCACGAGTCATGGAATGTGCCGGAGGTCTACGAAGGTCTCATCTCGCGCAAAATCGCCTTTTGCAACATCGATCAGCCACTCTTCTCCGATTCCATCAAACCGTCCGACACGGTCACGGCGCGGGTCGGCTACATCCGTCTCCACGGACGCAATGCGAAAGACTGGTTTCGCAAGGACGCCAGCCGCGACGACCGCTACAATTATCTTTACAGTCGCGAAGAACTTGCGGACTGGCTGACCATGGTGCGGCGGATGCGGCAGCGGGCAAAGAGCATTTATGTGATTACGAACAACCATTTCCAGGGACAGGCGGTGGTCAACGCTTTCGAACTCAAGCATGCGCTTGAGGAGAAACTTCAGCCCATCCCGTCGTGCATGATGGACGTCTATCCCCGGCTGCGCGACATCGCCATGCATTGACCGGTGACGAGTGGATCGGAAGAATTCAGTAGCAAGGCGGCAACCCCCTATTTTTTGCGCAGTCGTGCCGCCTGGTAGGCCAGCCCGCGCGCGTTGATCAGGATATCCGCCTCGAGGCGCTCCATGGCGTTCGCCGTTGGTTCAACGCCGCAGTCGGCGAACTGGCGTCGGGCCTCGGCTTCCACCTGGTCGCGGCAGTAGGATTCCAGCGCGTCACCTTCCCACTGACATGCAGCGGCCTCGTGCATGATGCGCTCCATGGCGTCGATGGACCGCAGCAGTTCTTCGGCAGCTTCCGGTACTCGCTCTACCGTGCCAAAGTGCGTTATGAAGACGTGGTCACATCCCGTTTCCAGGATACGATGAACGGTACGGCGGGCCTCGACGGGATCGAACTCGGTGGGGGTGCTGGAGCACGTGATTAGTGGCCGGTCACCGGTCTGCAATGCGGGATAGCAAAGACCAAAGCAATCCCCCGCGAACACGCCATTCGATCCGCTATCGTAAAGGCACATGTGGTGCCGGGCGTGCCCCGGCGTGTCGAGAAAGCGGAAGGTGCGCGCGCCGAAGTCAAGCGACTCGCCGTCGTGCATGACACGAACGCGGGATTCCGCGATCGGATGGATCTCTCCGAAGAGATGATCGAACACCGATTCGCCGTAGACCTGCTTGGCAGCGGCAACCAGCCGGGCCGGATTGATGAGGTGCCGGGCCGCGCGGGGATGGCACAGGACGATCGCGTTAGGGCAACGCTCCAGCAGGGCGGACGTCCCGCCGGCGTGGTCGAGGTGGATGTGCGTGACGATAAGGAAGTCGACGCGATGGGGAGACACATTATTGGCATCGAGCGCATCCAGCAGATGAGAAACGGCGCGGGACGTGTTATTGTCCACGATAGCCGCTCGACCGTTTTCCAGGATGAGAAACGCTGCGGCGATTTCGGGCGCGGTGTAGTGACAGTCGACAGTCAATATGGATTCGGTTTCGGGCGTACTCGACATGATAGGTTCCTTGCGGTCACAGTTCCCTTTTTGCTCATTTTGGCATATATTGAAAGCCGCGCGCGCAACTCAACCTTGCGAAGCGCGTCGTAGACGGAGGATCGTTGTGCGGAACGATCTCAAGGTGCGTTGAGCGAGAGCCTGGTGAGAGTATACTTGTTTGTCGCCAAATGCCGGAGGATCGGCGTCGCAGTGTAGCGAGGCATGCATGTCTATCCATTACGATCTAGACAGGGACGACCGTATTGCAGCGATCCGCGGGGACTGGGATGCCTTTGCCATCGCCAACGGCGCTCCGCATCTCACTGCCGACTTCGTCATCGGTCAGGATGTATGGGACTTCATCGACGGCGTAGACGTTCGACACGTTTACCGCATGCTCGTCGAGCATGTCCGCTCGACCGGGAAGCCCAAGCGTCTCAAGTTCAATTGCGATGACAAGGAGAACGTCCGGCGGTTTGAACTTCGCATCCACATGAATGCTGAGGGAACCGTCGGCTTCGAGTCTACATTGATCGATGCCCATCGCCGGCCTTCGGTACCGTTGTTTGAACCCGCGATTGCGCGATCGGACGACGCCATGCTCACGGTGTGCAGCGTGTGCAAGCTTGTCGATGTGCAGGGCGTGTGGCTGGCGGTCGAAGAGGCGCTCGCGCGACTCAACATCATGACGAACCCCGTCATGCCCCAGGTTTCTCACGGCTTGTGCCCCACGTGTTTCGAGGTCATGAGCGCCAGTCTCGATTGATCGGTAGAAGGAGACGCAAGGAAAAGGCTTCGGAACGAGTCCGAAGCCTTTGTAATTCACTTACTCTTGAGGCCCGCTATTTCGCGTGCGCGTGTTCTTCTTCGCGCGCTTCGATGGCTGTACCCAACTCGCGGGCAGCAGCCTTCGCAACGTAGTCGTCCATGATGTCGGTGGACATCCAGCCGAACTTTCCATCCATCAATGCATCGGTGACGCCACGGAACTTGGCGTTGTGGTTGTGTTTCACGGCGCGGAAGTTGGCGGCGATTCGATCGCGGGCGTTCGCGCAATAGAGGTCGGCGAGTTGTTGCGGCGTATCGTCGTCGGGCTTCTGCCCAATCAGGTACTCCGCGTAGGCCAGCGATGCCGCCATGGCGAAGAGGTCCACGCCGACTTCCACGAAGTTCGCCAGGATCAACTGTTCGTATTCGAGCTTCTCACGGTACTTGCCCATGGTATGGAAGAGTGACCGCGCCAGCTTGCGGCAGGTGCGATCCACGAACTGCAAGTGATCCTGATTGGTGGCGTTGAGGTGCTTCACGTCGTAGTTCGTCGCGGACGGAAGCCACAGTTTCGGATACCAGCTCGCGTAGAACTTCACCGCCTTCCAGATGAGGGACCCTTTGCTTTCGGTCGCGCCGGGCCTCGGCTTCATGAGCGGCATCATCAGTTTGAAATGGGTGTCCATGGCTTCGCGCGCCATGATGAGGTGCATGATTTCGCTGGACCCTTCG
>CAZWDH010000121.1:0-18916 GCA_964632865.1 uncultured Nitrospiraceae bacterium
GGCTACATCGATTACTTCCGTACGCAGCGCTGGTTCTCCGCGCCGGGCTACGACGATTCGGGGCAGCATCCGGTGACGGAGCGGAACTACTACGACACCAAGATCGCGTCCTCCATCGCGCGGCTGTACGGACGCCCGCGCGTGTGGAATGAGGCCTTCCACTCCAGCGGCTGGGGCCGGACCACGGATCAAACCGTGTCGTGGTTGTCGGCGGGCATGGCCTTCGGCGCGAACCTCTACGATGAGCACGGCCTTTACTATGCGACCCGCGCGAGCACCTGGGAACACGCTGCGCCCGACCCCCATTGGCGGCAGCCGTATTGGCGATACTACGACGTGCTATCCGATTTCGTGGCGCGAAGCAGCTATCTCATGTCGCAAGGGCAACACGTGGTTGACGTGGGCGTGCACTATCCCGTGGCGAGTCTGTTGGCGGGCGAGCCGCCGAACACGGAAGCGCCGGACTATAACCAGTACGTGGCGTTGTCGCGAAGGATTTTCTATGCGGGCATCGATAACGACATCATCGATGACGATTCGATACTCGCAGGCGAAGTGCGCGATGGCACGTTGGTGATGGGTGGCAACGGATATCAGGCTCTGGTGTTTGGGCCGGAGACCACCGTGCGGCGTGCGGTTCTGGAGAAAGCAGCGGAGCTGGCGAGGAGCGGGGGCGTGATCCTCTTCGTGGAACGGCTCCCCTCGGCGACCACGGAATCCGGCCGGGATGATCCCGCGCTTGCCGCGTTGTGGACGGAATTGCTCGGAGTCAATACGACGCCAGGCGAGCCGGTCGAGAAACAATTCGACGGCGGCGGTTTTTGCGCTTTCGTACCGTCCGATGCCCAAACCTTGCCCGGCCTCATCTCAAAACATATCGAACGCGACTTCGTGGTCGACGGCGGCAACGTCTTCGAAACGCACCGGCAGGTTGGCGGTACCCATGTATATCTTGTCCAGAGCGTGGAGCCGGAGCCGTTTGTAATGGAGGCGCGGTGCCGGGTCGACGGAGTTCCGGAACTCTGGGACCCGTTCACGGGGGAGATAGCTCCGGTTCAGTTCTTTGACCGTGCCAATGGACATTCGACCATCCGTCATCTCCTCGAAGGTAACACGGCGATGCTCCTCGTGATACGTCCGGGCGAGGCGCAGTCTTCGCGTAGCACAGGAGAGATCGAGGTCGCCAATGAAATCGTGCTTCCCGAGACCTGGAGCTTCTCTACCATCGCGACCCGTGACAACAAATGGGGCGAGTTCCGCTGGCCGCCGTCCGACGAAAAGATCGGTCCTGAAGTGCGGTCCTTCCGATACCGGGAGGAGGCTGGCGCAGACGGCGAAAGTGCGGGTTGGCAGCGTCCGGATTTCAATGATGCCGATTGGGAAACGACCCTCTATTCTACCGGTCCGTATTGGCTCATGATGCCTTGCGAAACCGGCGACGAGAGCGTCGCGCAGCAGGTGTTGCAGACCTTGGATACGGTGGCCGCGGGCGAGGTCTGGCAGGAAGTCCGCTTCTCCAAATCCATCGGCCTAGCGCAGGCCGCGCCTTGGGGCGGGCACTCGGGTTACCCCGACGGACACATCGACAAGAATTTCATCCATCTTCCCGAAGGAAGAAAGCTGGTGTTTACGCGGATACGGTCGTCGCGAACGCAGCGACTTGGATTGCGGGTGGAACTGAGCAACTCGTCCGCGCGACTGTGGGTGAATGGCGTCGAGCAGCCGTTTGAAGAAGCGGTTGGTAATCTTCCCTTGCGCGAAGGCGAGAACACGGTGCTTCTCGATTTGCCGGACGGGGGGCACGGCCGTCTTTTCGCGCAAGCGGAGCCCCCGACTGTTTCGTCCATGGCCGAGGCGGCACAGGGCGGTGCTACGCCGGAAATCGAAAAGGCATCCTGGATCTGGTCGGGCGGCACGCAGGCCTGCTACGTCAGAAAAACCTTCGACCTGGATGCGAAGCCGGAAGAAGTGCGCTTGACTGTCAGCGCGTTCAGCGGCTTCCGCCTCTTCGTGAACGGCGAGAAGGTGGAAGAGGAGATTGGGCCCTGGGCGAATTGGGAAAAGCCGGAAACGTTTACGATTACGCCATTGCTGCGCGAGGGCCGCAACGTCATCGCCATCTGGGGCCAGCTCTTCGCCGGACAAAACGTGAACAAAGGTGAGGAAGCGTTCCAAAGTCGCGGCATTGTGTTCGCGATGAAGGCGCGGATGGCCGACGGAAGCGAAGTCAGCATCGTCACGGACGATTCATGGCGAGGCAGTGTAGACGACTTCGAGAATTGGGAGTCGGTCGCGTTCGATGATAGCGCCTGGTCCCCCGTCAAGGTCCGCGGCAAGATGGGAGACGCGCCGTGGGGCATGGCCGTCGTGGAGAACGCCGGCGCCGTGACCGAACCCAAGCGTCCTCTGTCCATCGATTTGGAGAGTCCGTATCTCGAGTGCTTCGATGAAGTTCCTGATCTCGTGTACGACGTGAAGCCGGCGGATGCGCCGCGCGTCGGATGGTATCGCTTTGAATTGCCTCCCGGCGTTCGGGGTATCACGCTTCCAATTGCCGACGTAGATGCGCAGGTATGGGTGAATGACGACCCCGTCGGGATTCGCCGCGGCGGCAGCTTCATACTGGAGCCCACTCACGGCGTCACGACAGCCGTGGTGCGTATTGAGATGGAACCCGGCGCTTATGCCGGGGCCGCTTTCCCTGTGCCGATTCGGCTCGATATCGAGGGCGGCACGATCGGCCTTGGACTGTGGAGCGACTACGCGCTGCCGACGTATTCCGGAATCGGCGTGTACCGGCAGACCGTTCGCTTGGAACCGAACGATGAAACGCGTACCTGGCTGGATCTCGGGCAGGTACTTGTCGCGGCAGAAGTGCTCGTCAACGGCAAAAACGCGGGGGTGCGCATTGCGCGGCCCTTCAAGTTTGATATCACCGACTTGATTCAGAATGGCGAGAATGAGATCGAGATCCGCGTGGCGAATACGATCGCGCCGCACTACACGACGATCCCGGCCATGAATCTCGGCCCCACGGAATCCGGGTTGCTGGGTCCCGTGCGCTTGACTCAAGTGCGAGAGTCCTTAGAATGAGTCTTGTATAGCGAGTCAGGAGGTTCGGTGATATGTTTCGTCTTTCGTGTGTTCTATTCATCGGTTTCGTTTCTGCTCTTGCTGCCGAACTCCCTCCGGTCGATCAGCTTCCCGAGCGGCCTGAGTTGCCGGATCCGTTCCTAATGCTGGACGGCACGCGAATCGAGACGCCGGAACAGTGGTACGAGATGCGGCGTCCGGAACTGAAGCAGTTGTTTCAGCACTACGTATACGGATACCTGCCGCCACCAACGCCCATTCAGGCGACGGTCATACAGGAAGACTCGGACCTCTTCGGCGGGAAGGCCACATTGAAGCAGGTGGAGATTCGGTTTCCGGCTTTGCCTGATGACGCCCCGCGAATCAACCTGGCCTTGTTTGTTCCCAATGCTGGGGGTCCCGCGCCATGCATCCTTGCTTTGAACAAGTGCGGCAACTACACCGTGACGGACTACCCGGGGGTTCAGATCCACCCTGAAGCGTGGCTACACTCGAACTGCCCGCCCGCGGAAGAGTTGCGGGGGTGGAAGAAAGATTTCTGGGCCATCGAGCAGAAGATCGACCGGGGCTACGCGTTTGCGACATACCACGAAAGCGAGATTGACCCTGACCAGAACGACTTCACCGACGGCATTCACCCTTACTTCACGGATCTGCCTGGTCCGGACGCGGCGAGTTGGGGGACCATCTCGGCCTGGGCTTGGGGGTTGCAGCGGTGTCTGGATTACCTCATCGAAGACCCGGATGTAGACGGGGAGAAGGTAATCGTCACGGGTCATTCCCGCCGGGGCAAGACGGCGCTTTGGGCCGCGGCCTACGATGACCGGTTTGCCATCGCCATGCCCCACCAATCCGGGACCGGCGGCATGGCGCTCAGCCGAAACAACGAGCAAGAGACCGTGGAACGCATCAACGAACATTTCCCCCATTGGTTCAACGATCTCTTCACGGCCTTCAACGGACACGAGCAGGATTTGCCGGTCGATCAACACCTCCTGGTTGCGCTGGTGGCCCCGCGACCCGTCCTGGATACCGCCGGCCTGCAAGACACCTGGGCAAACTACGAAAGCGCGCTGCGGACCCTCAAAGCAGCGGACCCGGTCTATAAGTTTCTCGGGAAGCCGGGACTCGTGGGCGACGGTATGGTGGTCGAAGACGAGCCTATCGCTGGCGACGATTTTGGCACTTTGCTCCAGTACCGCCGTGACACGAAGCATACGTGGACTGCAGAATACTGGGAAAAGATGATGGACTTCGCCGACCTGCACTTCGGGCGGGGCAGTCGAGACGAAGAGGACGTGGCGGGCCGGTAACGCGATCTGCCGGTGGTCGTAATCTGTCCATTCTCCTGTGGGAGCCTATCCCGCATTCTGTGACGCCGCGCCTGCTTTGCCTCATGGGAATCGTGCGTGAATCGCGCGGAGCGCTGGAAGTACAATCGGGGTGCTCACGAATGGTCCGAGAAACGAGAGTGGTTCTTTACGGGGGTATTGATCAATGAATCATTCCAATGGCCTGCGAAATGTGCCGGTTGTTCTGGGCGTGATGGTTATCGTCCTCACTCTACCGGCGTGGGGAACCATAGATTTATCCAAGGCGGTTATCCTGCCGCAACCAAACGAAGGTATCGTTGGTCAGGCAGCCCGCATGCTGCGCGATGAACTCAACGAACGTTCCGGCGTGTTGCTTCCGATCGCCGATTCCGCCGCGGCAGGTCAGGTGGCTATCGCAATCGGTACCGCGAGCACGATAGATGGAGGCGTGGCCCCCGACGAACCGGAAGGATACGGCATCGCTGTGACGGGCAACACCGTGTCGTTGATCGGGCACGACCCGCGCGGCGCGATGTTTGCCGCGGGGCGGCTGATTCGGTTGGTGGACTGTGATGAGGGCGAAATTACGTTGGACTTGCGCTCCCCGATTGCGACGGCTCCGGATATGCCGTACCGGGCCCACCAGCTCGGATATCGCAATACCGCCAATACCTACGATGCCTGGACCATGGAGATGTACGAACAGTATATCCGCGATCTGATTGTGTTCGGGTGCAATGGTATCGAATTGATCACCACCCTCGATCCGGAGGCGAAAGACGGTCCTGTCATGACCGAAAGTATGCGGTCGCGCAATGTGAAGTTGTCGGCCCTGTTCGGTTCATATGGACTCGATGTTTGGCTTTGGTCGCCCGTGATGGCGGATGGCGAGGAAGACGTGACGACGCCGGAAGGCGCCGCGGTAGCGCTGGAAAATCGCAGGGCAATGTTCGCGCAGTATCCCGTCATCGACCATGTTTTCATACCGGGTGGCGATGATGGCGACACGCCGGCCGAACACCTGATCCCGTTTATGGAGAAACTCGCCCCGATTCTTCACGACTCCCATCCCGACGCGAAGCTGTGGGTGTCAAATCAGACCTTCACCCTGGAAGAGAACGACTACTTCTTCGACTACCTCGAAACGGAGAAGCCGGATTGGCTGGCGGGCGTCGTGTATGGACCGTGGACCAAAATGAGCTGGGAGGAGATTCGCGAACGGACGCCGGCGCAATACCCTTTGCGGCGCTACCCGGACATCAATCACACGGTCCGCTGCCAGTATCCCGTTCGCGACTGGGATCCCGCTTTTGCCAACACGGTGGGACGTGAACCCATGATGCCACTGCCGAAGGCGCACAAGCATATCTATCTGCGTTATAAGGAACTCACCGATGGATTCGGCACGTACTCGGACGGCATTCACGACGATCTGAACAAGGTGATTTGGAGCGCCTACGGTTGGGACCCGGAAACCGATCTCGACGAGTTGCTCGTAGAGTATGGCAAGGTCTGGTGGAACGACGACCTTGCGGAAGACGTTGCGAAAGGGCTTTCCCAGTTCGAAGAGAACTGGGTGGGCCCCATCCTGGAGAACCCGACAATTCCGAAGACGCTCGAACTTTGGGAAAGTATCGCGAAACGCACTTCCAGTTTCGACACGAACTGGCGCGCGCAGATGTATTTGTTCCGCGCGCGCTTCGATGCGTACGTGCAGGCGAAGACAAAGGCCGAGGCGCAGTTTGAGCAGGAATCCCATGCGGCGCTGGCAATGGCGCGTCAAGCCGGTGTAGCGCAGGCAATTGCTGACGCCCGTGAAGCACTTGCTAAGGCCGACAAACCGATCGCGCCGGAGCTGCGGAAAGGGATTGAAGATCTCGGTCCAATTCTCTTGAAGAGCATCGGGTATCAACTCAGCGTCAAAGAGCCGTATCTTGCGCGCAATCCTGAGCGGGGCGCCATGCTCGATTGGCTCGATCAACCCGTGAACGATCGGCCCTGGCTGGAACAGCGCTTCACAGCCATCCTCGCGATGGAGGACGAGACGGAGCAACTGGCGGCCATCGACGAGATCCTGAACTGGACCGATCCGGGTCCCGGCGGGTTCTACGACAACCTCGGCGCGGTGGGACAGTACGAGCACGTGGTCTACCAGAAGACTTGGGAGCGGGACCCCTACGGGTGCCATTCGCCGCGGGCCGAGTTCCCTTTGTACAAGGCGGACCCTGCGACCGTTGCCGAACAGAGTGCGGCGATCGAAGAGGCGAACGCCACGTTCAAAGAAGAAGACGGGGCGCGACCGCAGGCGCGGCAGGAACTGCGCATGTCCTGGCAGTCGCAGATTGGCACGCACTACGGCACGCCGCTGAAGTTGCGTTATGAAGGACTGGACCCGAAAGCCACCTATCGCCTGAATGTGACCTATGCGGGACGCTACAAACCGACGATGTCGTTGACCTTGAACGACACGTTCAGCGTGCACGGGCCCGTGAAGCAGCCAGACCCGATCTGGCCGGTCGAGTACTACATACCGCACGAAGCGACGCAGGGCGGCACGCTCGATGTGGAATGGAATCTTGTGGATGGCCGGGGATGCATGGTGTCTGAAGTGTGGCTCATTCGGAACTAAGGTGCCGGGGCACCGAGTAAGTACAAGACAAAGAAGGAGCGCTACGTGTATCGGTTCCTATGGCTTGTAACAAGCGTAGTTCTTCTGGCGAATGTCGCTCTCGCGGCGGAACACAAAGTCGCGGATCTGCAGCCGGACGGGAAGCCTCGCGGGAAGAGCCTCGCTGGTGATGAGCCGCCTGCCCTGGTCATCGCCGACGGCGGAGTGAGCGAATACCAGATCGTGGTGTCCGAGTCGGCCTCTTCTTCCGAACAGCATGCGGCGATCGAGCTGCAAATGTTTCTGGAACAGATCACAGGAGCGCGACTGCCCATCGTATCGGACGACCAACCCATCGGCAAATGCGAGATTATACTGGGGGAGAATGCGCACCAACGGGACGTCGATCCTTCGATTGCGTTTGATGGGTTGGGTAACGAAGGATTCGTCGTCCGCACCGCGCCGCCGCATCTCGTCATCGCGGGAGGCCGGCAGCGCGGCACGATGTACGGTGTCTATGCCTTTCTCGAGGAACACCTGGGTTGCCGCTGGTTCACCTCGACGGTCAGTCACATCCCGGAGATCCCGCGATTGGCGATTAAGTCCATTGATGAGCATCAAGTCCCCGCGCTCGAATACCGGGAGACATTCTTCTACGATGCGCTCGATGCCGACTGGTCGGCCCGGAACCGGATCAACGGCGCCATGGGAAAGCTGGACGATCAGCGTGGGGGAAAGACTGCGTATTATCCTTTCGTGCATTCGTTCTTCACCCTGATCCCGCCGGATGAATATTTCGAGACGCATCCTGAATGGTTTTCGCTGGTTGACGGCGAGCGGACGCTGATAGGCCGATTCAAACGCACGCAGCTCTGCCTGACCAACGAAGAGATGATTCAACAGGCGATCAAAACGGTCAAGGAATGGATTGCGGAACATCCCGAAGCGAATATAATTTCCATCTCGCAAAATGACGGACCTGGCGGCTGGTGTGAGTGCGAGCACTGTCGCGCATTGGAAGAGAGCCAGGGCGGCGTTCATTCCGCGCCCATTATCTATTTTGTCAATCGCATTGCGGAATCGATTGCGGACGAGCATCCGGAAATTGCGATCGATACGCTGGCCTACTCCTACAGCCGGCCCGCGCCGCGGGACTTGAAGCCGCTGCCGAATGTCATCATTCGACTTACCACCGGCGCTTGCGCTTCCCATCCGATTGCGGATGAGCAATGCGACAAGAATGGTGACTTGCGCAAGGCCATCGAGGACTGGTTCCGGCTGACCGATCGCATGTACATCTGGGACTACACGGTGAACTTTCATCAGTATCTGTTGCCCTTTCCCAATCTGCACACCCTCGCGCCGAACATCCGGTTTTTCGCGAACCACGGCGTGCGCGGCGTGTTCGAGCAGGGGAGCGGCGACGCGGCGCACAGCGACATGGCCCCGCTTAAGGCCTACGTGATGGCGAAGCTGCTCTGGAATCCGGACTATGACGAGAAGCAGGCGGTCGCCGAGTTCCTACACGGATACTTCGGCCCTGCGGCCGAGTCCATCGGACGGTATTTGGCGGCATTAGAAGATTCGCTTGACGATCACGCGTACATGTGGATGCACATGAGTCCTTTCGAGCGCAATACGTTGCCCATCTATCTTTCGCCCGAGGTGGTGGCGGTCGCGTCTGCCGCGTTCGATGAGGCCGAACGGCTTACGGCTGGCGATCCCGAGTTGCTGCAACGCGTAAAAGTTGCCAGGCTGTCGCTGGATTACGTCCAGCTCGAATTTGCGGCTCGCGTGTCCGCTCTTGGGGCGCACGGGGCACATGCGGAAGCATTGAACAACTGGTATGCGGATACCATGGACAGTTTTTTCACAACGGCCGAGGAAGCCGGGATTGATTACATGCGCGAGACGGGGCGGCCGAACAGCTCCATGGAGGAATACCGGGCGATACTGGAATCGAGCCGGTCGACGAGCGCGGCGCAGGACAAGCTGCGGAACGACTAATGGGGCGGACGCGTCTCTCCGCCGCGGGAGCCAGGGTAACGCTCGTTTTCGGCGAGCCAATTCAGCAATTGATCGGTGAGTCCGCGCCGGACGGAATCCAGTGTCGAGTCGCCGATGCGATTCTCCAATTCTTGCGGGTCGTTTTCCGTGTCGTAGAGTTCGCCAGGCATCTCGGCGGGATCCTCGGTCGTGTGCCAGAGGTTGAGCTTGTAGCGGCCGTCGTGAAGCATCGTCGCGTTGATGGGCGGGTCCCAGTATTCGCGCTGCGACGACATGCCGGAGTTGCGGTAGCAACAGATGGCGTGTTCGTGCAATCGATTGACTTTCCCGGTTGCGGCATCGAGGAGATTTCGCGCGTCGGGCATCGCATCGGGTTCCACGCCAGCCGCCGCCAGAACGGTCGCGGCGATGTCGTGGAGTTGCGCCAAAGCGTTGATGCGCGTTCCTGGTTGAATGCGCCCGGGCCATCGAAGTAGCAGCGGCACGCGCACGTTCGCGTCGTAGAAGTGCGCGCCTTTCACCAACAAGCCGCGGTCGCCGAGCATGTCGCCGTGATCGCTCGTGAAGATGACGAGCGTGTTATTCGCAAGCCCCGTTTTTTCCAACGCATCCAGCACGCGGCCAAACTCCAGATCTGAATACGCCACGGCGGAATGATACCCGTGCCGGATCTTGCGCAGGGCTTCCGGCGTGAAGGAATCGATGTCGCCGAGGTGGTTTTGGTGACGTTCGCGCTCGATGTCCGACGGCTCCCAGGTTTGATCGGCGGCGCGGGGGAGCGGATCGGGTATCGCGTCCGCGTCGACGAGCGCGCCCATCTCTGGCGGGTAGTGCTCATAAGGGTTGTGCGGCTCGAAGATGCTCATCATGCAAAAGAACGGCGCGGTTTCGTCACCCCGGCTGCGGAGGAAATCGATTGTCCGTTCCGCGGCCCAGTACGTCATGTGACGGTCCCGCGGCGGATGCAGCAGTTTGCGTCCTTCGGCCTTCAGCCGCGCGTAGAAGTCCGGGTCGCGCTCCTCCAGCCAGCGCGCATAGGCCTGATGCGGAGCGTCCATGTGCGCGGAGCCTTCCAGACAGGGTTCAAACACGTCGAACCCGTCATGGGGATGACGCCGGTACGACTCCTCCTCGATGGACGATACATGGAGCTTGCCGAAGAGGGCGGTGGTGTAGCCCGCCTGTTGCAGTCGCTCGGTGAACAGGACTTCGTCGTGGGGCAGGTTGTCGTAGAGCCGGTAGACGCCGTGGCCGGGGAGATGTTTGCCGGTCATCATGCTGGCCCGCGACGGCGTGCAGATGGGGTTGTTCACGTAGCAGCGCTCAAATACCGCGCCGTCCCGCGCGAGGCGGTTCAGGTTTGGCGTGTGGGCGAACGGCACGCCGTAACATCCCAGCGAATCGAAGCGCTGCTGGTCGGTCATCAAGAGCAAAATATTGGGTCGGTCTGTTGCCACGTCGAGATCTCCTTTCACGCTACGTGCACGATACCACTATTTGGCGCCGATTGCGGATTGCGGGGATTGAAGCGGATTGCCGGGGGTGGGGACTTTGGGTGTGGACATCGTGGTCGATCCCAAGTTGACGCGGATTGGGAGCATGGGCGTCCCGCCCGTGTTGAATTGCTGACGGCCGTGCCTGCGGATGATGTCGGGGCAAATCTGGCGATCCGGGTTCAGCGACACGGGCGAGGACGCCCATGCTCCTTGCTGATGTGGTCCGGGTGTTACAGGGGGTGTTGGTGGCGAAGACGGCGCGATGCAGGAGGGAGGGTTTTCTTACCCGCCATTCTTGGGGTTTGTGGTTGGGCGGGTCGATTCAGCGGATAGGGAAGGGGCCAAGTTGATCGGGATGAGAGTTTGTTGGGGACTTCGCATCAATGAGTTCTTGGCGCAGCGGGTTGGAAAACCCGCTCTCCTGTTTGCGCGCGCGGTTGTGCGGATTCCAGTCAGCCTCCCCTCTGCCTATTCGTCTATCATGTCGGAGAAGGCGGTGGTCGAGTCCATGTTCTCGTGCAGTGCCGTGCTGCGTTCTGCTATCGTATCGCGGATTCCGCGTCTGCGCCTTGCGCAGTGGGGGAGCGCGGACCGCCACAGTATCGAGGGGAAGAGGGATGAGCGCCACGACCGCCACCGCACCGGCTACGACTGCCAATTCGGTTGCCACGGATGAAACCCGCACGATCACGCCGTCGCGGACCTTGCCGCAGCGGCTGGTTTCGTTGGACGCCTATCGCGGGTTTGTCATGTTCCTCATGATGGCGGAAGTGCTGCGTCTGCGCTCGGTTTCGGAGGCGTTTCCCGAGAGCGGGTTCTGGGGGTTCCTGGCCCATCACCAGTCGCACGTGCCCTGGGTGGGGTGTTCGTTGCACGACCTCATTCAACCGTCCTTCTCGTTTATCGTGGGCGTTGCGCTGCCGTTCTCCATTGCGGCGCGCATGGCGAAGGGGCAGACGCGGACGCGATTGAGTCTGCACGCGTTCTGGCGGGCGTTCCTGCTGGTGATCCTCGGCGTATTTCTGCGGTCCACGCACGCGCAACAGACCTATTGGACCTTTGAAGACACGCTGTCGCAGATCGGCCTCGGTTACGGATTCCTGTTCCTGCTGGGGTTCCGCAAGGTGCGCGACCAGTGGATCGCCCTCGGCGCGATCCTGTTCGGGTATTGGCTGGCCTTCGCGCTGTACCCATTGCCCGGACCCGACTTCGATTGGGCCGCTATCGGCCTCAGCCCCGGTGCGCCGGATCAATTGACCGGCTTCGCGGCGCACTGGAACAAGAACACGAATGCGGCGTGGGCCTTCGACCAGTGGTTCCTGAACCTTTTTCCGCGTCAGGAGCCGTTCATCCGAAACGGGGGAGGGTACTCGACGCTGAGCTTCATCCCCACACTGGCCACGATGATCCTCGGACTCATTGGCGGGGAAGTGTTGCGCAGCGAACGCACGCCGAACCAGAAGATTCGCTGGATGGTCGTTGCCGGATTCGCCGCAATGTTTGCGGGCTGGCTACTTGGCGCGCTCGGGATTTGCCCCGTGGTCAAACGGATCTGGACGCCGAGCTGGGTCTTGTTCAGAGGCGGCTGGTGTTTCCTGTTGCTCGCGCTGTTCTACGCGATCATCGACAAGTTCGACTTTAAGAAATGGAGTTTCCCGCTGGTGGTTATTGGGATGAACTCGATCGCTGCATATTGCATTGCGCATCTTTTTGACGGCTTCATTCACGAGAATCTGAAAATCCATCTCGGGCAGGACTTCTTCAAACTCTTCGGAGCGGAATACGAAGCGTTCTTCCACGGCGCCACAGTGTTGTTGGGATTCTGGCTCATTCTATTCTGGATGTATCGACGGCGAATCTTTCTGCGCATTTAGCGTAAGGGAATGAGCAGCCCAACATCCCCCTAAATCCCCCTTCAAAGGGGGACTTTAAGCGGAGTTTCGTAAGGTTCTTGGGTCGGGTTGGCGTTCAGGGCATTCGTTTCGTTGATGAAAGGTTGTGATCGTGATCCCTATTCTCATTGCCGTCATCGCGGCGGCTGAATTTCCTGCGGGGCTCGTCGAGTTCACTGCGTACGAGGGTAATCCTGTGTTCGAAGGCGCGGGGCCCGGTCATTGGGATGAACGTATTCGCGAACGCGGCTGGATCATCCACGAAGATGGTCAGTACCACCTGTGGTACACGGGCTACACCGGGTCCGAAGACGCGACGAAGAAACTCGGTTACGCGACGTCGCCGGACGGGATCGCGTGGACGCGCTACCCGGGCAATCCTATCTACGACGCCCATTGGATGGAGGACATGTGCGTGGTGAAGCGCGACGGCACGTACTATATGTTTGCCGAAGGGAAGGACGATCAGCCGCACCTGCTCACGTCGACGGACCGCGTCTATTGGACGCGGCAAGGCCAACTCGACATCCGCAAGACGGACGGCGAACCCATCCCGCCGGGGCCCTACGGCACGCCGGCGGTGTTCATCGAAAACGGGATGTGGCATCTCCTGTACGAGCGGAATGATGAAGCGATTTGGCTGGCCACATCGAATGATGCGCTTCATTGGACTCACGTTCAGGACGACCCCGTCATGGTGCCGGGTCCGGACGACTACGACGCCGGGATGATCGCGATGAACCAGGTGATCAAACGGGACGGTCGATATTACGCCTACTACCACGGCCTCGTGCGCGACTCGAAACCCGAGGAGTGGACGACGTGCATCGCTGCTTCTGAGGATCTGCTCCACTGGACCAAGTTCGCGGGCAACCCCATCCTTCGCGACAACAAATCCAGCGCCGTATTCGTGGACACGCCGAAAGGGCCACGGCTTTACACTATGCACCCCGCCGTATGCCTGCACACCAGCCGGAAGTCCCCATAAATCCGTGAAGATCGGTGCCGGAATAGGGCCGAGTGGCTGCAGGGCGGTTGTGCAGTGGCGCGCGAAGGGAACGCGCGCTACCTCAGAGAATTTATTCGCTGGCGGAATATGTTGCGACGTGCTAGGCTGAGAACGGGCGCGTTGAAGAATTTGCGGCGCAGCAGGGGGGACAGGTGGCGTCGTCGTTTGGGTCTGGTTCGCGATTGGGGAAATATCGACTCATTCGCTTCCTGGGGAGAGGGGCGATGGGGGTCGTTTTTCTTGCCGAAGACGAAACGCTTGGCCGTGAAATCGCGCTGAAAATTCTCGATTCAGACGCAGTAACCATTCCCGATTTCGAAGCCCGGTTTCGCCAGGAAGCGCGAACCGTTGCCCGTTTGCAGCATCCGAATATCGTGCCGATCCACGCCCTCGAATCGTTTGACGACGTCCTGGCAATCGATATGGCATTCATGGAGCGCGGTCCCCTCAGCAGGGTCGGCGCCGGTCCTGAACAAGCCGTTCGTTGGGCGGCGGATGTACTAGGCGCCCTCCAACGTTGCCACCTCTCGGGAATCGTTCACCGCGACGTTAAGCCGAGCAATATCCTGCTGGACGCCGAGAACCACGCACGGTTGTCAGACTTTGGGTTGGCCAAGCTGCTGGCTGTCGAGCACTCGATTCGGATACGAAGTTCGGTATCTTCCTGCATGTTCGTTGGTACCCCCCGATACGCGCCGCCGGAGGCTTGGGACGGTGGAGAGCCTTGTCCCGCGTGGGATATTTACTCACTTGGAATGGTTATCTACGAAAAGCTTGCCCCGGAGTTTCCCTTTAACGCGACCAGCCCATTGGGGATTCTCAAGCAACTCACTTCAAAGCAGGTCCCTGCCCTCGTCTCCGTGAATCCAGACGTATCGGAGAAACTCAGTGACACGGTTGCGGCAATGATGTCGCCGAACCCGGCCGAGCGGCCTCAGGACGGGGCCACCGCTCTTGAGATGATTCTGGATACCCCAGAGTTTGCCCGACTGGGTATCGCAGCCGATGAAACGATGATACACCGTAGATCGCGTGTGAAATCGTTTTTTAGAAGAATCGCAACACACGTGCGTCGAGAAGCGTTGAAGGTTTCGTTGGCCTTTCTCGTGGCGTTCCTGGTGATTCTGGTCCCGACATTACTTTGGGTGGTGACACCACGTTTGGGCGGTCGAGATGCCCGAGACGTAATATCGTACCCGCTGGATCTCGCCTCCCCGCAGGTTTTTGACACGGTCGAGCCCTCGGGGCCCTTTGTTTGGCCAGCCCACTGGCTCATGGTACCAACGGGCGTTGGAGACCAATGGCGGATACTTGCATCAGCTGAGACTCACGTTTGGGATATGACGGCCAAACGGACGGAAAACGACCGGATATCGATTAGCGGAAAGTGGGCCGAGTACGGCGATTCGACCGCCAGGCTGTTCCGGTACGGAGAATGCCGGGGGACAGGTCGATTTATTCCCGGGCAAAACGAAATAGCGGTGGCGTTGGAGTTCAGCGACCGTTGGGACGGTAGCGCGCGGTCGCGGTCATTTCTGATTCGGCCCGGAGTGACAGCGCTGACGGCGGAAGCGTTCCTAAGTGATATGGAAACCCGCGACTATGTTCCTGCGTTGCTTTACAACGAGATCCAACCGCGCGACCTTGCCTGGCTAACCGAATTCGAGCAGTTCTGGCTCAGGCGGGTGACGGATGTGATCACGGTGCCGTACATCGATTCACGCGCAGAGGAGATCCGTATAGACGGGATGCTCTCCGAATCCACGTGGCAGAGCACCCTGGCTCGACAGCCGGAGCAAGCCGGCCAGATCGTGAGCACGGACGGGGCGGATGGAATGCTTAAGATTCGGTATTCATCTGACGCCCTCTACCTGGGGGTTCGTGGTGAAGGGTTATCGCCGGACAGCGTGCTCGAAGTTGGTCTCCTCACAACGTATGACGTGCAAACGGCTGATTCGCCGCGATGGATGGCACGGATTCGTGGAAACAAGATTCTAATGGCCGAGTACTCGCAAAACCAGGAGCGCGTGGCGTGGCATTGCGACTGGCAAAGTGTATCGACCTTCACCACGGGTGTGTTTCAAGCCGAAGTGCGGATTCCGTTTGGCGGTCTTCCGGAAGCGATACCAGATGCAGAGCAGCGTTGGCGCTTGTCCTGCGATGTGCATGCGGAAGACGATGAGGTGATGGCTTCTCCGGTCTTGGCCTGGGGCGGGGCCAACCACTCCGACCTGGATCGCGGAGTCTTGATCGTTTTCGGGCTACAGGAGACTCTTCAATAGGAACAGGGCCAATGGCTTTCATCGTGAAGGTTAGTTGGTGCGGCGATGTGATCCGGCGATGCGCCTGTGTGCTCGCGTGTCTCGGGGCTGCTCTGGTTTTGATTGGGGGAGGGGACAGCGCCGCCGCCGAGGACGTGGCGTCGTCGAGCCGGGATGACGAGGCACCCTCGTCCGCTCCAATGCACCTCACGGTATGTGCGGGCATGGTGTTTTTCTCGGCAGACGATGGGGTCCACGGAAGAGAACTATGGTCTGTGGATGCGATGAAACAGTGTGCCATGGTGTACGACGTGGAGACTGGCGAGAACGGGTCAAACCCGGAGTGCCTGATGGACGTCGGCGAAAGCCGATTGTTTTTTTGTGCGAGGACCGATCAATACGGAATAGAACCGTACCGGTATGTGCAGTCCGAAGGGGCAGTCCGGTTAATCGGGGATCTTCGCCCAGGTCCGGAATCCTCGGAGCCCGTCCCGCTGGCGAAGGACACGAAGAACTGCTATTTTCATGCGGCCGCCAACTCCAGTAGTCGAACGGTGTTCGCGGTTCCTCACGGTTCGGACAAACCAGTTCCGTTGTGGCGGCCTCTGAGTCCGATGTTCCTGTTTGGCGCGCTGCTTTCTGACGAGTCACTGATCATCGCCAACGGCAAAACGCTTCTGCGCGCCGACGGTCGGGCCGAGGGTACAGTTAACATCTCACACGAGTCGTGGGAGCCGTTGGCTCCGTTCGACCACTTGGTTTCCTTGGGGGCCCGGGCCCTATTTCGCGCCCACATGGCGGATACGGGGTCGGAACTCTGGTCTACGGACGGTACGCAAGCCAACACGAGGCTTGTCTACGACATTTGGCCGGGTTTGCCAAGCGCCGAGATAGGTCCGCTGACGGTCATTAATGGAGCGGCCTGGCTTCAGGCCAACGATGGCATCCACGGTATCGAGCTGTGGAAAACTGACGGCACGCCGGACGGAACGTTCATGGTGAGGGACCTATGCCCTGGTTTTGCCGGAAGTGACCCGCACTACTTTGTGGAAGCCGGCGGCAACGTGTTCTTCTGTGCGAATGACGGGGAGCACGGGGTCGAACTATGGGTTTCCGACGGGTCTGCCGAAGGCACGCGTATGGTCATCGACCTGTATCCCGGCAGTGCGAGCGGGGAACCTTGGAGCCTGTGTGAATTCAAGGGACTGTGTTTCTTTTGTGCGAACTCGCCTGAACATGGCGAAGAGGTATTCTGCACAGACGGGACATTGGCTGGAACGAGGCTCCTCAAGGACATTGTCCCTGGTCGCGCGCCCTCCGGACCTGACAACCTAACCAACCTCGACAACCATCTCCTGTACTTCACGTGCAACGACGGCATTCATGGCGAGGAACTCTGGAGTAGTGACGGCTCCCCCGTCGGCACTGCACTCGTCAGGGACATTTGGCCATACAAGTTGATGCCCGCGCGTTCCTCCCGGCCCCGCGAATTGGTCTCCCTTGACAACATCGTGGTCTTTGCTGCGCGGGATATGGAGCACGGAGATGAAATCTGGTGTAGTGACGGCTCCTCCGCGAACACGCGCCTGCTCCACGACATCAACCTGGGGCCCGTGGATTCGCTACCGCGCTCGTTGACTCGCCTTGGGCCGCGCACGCTGTTCACCGCCGAATCAGCCGACCTCGGCCGCGAACTCTGGTGTTCAGACGGCACAGTACGGAATACTGTGCCAGTCAAAGATATTCGGTCAGGCCCAGCCAGCAGCAACCCGCGGGGTTTTCTTGTGCGGGAGGGCGAGGCATTTTTCCTCGCGGACGGTGACAGCGGGCGGGCGGAACTGTGGCGTTCCGAAGGGACTCCAGATAGCACCACACGACTCGTCGACACGCGTGACGTGCCACCAGATTGGATAATCGGGGCGCCGTTTGCCTTACTTGGTAAGGCTTACTTCTATGCGGCTGACGCTTCGGGTTCGAACAGCCTGTTCGAGATCGTTCGCGGGCATGGTGAGCCGCTCCTGGTGGATTCCATGTCGGTCGATCAAACCGATCCTGGAACCCCGCCACAATCGCTGAGGATAGATGGCGGAGCTTTCGGTTCCCTCGTACGCTTCATATGCCCACCCCGCGAGACACCAGCGCCGCCAAATCGAACAACGATTAACAAGAGAGAGTTTTTTGCCGCTCATACGATAGACTTTGGTTCGGAGTTGTGGAGCACCGATGGCACGATTGCCGGCACGGACGTTCTCATTGACAGTTTTCCCGGTTCCGCAAGCTCCAGCCCCACCATACTGGCGTCCCGGGAGGGGCAGTTTCTCTTCAGCGCCGAGCATCCCCGCCACGGACGCGTGCTCTGGCAATCGGATGGTACGAAAGCGGGGACTTACGTGATTGTCCCCCTGAATTCCAGCGGTCATTCCGGTTCGCCCGTCGTAGCACTCGAAGCGTTGTTACACCGGGATCGAATTGTGGTTGCGGGTTACCTCGCCGACGATAGTGACACGTCCCGCGACTTGATCGTACTTCGCCGAACTGCTCGAACCAACGTTCAGCACCACAGCGCGGATTCAATTCACCTCAACGCAGTACGTAACCTCGCAGCACTGGAGGAACATGTTCTTTTCGTCGCCGACGACGGTGTCACGGGGGAAGAATTGTGGAAACTCGACTTCGAGACGAATCGCACCAGCCTCGTCCGTGACATTCTCCCCTGAGCAAGGCTTGCGGCAGGGCCAGTCAATGGGGACATGGCTTCGTTGCGCTACGCCGGGACTTGCTGGAGGGCGGGTTTTCTTACCCGCCATGGTAGGACTTGCAGTTCGACTCGTCGATTCGGCGAATACGGAGGGGCCAGGTTGAGCGGTGTCAGATTGTTTGGGCCCACGCACAAATGAGTTCCTACCGTAGTGGGTTGGAAACCCCGCTCTCCTATTCGCGCGCGCGGTCGCGCGCAGGACTTCCCGTTTCCGGTCTACCACCGCTTATTCGTTCGGCATGAACTTTTGTTCCAACAAGACTGTGCGGTTTCATCCGATCCGATTTGCCTGGCTCGTTGATGCGCCCTTCCAGGGCTTCGCATTTAGGGGGGGAGCGTGACCCAGGGTTTGGCCTTCGGCCTGCACCCTGGGCTAGGAGACCGGTCGCCCCTCCGGGGCTGCGTACGGCGCGGTGCCGCGAGTATGGTCATCGGCGATGGGGTGCGGAGCCGCAGGCAGGATGAACGGCGCCGGTTGA
>CAZWDH010000122.1:0-18856 GCA_964632865.1 uncultured Nitrospiraceae bacterium
CTTATCCAAGGGGCATTGGAACGGGAGGCAACGAATCATGCGGAACCAGTCTCGTCGGAGTTTCTTGAAGCAGGCGGCAATCGCGGGAACAGCCGCCGCGGCCGCGCCAGTTGCGGGAACGGCCATCGCTCAGGAGGCTGCGACCGCGGCCATGAGCATTGCGAGGTGGAATGGCGCTCCGGTGGCAGAAGCCGACGTCGGCCCCATGGCAGTGAAGCTGACCGAGCAAGCCATCGAGGCCTTGGGCGGCATGGGCCGATTCGTCAGTTCGGGGAACTCCGTCTGGATCAAGCCTAACATGGCCTGGGACCGCACGCCGGAGCAGGCGGCCAACACAAACCCCGACGTGGTCGCCACGCTCATTCGCCTCTGCTTCGACGCGGGAGCCAAGACCGTGCGGGTGGGAGACTTTACCTGCAACGAAGCGAGCAAGACGTATCCCCGCAGCGGCATCGAAGCAGCCGCCAAGGCGGCGGGCGCGGAAGTGGTGTATCTCGACCCGAGCCGCTTCCGCGAATACGCCATTGGTGGCGCGCGGCTGGACAAGTGGCAGGTCTGCCCCGAGATTGTGGAGTCCGACCTGGTCATCAATGTTCCGATCGCGAAGCACCACAGCATATCGACCGTGACCTTGGGCATGAAGAACTATATGGGCATCGTTGACAAGCGAAACGTCTTCCACCAGGACATACCGACCTGCTTGTGCGATATCACCCGGTTCATGAGTCCCAAGATCACGGTGCTGGACGCCGTACGGATTCTCACCGCTCATGGACCAACCGGTGGCGATCTGGCGGACGTGCAGCGCAAGGACACCGTCGTTGCGAGCACGGACATCGTGGCGCTGGACGCGTTCGGCGCGGAACTGCTCGGCCACGATCCCAAAGACATCGCGACTGTTGCCGCGGGCGCTGCCGCCGGATTGGGAACCCTGGACTATCGCTCGCTCTCACCGAAGGAGATCGCGGTCGCGTGACGTCCCGGCAGAAAATGCTGGCGCTTCGGTGGGTTCGCCGGAGCGTGCAGGGGGTATGTTTCGCGGTCTTCCTATGGACCGTAGTCGTTGCCGCACGGGGATCGGTCGAGGAAACCAGTAAGACGGCGGAGATCTTCTTTCTGTTCGATCCCCTCGTGATGCTGACCACGATCATCGCTTCGCGCGCGTTCACGGCGCTGCTGCTGCTCGGACTCGTCACGTTGGCGCTGACCATCGTGTTCGGCCGGTTCTTCTGCGGGTGGATCTGCCCGCTGGGTTCGATTCACGCCACCGTAAGCGCGCTCCGCAAGGATTCCACATTCGACCTCGTGCAGCGCGAAAAGTGGTCCCCCTGGAACCGGTGGAAGTACTACATCCTGATCGGCATGCTCGTGGGCGCCGTATTCGGCGCGAATTGGATCGGATTGTTGGACCCCTTCTCGCTCCTGTACCGCACCACGTTTACCGTATTCGGTCCGGCGATTCGCGTCGCCGTCGAGGACGGTTCCACGGCGGTGTACCAAAGCGATCCGCATATCGGACCCGTCCACGCCACGATGGCAACCGAGCCGGTATACCGGTTCTTTCGGGATCACGTTTTCGTCGCGAATCGTCAGAGTTTCTACGGCGGTCTGCTGATTTCGACGATCTTCTTCATCACCGTCGGATTGAATTTCTACCGCAAGCGGTTCTGGTGCCGTTATCTTTGTCCCTTGGGCGCATTGTTGGGACTCGCCGCGTGGCGGCCCTGGCTACGGTTGAAGACCTGCGGCGAAACGTGCACGGAGTGCGGCTTGTGCCGCGTGAACTGCCAGGGCGCTGGAACGCCGGACAAGCCAGGCGAATGGCGGCCTTCCGAATGCTTCCTCTGCCTGAACTGCACCGCCAAGTGCAACTGGGATGCCATCACCTTCGCGGTGCAAAACCCGTTGCGTGGGGACGCCGCGCCGTCCATCGATCTGTCCAGACGCGCGGCCATGACCGCGGGGCTCGTGGGGGCGGGCACGCTGCTTTCGCTCCGTCTCTCGCCGGTGGCGCAGGGGAAGGTCTTCGATCCGAATCTGGTGCGGCCTCCGGGCGCCTTGGCGGAATCGGAGTTCTTGACCCGTTGCGTGCGATGCGGCTTGTGCATGCGCGTGTGCCCGACGAACGGCCTCCAGCCGGCGGGATTCGACACGGGCATTGAAGGATTGTGGACGCCGCGGCTGATCGCGCAAGTGGGCTACTGCGAATACGAGTGCAACCGCTGCGGCACCATCTGCCCGACAGAGGCCATTCAACCGCTCGACATGGAGACGAAGAAAGCGACGAAACTCGGCCTCGCGTCGTTCGATACGTCGCGCTGCCTTCCCTATGCGTACGGGCGGGAATGCATGGTCTGCGAAGAGCACTGCCCCATCTCGACGAAGGCCATCCATTTCATCGAAACGGAAGTGAAGATGCGGGACGGCTCGGTCCGCGTGTTAAAACAGCCCCGTGTCGATCCCGAGCGCTGCATCGGGTGCGGGATCTGCGAGGCGAAATGCGTGTTCCGCGATCAGCCCGCGATACGCGTGACGAGCGCAAATGAAACGCGCCATCCCAACAACCAGCCCATCCTGTCCGGATTCACCCTCTACGATGCGCCGCCCGCGGACAGTGGCGGTGGTGATCCGTACGGATAGACGGAACGATCACGGGAAGAGCCACTGCGTGTCCCACCCGGTTTCCCTGCGGGTGTAGACGAGGCGTTCGTGCAGGCGGAAGGGTTTCTCCAGCCAGAACTCCATGCGGAAGGGGCGAATGCGGTAGCCGGACCAGAACTCGGGCCGCGGCACCTTCGAGACGCCAAATTTGATCGCGTATTCCGCTGCGCGGCGTTCAAGTTCAAAGTACCCTTCGAGCGGCTGGGACTGCTTGCTCGCCCACGCGCCGATCTGGCTTTGCCGGTCGCGGGAGGCAAAGTAGGCATCGGCCTCCTCATCGCTAACCGGTTCGACATCGCCTTGCACGCGCACTTGCTTGCCGACAGGCATCCAGTAGAAGCACAAGGCGGCCCGTGGATTCTCGCGCAGCTCCTTCGCCTTCATGCTCCCAAGATTGGTGTAGAAAACGAATCCGGCGTCATCGACCTTCTTGAAGAGAATCATCCGCGACGACGGCATGCCGGTCGCGTCCGCCGTGGAGAGGCACACTGCCGTCGGTTCGCGAAACCCGCAGCCCTTGGCGTCTTCGAACCACTCGTTGAACAGGTCGATTGGATTGTCCCGCTTGCGGATTGACATCGCTATCCCTTGGTTATGCTTACCGTTGAACGCGCATAGAAGTGCCGTATCATAAACGAAACAGGGGGTGCCATTCAGGCTGAAATGATCGCCGCTTGGATTGGACGTTGCCCTACGAGGACACGGCCGCTTCGGCCTCCTCGCGCAAGCGGCGGACCTCCCACGCGGTATCGCGGGCGATGATGAGTTCCTCATCGGTCGGGATGACCATGACGGCAACTCGTGCATCGTCGGTGGTGATGACCCTATCGTTGCGGAGATTGCGTTCGGCATCCAGTTTCACACCGAGGTGGCCGGCATTCTGCAGGATGCGCTCGCGCATGTAGGCGTCGTGCTCGCCAATGCCGCCGGTGAAGACAATGGCATCGACCCCGTTCAAGGCCATGGCGGAGCCGCCGATGAAACGGGAGGTGCGGTAGGCGAACATATCCAACGCCAGCGCGCACTCGCGGTTCCCTTGTTGCATCAGCGCCTCGAT
Source organism: uncultured Nitrospiraceae bacterium (assembly GCA_964632865.1). Taxonomy (GTDB): domain Bacteria; phylum Hydrogenedentota; class Hydrogenedentia; order Hydrogenedentales; family SLHB01; genus JAHDWY01. Next base: position 3,719 of record CAZWDH010000122.1, read on the forward strand.
CTCGCGGACGTCGTGATGGTGGCAGATACCCTCAAACCCGCTACGCTTGTTCAGTACGGTGTCCACTTCCTCCGCGGACATGCCCAGTTCCTTGATCATGAAGATGGGAATGTAGGGATCCAGATCGCCGGGCCGCGTTCCCATAATAACGCCCGCGAGCGGCGTCAGTCCCATGGTGGTATCGATAGATTTGCCGCCCAGGACCGCGGTGATGCTGCTGCCGTTGCCAAGGTGGCACGAGATGATCTTCGTTTCTTCAATCGGGCGCTTCAGTAGTTTCGCGGCTTCACGGGAGACGTAGCGGTGCGAGGTGCCATGGAACCCGTATTTCCGGATCCCGTGCTCGGTATACAGCTCGTTGGGAACGCCATAGCGGAACGCCTTTTCCGGAATCGTGCGATGGAAGGCCGTGTCGAACACGGCGACCTGCGGCGTTCCTTCACCGAAGAACTTCAGGCAGGCGCGAATCCCGGCCAACGCGGGCGGGTTATGCAAGGGCGCCAACTTGGCGCAACGCTCGATGCCCTCGATCACTTCCGCGTTGATCAGGACCGAGTTTGAAAACAACTCACCGCCATGGACCACGCGATGCCCGATGCCTGCAATCTCCGACAAGTCTTCAACGATGCCGCAGCGGTCGCTTTGCAGGAGCCGGCAGATCATGTCGATGGCGTGATCGTGGTCCGGGACGTCCAGTCTTCCCGGCTCGCCCACGAGACTCGCGGCGCAGGCCGGATTGTGTGTCAGACAGCAGTCGCACTTGAGGTCGGCGTTCTTCTGTCCGATGCGCTCGACCTGGCCTTTCGCCAACGTGCGTTCCTCTTCGCCAAGCTCAATGACCTTGAATTTCACGGAGGAGGAACCGCTGTTGAGAATCAATACCTTCATGGTATGCCTTTACTGCAACGCAGGTGACTTGGTCTGACTACCTTCCATGGCGGACCTGCGCATTTGCCATTGGACGGTGGTAACCGCGGCAACGCCTGCGATGTCTTCCCAGGAACAACCCCGGGAAAGATCGTTCACGGGGAGGCGCAGACCCTGCACGATAGGGCCATAGGCCTTGGCGCCTCCCAGGCGCTCCACGAGTTTGTAGGCAATATTGCCGGAGTTGAGATCGGGGAAGATTAAGACTTTCGCCTTACCCGCGACCTCGCTGCCGGGGGACTTTCGTTGACCGACAGTATGAACCAGTGCGGCGTCGCCCTGCAATTCGCCGTCGATTCGTACGGGGCTGTCCGCACCAAAGCGCGCGATCGCCCGTTCCTGGGCGATACGGGTTGCTTCCACGACTTTTTCGGTGAGCGGACTGTGCGCGGAACCCTTCGTTGAATACGACAACATGGCGACGAGGGGATCGATTCCAAATCCCATCGCGCTCTCCGCCGTACACAGCGCGATCTCAGCCAATTGCTCCGCGTCCGGATTCTCGACCAGCCCGCTGTCTGCGAACAGGTACGTGGTATCAGGAAAAGACATGAAGAAGAAGCTCGACACCATGGACACGCCTGGTGCGGTCCGCAGAATTTGCAGCGCGGGACGTAGGGTCGCTGCGGTGGAATGGCATGCGCCTGCGACGAGCCCGTCGCCGAGTCCCGCATCGAGCATCATGATACCGAACGTGATCGGATCGAGAACTGCCTTTCGGGCGTCTTCTTCAGAAACACCCTTCGCTTTTCGCAGCTCGTAATACTTGCCGGCAAATTCGTCGAGTAGGCTCGACTTTGACGGTTCGATAATTTCGGCGCTGACTTTGACGCCCGCCTTGATCGCAACGTCGGCCACCACGGCTTTGTCGCCAACCAGGATGACCTTGCCGTCGCCGCGCTCCTCAATCGCTTTCGCGGCGTGCAGGGTCCGTTCGTCTTCCGCCTCGGGCAAAATAATGCGTCCAGGATTCTCCTGGGCTCTGCGGGACACATCGTCCAAGAACACGAATTCTTACTCCCCTATCTGCGCTGCCGCGATGCGATTGCGAGCAGACATCATAGTACCAGTTACGTTACATGAAAGGGAGCATAAGACGTGCCTGAAAGGAAAAGCGGAAGAGGTAAAGGTTAAGTAACTGATAAATAATAACTTAAAACCAATATACCAAAGACCTTTGAATGCATTTCGAGTGTGCGGAAACCCCTAAAAACAGAACTGCGCAAGACACTTCTGCGCAACCCGATACGTCACGCGTCGGGACGATCAATGTTCAACGATTTCAGGCGCTGGTACAAGGTGTTGCGCGCGATGCCCAGAAGCCGCGCCGCTTTCGCCACGTTCCAGTCCGTTTGCTTGAGCACGTGGATAATCCGTTCGCGCTCAGAGGTCGCCGCCGCATTGGGATCTTGCGAGGCCCCGGCAGCTCCCACAGGGCCGACGCCGCGATCGATGATCTCCGGCGGTAGATGGCGGGGTTGGATCTGGGAGTCATGGCAGACGACGAAAGCGCGCTCGATACAATTCTCGAGTTCGCGCACGTTTCCTGGCCACGGGTAGTTCAGAATGGCTTCCATGCTATCGGGCGCGACTCCGGTGACCTCCCGCCGGATGCTGCGGTTGAACCGGCGGCAGAAGTGGTCCACGAGCAAGGGGATGTCCTGCTTGCGTTCGCGCAGCGGCGGAATGTGAATGCGTACGACGTTCAACCGGTAATAGAGATCCTGCCGAAATTCGCCGGCGCGGATCTTCCGCTCCAAATCCTGATTGGTCGACGCGATGACGCGAACATTGGTCCGGATGGGGGTCGACGCGCCCACGCGCTCGAACTCGCGCTCCTGCAGCACGCGAAGCAGCCGGAGCTGTAGCCGCGGCGAGATGTCGCCGATCTCATCCAATAGGATCGTGCCGTTGTCGGCGGCTTCGAAGCGACCAATACGATCCTTCACCGCCCCGGTAAACGCGCCTTTCACGTGGCCGAACAACTCGCTTTCCAAAATATCCTCGGAGAGGGCGGCGCAGTTCACGCGAAGGAAGGGCCCTTTCGCGCGGGGGCTGGCGTGGTGCAGGGCGGACGCCACGAGTTCCTTACCGGTGCCGCTCTCCCCCACGATGAGCACGGTCGTATCGGTTTCGGCCAGCTCGCGGATGAGACGGAAGATGTCCTGCATCTTCGCGCTCTTGCCGATCATGTTGCGGTACTGCTGGCTGTCTTCCAACTGCCGTTCGAGCCGTGTCAGCCGCGTCATGTCGCGAATCATGAGCACCGCGCCGGCGAAGCTGCCGCGTTCGCTGATCAAGGGCATGGTATTGATCACGAGGATCTTCTCGTCTTCCCCGTTCGGCAACAGCATGCGGCGGTCGACGACAGGCTCGCGGGTACGCAGGGTCTCCTGTAGTGCATCCTCGGCGCGCTCGAAGCCTTTGCGAACGGAACCGAAAGGCTTCCCGCTAAGCGCGCAAGTGGCGAGACCGAGAATGCGCGCCGCCGCAGAATTAACTTGGCGCACGCACATTTCAGCATCGACGGTGATGATGCCTTCCGTGACGCTGTTGAAGATGGCCTGGAGGTCGCTGCGGTAGATCTCCATCTGCTTCGCGTAATGATCGCGCTCGTCGGAAATGCGCTTCTGTTCGAGGGCGAGACGTGCAACGCGCTGGAGGGCGTCGCGTGTGACGGGCTTCGCCAGGTAATCGAAGGCGCCCAGGCGCACCGCCTCGGCCGCCGTCTCGACGTTGGGCTCACCCGTGATCATGACGACAGGACACTGGAGGCCCCGTTCGCGGATCGTTCGCAGCAGATCGACGCCTGTTTTCCCAGCGAGAATGATGTCCGTGACGACCAGGTCGAAATCCGACTCATCAAGGTGCCCCAACGCTTCGGTGTAGTCCGAGGCACTGGCCACGTCGTGGCCTTTTTGAGAGAGAAACTCGCTGAAGGTCAATTGCAGGACAGCTTCGTCTTCTACGACCAGGATGTGTGCCATATGGTGTTCCCCCTACTTCTGTTTCGCATATGGCGTCGACCAGCCATTGTCCAAAGGCAGGTCCACGTGGAATCGCGCGAATTCTCCGGCCTTGCTTTCCACCCAAATCTGTCCCCCGTGATCTTTCACGATACCATCCGATACGGATAGACCAAGCCCTGTTCCAACGTCGCGTCCTTTGGTGGTGAAGAACGGATCGAACAGGCGCTCGATGTGTGCGCTGGAAATGCCGGTCCCGTGATCCTCCACCGTCAGGCGCAGAAACTCCCGGCCGTCGAGTTCAATGGGTTTGGCCACGATCTCCATCACCTTGTCAGGATCCCCTTCCGGATACCTCTCGTCCAGCGCGTGCAGCGCATTGATAATGAGATTCATGAGCACCTGCTGAAGTTGCTCGCTCCGGCATTTCAGCTTGGGCAAATCCGCGGGAACGTCGACGGTGAGCGCGACCATCGACTTGGCGATCTTCTTCCGGCTCAGCGATAGAACGGCTTCGACAATGTCGATGAGGCGGGCCGGACTGTGCTTCTCGCGGTCCTGGCGGGAGAAGGTCAGCAAATTGCGGACGATCCGCGCGATGCGCTCGGACTCGGAACGGACTAATTCAGCGAACTGCCGCTCTTTCGTATTCTCGGCGAGGCCGTGAATGAGAATATCGGCGCAGTTGATGATCGCGTTCAAGGGATTGTTGATCTCATGCCCTACGCCGGCCGCGAGTTCGCCGATGGACGCCAGCTTTGAGGCCTGGATGACCTTGCTCTGGGCGTCGCGCCGCTCCACCGTCTCGCCGAGAACCGCCGCAATCCCTTCAATGAGATCGCGCTCCTCGCTTTGAAAGGGCGCGGCGTCCGGCTCGAACTCGCCCACGTAGGCAATCTCGACCTCGCCGCGCTTGCGCCCAGCGACGGTAATGTCGCACGTCATGCTGTGATCGGAGGCGTCAACCGGCCCTCTCACGTACTCCGTGCCGTCAAAACTGATGCGCGCCCGAACTTGATCGGCGTGTTCAAAGGACGATTGGATCGTCTCCGCTACGTCGCCACAGATCGCCGCAAACTCCTGGCCCGAACGGACGGCTTCGCCGATGCGGTAGAGGCAGGTGATCTGGACGTTTCTCCGGTTGAGGACGTCCAGCAGGCGATCCTTCTCTTCCTGGGCGATGCGGCGCGCGGTGATGTCGTGCAGGATGCCTGTAAACAACCGGCGGTCGCCGATGAACACCTCGCTCACCGATAGCTCGAAGGGAAACGTCCGGCCGCTCTTGTGGCGCCCGTCCAACTCGCGGATCGTACCGATGATTCGGCGTTCCCCTGTTGAACGGTAGTGATGAAGGTACCCGTCGTGATGGGATTTGTGGTCGTCCCCCATCAGCATCTTCACGTTCTTGCCGAGCACTTCTTCAGGGTCGTAACCGAACATCTTGACGGCGGCCGGGTTCATATACTCGATCGTCCCCCGCTCGTCGATGGCGATGATCCCGTCCACGGCCGACTCGATGATCGCGCGGGTCCAGTCCTTGGACTCGCGCAAGACCTCTTCCGCTGTGGGGTGGGGATCAAACGACGGGTCCGTTTGATCGTCTTTCTCAAACGTCGCGTCGCCCAATGTGCCCGATTTGCGTACCATACCCGTCCGTCGTTACTGCGTGAAATACAGATGCTTTTCCGGTTGGCAGGCATTGGACCCGGACTACACGCGCACACGCATGGAATCCACCGATGCAGACATAGTTACCAGGTCACCAGCGCCGCCGAAGGTATCGCTCCCCCATGGGGAACCAAGCCGTCCCGGCTACGATGCGGCATAATGCCGCGCCACCCCCATTTTACGGCATTGAAAAGACGCCTGCAATGTTTGGAACCGGGTCGATAGACATGAATCTCTTGATCAACACCCGTATTCGTGTTATACAAAAGCAGGCTTAGAGGACTCATCGCTTGGGAACGCGTAAATGCGCGGCCGAATCCGCGAGAGTAGTGGGGAGCAATTGATCCTGAGCCGCCGCGATCAAACAGGTCCTCCCGCCCGGCGTCATTGAGGACTGGGCGGGATGGCTTCGTGTGGAGGGCGATCCCGATGCCGTCGACCAAATTCGCCGCCAGACCAACACGGGCCGCCCTTGCGTCACGCCAAAGGCGTGTTTCGTGGTCCAACTGGAGAACCTGCTCGGCCGTCTCCTTCGTCCTGCCAAACGAGGTCGTAAGCCCAAACGGGCGGAGAAAGACGACGGAGAAGCGGGTAATTCGTATTCTGTACTTTTATTTCGCCTTTATTTCGAAAATCGGGATCGCTATCGCGATCCCGATTTTGGATTTGGGTTGGTTCAGCGAGACTTTAGGCGCGCTCAGTGGAGAAATACGGGCTAAAGGCTGCCCTCATTCTCGTTCTGTTTCTCGCACTTCTTCAGTTGGATCCCCGTCAGACCCTCGCAGGGTTCCCCAGTGCTGTGTCTGGCGAGGGCCGGAAGAGCGTTCTTCCGGCATACTGGTTTGACATGGTTCATCCTTCGTCTCCCTTGCAGTTGGAAATGCACCTGTCCGGTCCAAGACTACCGGCCGGATACCTTGACAGCTAGGTTGGAGTATAACACGCCCGTCACTCGGAGCGTTAGTGGGCGGATTCGACCGGCTGCTACATCTTCATCTTTTTGAATTGCCAATCCGGGACGTGACGGATGATCAGCATGATGTAGCGCCGGGAAATAAAGGGACAGGAAATAAAGGGACAGACTACGAATTGATTTGCATCTGTCGCCCCGTTCTAAACAAAGGATGGTGCATTTAAAACATGAATGCGCGGTAGCTCACGGCGCTTCGACGATTTTGTAGATGGCTCCCCCGAAATACGAGACGAGGTAGAGTTCGCCGTTCGCGTCTTCGCCGAAGGAGGCCACGTTTCCGAGGGTATCGGGGCCTGGGGGGTCGAGTTCGGCGGTGCGCTCGGTGAACTCGGAAATGGTGGCGCCGTCGTAGCGGAACGACCAGACGCGGCCGAGGCTGTAGTCCCCGAAGAAGTAGGTCCCCTGCAGGCAGGGCATGGCGCTGCCGCGGTAGACGTAGCCGCCCGTGACGGACCGGCCCACGTCGCGGGGATAGTCGTGGATCGGTGGTGTGAAACCGGGGTTCGTGCCGCAGGTACCGGTTCCGCCGAGGCAACTGAATCCCTCTGCCACGACCCAACCATAGTTTTCGCCGCCCACGCTGGACGCCGGTTGGAAGTCGATTTCCTCCCGCGCGCCCTGCCCCACGTCGCCGATGTAGAGATCGCCGGTTTCGCGATCGAAACTCATGCGCCAGGGGTTCCGGAGGCCATAGGCCCAGATCTCGTCCAGGCCGTTGGGGTCGTTCACGAAGGGATTGTCCGGCGGGATCTTGTAAGGCACGCCTTTGCCCGCGCGAATATCGATGCGAAGGATCTTGCCGAGCAGGGTATCGAGCCGCTGCCCGTGACCGAGCGGATCGTTCGCGCCGCCGCCGTCTCCGGACGCGATGTAAAGGTAGTTGTCGTTGGGTCCGAAGGCCAGCATGCCGCCGTTGTGGTTGTTGGCGGTTTGGTCGTAGGCCAGAATGGGCTTGGACTTGGTCCGTCTCGCCTTGTCCAGGTGCTTGCGTACGCGGAACCGCTCGATGACGGTGTCGCCGTTCACGTCGGTGTAGTTGACGAAGATGAAGCGTTTCTCCGGGTAGTTGGGATGAAAGGCAAACCCGAGAAGGCCTTGTTCCGGTTGCGCGGCACCGACCCGGTCGGAGAGATTCAGGAAGGGTTTCGTGGCCCGTTGGCCGTTTTTGAATAGAATGATGCGTGCGCGCGCGCGTTCGATGACGTACAACCGTTCGGGATCTCCGGGCGCCGAACCGACGAAGAGGGGTTGATCAAGACCCGCCGCGAATAATTCCACGGCCAAATCCGGCGGCGTATCGCAGGGTGGTTCATCCTCAAGAACCGGCCCGTCGGTAGCCATTTCGGCCGATTCGTACTCACATTGCGTCGCGCCCCCGAGCGCAAGGCCCAACAACAGAATGCAGGTCACGAGCGCCATGGGAAATGCAGTTGATTTGTATTGCATGATGATTCCGTCTCACAAGCTGATTCGGTACAACCTCGCGCCTCTATTCTATCATGCACGCGCCATAGGCGGGCAGAGGATTCAATCCGATGGCCTGGAGCGAGGTTTTGCGATTGAAGACCCCCTCCCCAGTCCTCCCCGTGGACGGGGAGGGAGTAAGATCTTCACGCCTAAGGCTAAGCCAGATGAATTTCATTTCAATCACTGCAACAAAGATAGCGAAGGTTCTCCCCCCGTCCACGGGGGGAGCTAGAGGGGGGGTCTTTCCGGTTCGCGAAACGATGGAGGCGCAACGAAGGTATCGAACAGATTCTCGGTGCCCGGGAACCTCAGAAGTGGGTCGATGAGAGTGCTGCCCGATTCCGTGGGGAAAGACGGCGAGTCATGTGCGATCGCCCCGGGAATCCGCGCGGCACCTCGCAAGCATCTGTAGCGCCGTCACGTAGCCGGGCGGGGTCTTCAACATCTCCGTGCATAGCGTACGCAACGCGCTCTCATCCAAGGCCTCCACGCCGAGCGCGGCGCGGTGGCGTTCGTCCACGCGAAACGCCCAGATGATCTCGGCGGCGTATTGGGGTTTGCAGATTTCTTTCTTCGGCTTGCCTTTTCGGATCTGGGTGAGGGCTTTGTCCAACCGTTCCGCGGACGAACCGGGCAAGCCGGATGGGGTGGCCTTGAGGTCGTGGGCGAGATTCGTCGCCGGCGCGACGGAGATACGGGAAAGGAGCAGGCGTTCCAACTCTTCTTCGAGCACGCCACCGAGGATGAAGTCCTCCGGAGGCGTGGGCCCGCCGCTCTTCAACAGGCGCAGCATTTGACGCGAGCGCTCCGAGAACGCGTCGAATCCAGGGATCCATTTGTCCAACTCCCGGCCGACGGGATCGGGGATCGTGAGAACGACGCTCAGGCCGAAATCGTGATCGGTGACGTCCACGCGCCCGCGGTGGATCTCTTCGACTGCGCGCCGAATGGAAGCCTGAAGCCGCGGGTTGGATCGATCGAATTGCGTGCCCGTGTAGTCCACGAGCAATTCCGCGTGCCGGTTCGACGCGTCGTAGTCGAACACGATGGACACCGCCCCGCCGCGCGCCATGGATTCGGGCGCCCAGTTCAGGAGATTCGCGAAGGCCGAACGCAAACGCGCGCGGCTCACGACGATGGCGGGCGAGTCAGCGGCAGTCTGGTACTCACAAGTAATTGAACACCGCTCCAGATTTGGAAGCCGCTCCTCCACCGTCTCCGCAAGCAACGCCGGGATATCGGCAGGCTCGGGGCCGCGACCGCTTTCGCCATCAATGACCTGCAAGGCGCGCTCAATCGCGGCCAAGGCTGCGGTCCGATCGGCCGCAGTGTCGTCCGACGCGTCGCCGGCGATCATGCGCATGGAGCGCTCGGCGGCGCGTACCGCGTCGAGCAGTTCGGCGGGATGCGGCGAACTTTCCGGAATCACGCGGATTCCGGCCAATCGCAACTCAACTGCGCCGGGCCGCCGGTCGAACCGGCCGCCGCGTGTGGCGCGGGTCCAGCAGGGCTCGAGCGCGTCCCATTCGATCCACACGTGCCCGCCTAATAGCCAGGGGTCATGCATCATCCCCGGACCGTCCAATTCCAGGCAGAGTAACGGGACATCGCCGTCAAAATCGACGGTCAACTTCAAGGCGGTATCGGCGTCGAACTCCATGCTCTGAATAGCGGCTCGAATCCCGGCGCCAACCTGCTCGCGATCGCCCCTGCACTGCCGGGCCGACCGGCTGTTGTCGACGTGCACGTATGGATAACCCGCGTGCACTTCGGCGAGAAGCGGATGAAGATCGTACTCCTCCGGCTGCGTGTCACGATGCAGTTCGAGGAAGTCGCGCGCGGCACGCAGGGCGCGGTGTACCTCCACATCGTTCGTGTCACGCGATTTCAGGCGTTCGCGGGCGTCGCTGAGCGCGGGCTCGATGGGTTCCAGGTTAAGTCGCATAGCGGAATCGTACCAGAGAGCGAGGCGCGCGCGATACTGGAGACGATGCGCTACTAACCGGCAAAAAACTGTGCTAAGCTGACGAGGATGCGTTGCCACTAACCGCGCTATGTGAAGGAGCGGGTCATGTTCGGGACGTCGAATTCGCACCAATTCAACTTCGTCGATTGGAACGTCTATCGAAACACGGACGAATCGCTTGTGTATCGGCCCAGTATGAAGACGCTGCTGCGCCGGCTTGCCTGGAGTTTCGTTGCCGTCGTTCTTATCGTCTGCGTGCAGTATGGCTATCGCGAAGCCATCAGCCGCCTGACGATCTTGGAGCCGCGCGGAGCCGAGGTCGCCGTTGCCGCACCCGATGCGCAGGTGGCGGCCGGATTGCGCTACGCACGGATCGCTCTCACGGCTGCGCTTGCCGGAAGCGCTTTCCTCGTTCCGCTGCTGGCGCTGATCGAGCAGTTGTCCATCCGCCAGGACGTTCGCGGCGATCTCATCATCACACGGCGGCACCTATGGCCGCGAACAGTTTCCTGCCCTGGCACATCCTTGTCACCCCTCAGTGTTATCGCGCGCGAACAGCCACGCTCCGGCGGGAATCGTAGCGCCGGGTACCGATGGATTGTGTTGACCTACAGCGATCCGGCGCGTGGCGGTACGGGGTCATCATTGGAGTTCCAGGTGGATCACTCGCAGTTCCCTCCCACTTCCACCGATCGATTGCCGGAACGCGCGGCGACGTTCGTGGATGCGCTACGCCGCCTGACAGGGGTTGAGTACCAGGGTCCGGTCGTAACGGAAGCCGACCCCTTCCGCTCCGTTCGCGGGAGTGGATACCGCCGTCGCGGTCCGGTGGTAACCAAGCGTTTCACGAAGACCTTTGGAAACGTTCCTCCGGAGTTGCAGGGTGAAGTGGAGTCGTTGATGGCGAAGCTGGGTGAAAGCAGCGGCTCGGGATTCCAGCACGAGGTAATCCGCACGGAGCGCATTACCGTCAAGGACGCCGACGGCAACGTGCGCACCTATAATTCCGCGGAGGAGCTTCCGCCGGAAATGCGGGCCGTTTTTGAAGAGATGAGACGCCGTCACGAGTCCGGCGATCGATAGGTATCAATGCGAAGGAGTGTGACCATGGAAGTATACGGAAAGAAGTACTCGGTCCGGGATCTGCGCAAACGCGTCGGCAACATGGATCAGATCGCGGGCGTGCGCACGGTCCAACTCGACGATGGCAACGAGCGCCCCACGCGCGCCGCGATCATTAGGACGGGGAGCGGGTTGGAACTGACGGTGCTGCTCGACCGGTGTCTCGACATCGCGTCGGCAAGTTTTCAAGGGAAGGCCATGGGCTGGCGCTCGACGACGGGCGACGTGGCGCCGGGTTATTACGAGGCCGAAGGATTGCGATGGTTGCGCAGCTACTTCGGCGGCTTGGTAACGACCTGCGGCCTTATGAACGTGGGTGCCCCGGCGGAGGAAAGCGCGCTGCTCGGAACTGGATTACACGGCCGCATCGGCAATGCCCCCGCCAAAGACATCTGCATCACACAGGAGTGGCGCGGAAACGACTACGTGATGAGCGTGAGTGGCACCATGCGCGAGACGGTAGTCTTCGGCGAGAACCTGACCTTGCGGCGCACCGTCTCGACGAAGCTCGGTTCGCGCAGTTTCACGATACACGATGTCGTGACGAACGAGGGATTCAAGGCGACGAAATACCAACTCCTCTACCACTGCAACATCGGCTGGCCCGCGGTGGACGCCGGTTCGGAGATGATCGTGCCGAGCAAGCACGTCGCGCCACGCGATGCCGAGGCGGCCGACGGCAAGAAGGACTGGTGGAAGTGCGACCCGCCGGTTCATGGCTACAAGGAGAAGGTGTATTACCACGACATTGCCGGGGATCGGAGCGGCAAGGCGACCGTCGCGATCGTGAACGACGGCTTCACGTCCGGCGGCGGGTTCGGCGTCTATATCACGTACAACACAAAGGAACTGCCGCGCTTCGTCGAGTGGAAACAAATGGGCGAACAGGACTACGTCGTCGGATTCGAGCCCTGCAACTGCGGTGTGGAAGGCCGGCAGGTTGACGAGAAACTCGGCTTGCTCCATACGCTTCGCCCGGGCGAAAGCACGTCCGTCACGCTGGAGTTCGGCGCGATTACGGATGAAAAGGAAGTAAAGGCGCTCCGCGCGGCGCGGCGCAAGGTCAAGACGAAGTTCGTCGACAGCTATCAGCAGTTCGTCAAGAAGCCCTGAGCCGCAATTATTGCCCGCGCTGAAAGGACTGGTTCAGCCGGTACACGTAGGCCAGGACTTCGGCGACGGCCTTGTAGAGCAATTCGGGAATCTCGCGATCCACATCCAGTTTGGAAAGCACGGCGACAAGATCGGGATCTTCGTGGATGGGGATTTCGTTCTCCCGGGCGATCTCGATGATGCGTTCCGCGAGCAGGCGGTTACCCTTGGCCACGACGCGGGGCGCACTGTCCTCCTGCGCATCGTAGCGGAGCGCCACGGCCTTGCGGGCGGGTTTTGGCTTCTCCTCATTCATGCTTCCAGACTGATCCCTTCAAACCGGCGCAAAAGGTTTGCCGCCTCCTTGATGCGATTGCCGTCCCACAACGTCGCATGAACCTGCGCGCCAGGGTATCCGCTCGCTTCGAGCCGCTCGGCAAGCTCATCCGCCGTCTCTTCCACGGCGCGCACGACATCGACGTCCGTGGCGCGAATCCAGCATTGGCACGCGCCGCGCGTCATGTTCAGCGATATCCACAGATCGCCGAGATTGGTTGTCGCGAGGTCGATGACCACCGTGGAATTGTCCGGGTCAAACCCTTTTCCCTTTCCGCCGCCTTCGCCGAAGATGTGGATCTGCGCCTGGGCATTCATGGCGTTCGGATCGAATGCTACTTCAAGGAAATGGTACGGCATCTCCGCTGCGCGAAGACTCTGCAGATGGCCTGCGGAGAAACGATCGATCGTGCGTTCGAGCGCATTGTCGAAATCCCCGAGTCGTCCGGCCCGGCGCAGAAACGTGCGAAGGGCGTCGTTTGCGCGAAGACGATGCAACTGTACCGCCACATCCTGGTCCAATTCCGCGAGCAGGGCATCAACCTTTCCCGCAGCAACGGCCGCCGCCAGCCGCGCTTCCAACGGTTTCCCGGATTGCTCCGTGGAGCGGCGCAATAATGCCAGCGCGTCATCTCCCTCTTCAGACGATGCCAACCGAAGAAACGCAGCGACCGCGGAGATATCGCGTTCCACAATCACGCCGGCGTCCACAGCCTGCCGGACGACCTGCGCAATCTGCGCCAGATCCCGTCCCACCTGCCCGCGGGCGAGGTAGAGCGAGAGCACTTGCCGGATGGCATTCTCGTTGTGGGGAAGATCGCGGGGCAACAGATGAACCGCTTGCCGGACCACGTCGAGCCGATTTAAGGATTCCAATACGCTGGTAAGAACTGCCGGCAATTGCGGAGGCGCCGATGCCGGGGCCGGGGCAGAACTGGTTGTCGCGGGCGGGGTCGGCACTGTCGTAACGCGCAGTTGAGGTCCTTCATTCGTTCGGACCAGTTCAACCGAGACGCGGCTGCCGGGTTGGATCCCGGATACGGGTTCAATGGGGATGTCGAGGTTGCCGATGCGGAGCAACAGGCCCTTCTCATTGGCCTGCACGGTGCCCTCAGCCACCTGACCCGGACGGAGCGCGGAGATCACTGCGGACTGCGCGTACACGGAGAACGTAATCGGGCTGATACCGCCTATGCCGGCCAAGTCAGTCGCTCCTGTTCTTGCGCAGGCTTAATATCAGCCGTACCTCCCCCTTGCCGATGCCAATTTCCTGCGCGATTTGCGCGACGGTCATGCCCGCGTCGTTGTATTCGTATACACGCGAGTGAAGCGGCGGCGCGGTCTTCCCGTTCCCGCCAGCGTGAATCGCGTCTTGCGTCGCCACAGCGGTCGCCGGTTTTGCCTTGATCGCCGGCTGCGGCTCGAGGTTGAGCAACGCGCGAAACGCTTCGCGCGCCGCCTCGGCGTCTTCGGGGGCCTCGGGGGGAGTCTCAGGCACCTCGAAGGCGTACGGGTCCGGTTCATCGCCGCCAAAGTCCAGCCCCACCCAGGACTCGATGATATCCTCGTCCCCCGGAGGCGACTTGGGAAGCGCGAGCAACTGCAACGCAGGGCGCTCCTCCCGATCCTCGTCCTTCTCCCGCTCGACCACCGTCAGGTGCGGCATCTTTCGCGCAGGCTCGGGCGTCCGGGAGTCGTGGCCGTTGGGACCTTGAGACTCCTCCTTCCGTCCATTGGTCTCCTGAGCGCGTTGCGCTTGCGCGGCGACTTGCTTGATCCCCGCCCGCAACTCCTCCAGATCCTTCATCGCGGAATCGACGCTTTCTCGAATGAAGGTGACCTTCTTGTCCAGACTGGCGTTGAGCTGGCGCGCGAGAAGTTTTTGTTGGTCGAGCAGGTCGCGCATGGTCTGAAGGAGGATCATCATGTTGGCGAGGTCGTCGCGCGATTGTTTCAGACTCGAGGACCGGTGGACGTATTCGCGCCGGAAGATGTACATGAACAGCAAGATGAGCGCGCCAAACAAAACCAGCACACCGGCTGCGAAAAGGCTATCTTGCAGGTTTTCCAACATGACCACTCGACGATTGCACGAGCCGCCGCACCGGCGACTCAAGTCGCTGCACCATGGGACTCCACACCAGCTACAAGCTAAATCGTGATATCCAGCTTGTGTTCTTCGGTCCCCTCTGGAATCACGCGAAGGTCACCCGCCTTCGTCTTCGCGTGGGGCGATTCGGCGTCCCCTTGCTGCCCCTTCTTGCGCCGCCTGCCCACAAAGGGATTCCTGCGCCGGCCCTTCTCGTCCACCTGTTCATTAGCGGTCTCGTCCGTCTGCTGCACCTGGGTCTCGACGGCGACACGGGTTTCCTCGATATCCGCGGCGCCACGCTGCTGCGCGGCAAGGGAAGCGCGATCCGCGGCCTGCTGGATGCGTTCGGCCGCGGTGATGCGGGCAATTTCGGTCTGCAAATCGACAGGCTGCGGCATCAGCCACCTCCTCGCACGGCCTTCCGAAGGGTTTTCATGGCCGCGCTGTGGATTTGACACACGCGCGATTCCGAGACTTCAAGAACGACGCCGATTTCTTTCAGCGTCAACTCTTCAAAGTAATACAAGTT
>CAZWDH010000123.1:0-18820 GCA_964632865.1 uncultured Nitrospiraceae bacterium
GGCACGTTCCGGAATAACCAGTTTGAGTTCATTCACTCCCGGACGCACCTTGAACTTCATGTGCCGATTCGGGGATGTGTCTGCCCAAAAATCCGTCAGATTCACCCCGCAAGGATTCATCTTGTCGCGATGACCTCCGTAGTCGCGGATTTCCTTCCCGCAGTGCCGGCATGTGTCAATTGGCAAACGAAGTTTGTTGAACACGCATGGAACGCCTCGGGTGTAGTAGAGAAGCGCGTAATGCGCGGGATATAGCTTTTTTCCTCGAGGATAAGTTCCTTTCATTGTGAGCGCGATCCAGTGCCGAAAACTTAGTTTCTCACTCAGAATCGGCGCGAATTGTACCGCCAGTTCCGGCGTGGCGTACAGAAAGAAGGCCCCGCCAGGCTTTAATATCCGACAGCATTCGCGAATCCAATCACGGCACCATGCGATGTATTCAGAATGATTCACTTCGTCGTTGTAACCATTTTTGTAGTCTTTGCCAAGATTGAATGGGGGGTCTGCAAAAACCGTGTCTATGACCCCGGACTTCATTCGAGCTAATACGTCCAGGCAATCCGCATTGTAGAGGATACCGTTTGAGGTCGTGAAATATGGCTGTTTCATGGAGTTACTCCTGCCAAGATACAAGATATGTGCATTCCACTCCTCTTACGGTCATCACCCAACCCGGCCGGAGAGGCCTTCGAGCGATTGGATCGCCGCTTCACTGCCGACGACCACGTCCGCTTCCTCGCCTCCCAGGTAGAGGCGGCCGAAGTTGCCGAAGGGCCGGATGTCCACCAAGGTGACCCGGCTGGCCTTCTCCGCCTCGTTGGCTGCCAGTATAGCGTAAAGGGCGGGCTGCGTCTCCAGAATGAAGAGGGTCTGCCCGGCGAGTAACATGGAGCCGCTACGGCTCTTGTTGATGAGAGAGGCGTGATAAGGATCGACCTTGCGGATGACGGTGCTGGACGCGATGCGCGGCTTCTGGCGGTCGGACTCTTTCAGACCGAGGGCATCGAGGACAGCCTGCCCCGCCTGGCGGACATCGGCCTGGGATTCGGAATGAACTTCGAGGGTTCCAAAACTACGCTCGACCACCTGGATGGCGGGGCGCACATCCGTGGCTTTCACGGCGATGTCGAGGAGCCGGACTATCTCCATGCCGGGCGCGACTTCGACGAAGAGGTTGGACATGCCCGCAACAGGCATGTAGCCCTGCACCGTGGACGCCATGAAGGCGGCTAGTTGCTCCTGCAGTCTGTCGAGAATAATGTAGCTGCGTAACTCCGCCATGAACCTCCGCCTGAACGCTTAGCACCTTCCGATTAGACAGTCTTCGCGTTTCGCAACGCCTTGAACGCCTAAGAAACATCCCCCTTGATCCCCCTTCAAAGGGGGAATTATTCGCAACGCTTCGCGTTGCATTGAGCATGAACGAACGCCTCAACTTCCCGAACGAGACTATACTTGCTTCGGTCAACTTCGACTTGCGCAAACTCCCCCTTTGAAGGGGGATCAAGGGGGATGTTCTTCGAGTCGAGCGAAGTCAACCGCGAATCCGCACGATCAATACACCGGCGTACACCAGTGGGCGTACTTTGCGACTTTCCCCTGGACGACCTGGAAATAGAGGTCCTGCAACTTCTTCGAAATCGGGCCCGGTTCGCCGTTGCCGATCTTTCGGCGGTCGACGGAACGGACCGGCGCAACCTGCGCGCCCGTGCCGGTGAAAAAGACTTCGTCGGACACGTACAACTCGGTTCGCGATATGGCCCGTTCAAGGACGGGAATGCCCAGTTCTTCCGACGCGATCTGCATGACGGTATTGCGTGTGATTCCCACGAGTATGTCCGCCGTGGGCGGCGTAGTGATGAGCTTGCCCTCCTGCACGATGAACAGGTTCATGGCGCTGCCTTCGGCGACGCTGCCGTCTTCGCGCAGGAAGATGGCCTCATCAAATCCCGCCTGCTTGGCTTCGCTGGACGCCAGCGACGAGTTGATGTAGCTGCCGACGGTCTTCGCGCGGCTGGGGATGGCGTTGTCGGAGAGGCGCCGCCACGACGAAACCACCACGTCGAGGCCGGACGCAATATCCACGTAGTCGCCCAACTTCATGATCCAGCAGCAGAACCGGCTGTCCACATCGTGGAGCTTCGGGCCGAGCGAGTGTTCGCACTTGTACGCAATGGGCCGGATATACACGCCCTCCCGGAACTCAGACCGCTTGACCAGCTCGACGCAAATTTGCTCGATTTGTTCCCGTGACTCCGCCACGTTCATACACAGAATGGAAAAGTTCCGGACCAACCGGTCCACGTGTTCTTTCAGCCGAAAAATGAGGATGTTGTTGTCGTCCGGGCAATGATACCCGCGGATGCCCTCGAACAGGGCCGTGCCATAATTAAAGGAATGGGTCAGGATGCTTACGTTCGCCTTCTCGATGGGGACGTAATCCCCCTCGAAATACGCAATCGGACCCGGTTCCATCTTCTTCGCCATCAATACTTCTCCCAAAACTCAGGGCGCACAGTCCCTGGACTTTCAAAGTCCCCGGCTTGAAGCAACATGATGCCTCCAAGAAGACACCGCATCATGCACACGCGTACCGGAGCAAAACGCCCAAGCACCGCACGCGGGATCGTACCACTCTAATCGCAGCGATGCACGCAGTCAATTTGCCGGTGCTCCGCTTCCGGCCGATTTTGACCCTTACCGTCACAAACCAGTAAACTTCTCCCGGGGTTTTTCATCAAAGGGAGAAGTTTCATGTCCACCGTTTCCACGTCGCCGCTGGCATTAAAAGGGGGTACCCCGGTTCGTTCCGCTGACAAGGCATGGCCGAAGTGGCCGATTTTCGATGACTTGGAGCGGCAAGCACTATTGGACGTGTTGGAAAGCGGCAAGTGGTTTCTCAGCGATCGCGTCGCTCAGTTTGAGAAGGAGTACGCGGCGTTTCAGGATGCGAAATACTGCGTTGCGGTGAACAGCGGCACGGCGGCACTGGAGATCATGCTCCAAGCCTTGGGCGTCGGACATGGCGACGAAGTCATTGTGCCGCCGTACACCTTTGTCGCCACGGCGAGCGCCGTCCTGCGCGTGGGCGCTGAAGTTACCTTCGTAGATGTGGACGAAACCTGGAACTTGAACCCGGACCTCATCGAAGCCGCCATCACGAAACGCACGAAGGCTATCATCCCCGTGCATTTCGCGAGCGCCGTGGCCGACATGGATCGGATCAATGCCATTGCCGGGAAACACGGTATCGCCGTCATCGAGGATGCGTGCCATTCATGGGGATCCAAGTGGAAGGGCAAGGGCACGGGCGCGCTCGGCAAGGGGGGAGCGTTCAGCTTCCAGATGTCGAAAAACATCACCGCCGGCGAGGGCGGAGTAATCACAACGGATGATGAGGACTTCGGCGACTTGTGCCGGTCCATCTCAAACTGCGGCCGCCACAAGGGTGCGGCCTGGTACGAGCACACCGAAGTGGGTACGAACGCGCGGATGGGCGAATTCGGCGCGGCGGTTCTGAGCGCACAACTCACGCGCCTGGAAGCCCAGACCCTTCTGCGCGAGAAGAACGGCGCATTCCTCAACGAGCATCTCTCCGCCATCGAAGGCATCACGCCGCAGCCCGGCGACTCCCGCATGACGCGGCGCGCCTATCATCTCTACGGTATGAAAATTGACCCGGAGAAGTTCGGCTGCTCACGTGACCAGATCGTCGAAGCGGCCAAAGCGGAAGGGCTCCCCTGCGGCGGCGGCTACATTCGTCCCCTGCACAAACAGCCGGTCTTCCTGAACCGCAAAGGCGGACCAGACTACACGAAGGTGTCATGTCCGGTTGCTGAAGACATGTGTGAACGCAGCGTCATCTGGTTCACCCACCCCCTCCTGCTTGGGACACTTCAAGACATGCAGGACATCGTCGACATCTTCACGAAGATCAAGGAACATGCCGGGGAACTGGCAACGTGACAGCCAAAATTCGAAATTCGAATCTCGAAATCCGAAACAAATTTTAATGACCGAAAGAAATAAACCGGCAACGCGATTGTCGTGATCTGGTGCGTTTTACTCGTTATGATTTTGGTCATTGGAGCTTGTTTCGAATTTCGGATTTCGATATTCGGATTTGATTGCCCAGTTTGAAATCCCAAGAGGGGGGTCGTATGCGGTCTTTCGCGAGTATCCTTACAGTTTGTCTGGCGGCTGGAGCACAACTTCCCGAAGGCGCGACTCATACCAACTCGATCGGTATGGAACTCGTCCGAATCGAGTCCGGCTCCTTCGAGATGGGATTCGAAGGTGACTTGCCGGAAGCAATAACGGGGCGCCCCTGGCGCACGACGGGGGATGCGGATGAGGGGCCCGCGCATCGTGTCACCATTTCCCGGCCTTTCTACATGGGCACGACGGAAGTAACCAACGCCCAATACGAAACCTTCGATCCCGCGCATAAGGAATTGCGCGGCAAACTGAAGTTCTCGAGCGAAGACGATGAGGCGGTCATCTTCGTCAGTTGGAATGATGCCGTCGCGTTTTGCGAGTGGCTGTCGGAGCAAGAGGGACGCCCCTATCGCCTGCCCACGGAAGCCGAGTGGGAGTACGCGTGCCGCGCGGGCACGACTACGTACTATCACACGGGAGACACGCTGCCGGAAGGCTACCTGCAGAACCCCGGCGTGTCGTGGTATCCGGACCCCGAGCGCTCGTCCGACGAACCCGCCATCGCCTTGCATGTGAGCAAGACGCCGCCCAATACCTGGGGACTCCACGATATGCACGGCAACGTGGAGGAATGGTGCCTCGACTGGTACGGGCCTTACGTGGAAGGGCCGCAAAAGGATCCGGTCGGTCGTACCGGTGGCGATTTTCGCGTGGCGCGCGGCGGAAGCCATTCGACAGAACCGTTCTACCTGCGTTCGGCCAACCGCGCGGCGACGCTGCCGGACGAACGGACCTGGGTGATCGGATTCCGCGTGGTGATTGGCGAGATGCCGGACACCGAACCGTTGCCGATTCCCAAACCAGCCCGTTGGCAGGAAAACGTTCGCACGGACCGCCCCGATGCGTACGGACCACAATCGAGCGCCGACGCGCCCTTCTTTCGCGGTCCACAGAAGTATGTGCACGTTCCGGAAGGCTCAAACGGCCCCATCTTCTCACAACACAACCACTGCCCGGCCATCGTGGAATGTCCGAACGGCGATCTGCTCGCCATCTGGTACTCCTGCTACGAAGAGCGTGGCCGGGAATTGTGCATCGTCGCCAGCCGGTTGAGATACGGTCAGGACGAATGGGACGAGGCGGAGATGTTCTGGGACGCACCGGACCGGAACGATCACGCATCGGCCCTATGGTTTGACGGCGACAAGACGCTCTACCACTTTAACGGGCTCAGCGTTGCCGCCACGTGGGGCAATCTGGCGACCGTCATGCGGACCTCGACGGACAGCGGCAAGACCTGGTCGAAGGCACGTCTGATCGTTCCCGAACACAGCTTGCGCCATATGCCGATCGAGTCGGTCATCCGAACACGGGAAGGCGCGATTCTGCTGCCCTGCGACGCGGTCACAGGCGGAAATGGGGGAACCGCGATTCATCTCAGCTACGACGACGGGCTTACGTGGACCGACCCGGGTGGTACGATTGCCGGGATTCACGCGGGCGTCACGCAGTTGGCGGACGGCCGGCTCATGGCACTCGGACGGGGCGAAACCATCGACGAACGCATGCCCAAGAGCCTTTCGAGTGACTTGGGGAAAGCCTGGACTTACGAGCCGTCACCCTTCCCGCCTATTGGTGGCGGCCAGCGTCTGGTTCTCACGAGGTTGCAGGAGGGGCCGCTCTTCTTCGCGTCGTTTGCGCCCGAGGTGATGTTCACGGACGCGACGGGCGCCGAGCGAGTCGGGACCGGGTTGTTTGGCGCGCTTTCCTTTGACGACGGCGAAACCTGGCCCATTAAGCGCCTGATCACGGATGATGGGGCGGGACGCGACGTGGAAGCAATGGACGGCAGGATGTTTCTCCTGGACGGCGACCACGCGGAGCCTAAGGGATACCTGTCCGTGTGCCAGGGGGCGGATGGCACCATCCATCTCATCAGCAGCCGGCAGCAGTACGCGTTTAACTTGGCGTGGCTGAAGACGCCGCCTCCGGCCAAATAGAAACGTCTACTCGTCGTCACTCGCGGCGGTTGCCCCGGTTAGCTCGCGAATCACGTGCACTTCTGCGGCGTCGAAGGGCGTGCCGTCCGGCCGGAGGATGTCGTGGAACCAGATCGGCGGCTCCTCGGTGAATTCCCTGGTCCACGACTCCCACGGGTAGATCGTCTGCGTCTTGCCCGAGACAAGGCCCCAGTTGTAGGCGCCGATGTTTTGCTCCTTCAGATACGGCATCACGTCGTTAAACGTGCTCCCCGCCGTGCGGGCCATGTACTCCGTGCAGACGATGGGCCGGCCGCACGGTTTTAACGATTCGACACGCTTTCTCACTTCATCCACCGGCGCGTAGCTGTGGAAGCTGATGAAGTCGGAATGGTCGAGCATGAACCGGGTTAGCGGTGAAGGGTTTTCAGGGTCGGACCAGCCACCCGTCCAGACGCCTACCGTCAGAGGCTGGCTCGGTTTCGCATCGCGCGCCCAGCGATAGACCTGCTCAAGAAAACGCAACGACATCTCTTCTTTGTTCGGAAGGTCCTGGCTGCCGTAGCTGCTCCCATTGTTGTTGCCGGGCTCGTTGTAGAGGTCCCAACCTAGAATGCGCGAGTCCTCGCGAAAACGGGTCAGAACGGCGGTGACGTAGGGTTCCACCTCGGCGTAACGCGCGGGGTCCTTGAGAATCTCGACCGACGGACCTTGCACCCAGCCCGAGTTGTGCAGGTGCGGTTTCGGGTCGCGCTGCTTGCCCGCCTGCGGTAAGGGGTCCCAGCACGAGTCGAACAGCACAAACAGCGGGGCGATGCCGTGCCGGTCGGCGATGGCGAGAAACTGGTCAATGCGGTCCAGGAAACCCTCCGGATCGTCACGATAGGGAATGTCATGCAAATACACGCGAACGGTATTGAAACCCAGTTTCGCCGCGTAACCCAGCTCGCGATCGTTAATCTCGGGATCGAAGGTGCCGGCCTGCCACATCTCCAATTGGTTGACGGCAGAACTGGGGATGTAGTTGCACCCCGCGAGCCAGGGACGTGCGGCGTACCAGGCGTTTATCGATTCCACGCTCCATCGTTCGTCAACGTCTGCCTGATTCTGACCCGCAGCCGCGATCATCGCCACAACAAAACCAAATGCATACACTTCAAGACACTCCTTTGGTCTAACCCGTCGAAGCTATGAGATCCCCAACACCATGCCCGATACAGTGCCACAACCCCGGTCATCCAGAAAAGCTGAATGCCGGATGCGGATCTGCGTACACTATACTTTCAAACGCTGCAATGGGAGTTCGCCACTATGGGTTTCTACAGCACACGGGTGTGCCCGTGCCTTTTGGATGTCGTTATGGGCGGGAAGCAATTCGCAGATACGCGGCCGGAGGTACTGAAGCGTGCGCGGGGCAGAGTGTTTGAAATCGGTTTCGGCTCCGGACACAATCTGCCGTACTACCCGGAGCACATCACGAACCTGACCACGATAGATCCAAATCCGGGACTCAACAAGATCGCGCGAAAACGAATTGCCGACAGTCCCATCGACGTGGAATTGCACCAACTCCGTGGTGAAAACCTGCCGATGGACGACGAGTCATTCGACACGGTGGTTAGCACATGGACCTTGTGCAGCATTGGCGGGGTGGAACAGGCCCTGTCCGAGCTGCGGCGGGTCTTGAAATCCGATGGGCAACTCCTGTTCGTAGAACACGGACTCGCCGATACGCCGCGAACGCAATGGTGGCAGCACAAACTCACCCCGATTCAGAAAGTGATTGGTGACGGATGTCATTTCGATCGCGATATCAAGGCACTCATCGATGGGGCCGGGTTTCGGTTCGAGCAATACGAGAACTTCTGTTTTCGCGGCATGCCCAAGTTCGCGGGGTACCAGTATAAAGGCATCGCGGTGAAGGGGTAGAATCCGGTTTACCGAATTCTGGTGGAGCAAAGACCATGTCGATCAAAGTAGCAATGATTGGCGCCGGAAGCATCGGATTCACGCGCCGGTTGGTTCAGGACATCCTGACGGTGCCGGAACTTCAGGATACCGAGTTTGCCTTCACGGATATCAACCGGCAGAACCTCGACATGGTTACGCAACTCGTGAAGCGCGATATCAAGGCTAATCGGCTTCCCGCGAAAGTGGCGGCGACGATCGACCGCCGTCGCGCGCTCGAGGGCGCTGACTACGCGTTCAGCCTGGTGCGTGTCGGCGGGTTGGAAGCATTCAAGACCGACATTGAAATCCCGCTCAAGTATGGCATTGACCAGTGTGTGGGAGACACCATTTGCGCAGGCGGAATCATGTACGGCCAGCGCGGAATCCCGGTGCTCCTCGATTTCTGCAGGGACATCCGCGAAGTGGCCGCGCCGGGCTGCGTGTTCATGAACTACTCGAACCCCATGGCCATGTTGACGTGGGCCTGCAATCGGTACGGCGGCGTTAAGACCATCGGGCTCTGCCACGGCGTGCACCATTCCTGGGAACAGATCGCGAACGTCCTTAGTCTCCCCATGGGTGAAGTCGATGTGGTCGCGGCGGGTATCAATCATCAGACGTGGTTTATCAAGGTGGAACACAAGGGCCGCGATATGACGGGGAAGCTGCTGGCGGGATTCGAGAAGCATCCGGTTTACAGCAAGACTGAGAAAGTACGCATCGATATGCTGCGGCGCTTCGGGTACTACACGACCGAAAGCAACGGCCACGTGTCGGAGTACGTGCCGTGGTACCGCAAACGGCGCAAGGAGATTGCGAAGTGGATTGACCGCAGCGATTGGATTCACGGCGAAACCGGCGGGTATCTGCGTGTCTGTAAGGAGACGCGCAATCAGTTCAAGAAGGACTTCGCGAAGTGGATGAAAGCAGCCGCGCCGGAGTATTCACCGGAGAACCGCTCCGCGGAGCACGGCAGTTATATCGTTGAAGCCATAGAAACCGGTCGGATCTATCGCGGGCACTTCAATACGATCAACAACGGATGCATCACCAATTTGCCGCCTGACTGCGTCATCGAAGCGCCGGGTTACGTCGACCGGACCGGACTGAACATGACTCTCGTTGGCGATCTGCCCCTCGCTTGCGCCGCCACGTGCAACGTCAGCGTTCAGGTACAGCGTATGGCCGTCGAAGCTGCAGTGCACGGCGACGTGAATTTGCTCAAACAAGCCATGCTCCACGACGCGCTCGTAGGCGCGGTGTGCAACCCGCCGGAAGTTTGGCAGATGGTGGATGAGATGCTTGTCGCGCAGGCGCAGTGGTTGCCGCAGTATCGGAAGGAGATCCCGAAAGCGCGAAAGCGGCTGGCGAACCTTCGAATACCCCATCCTCGCAAGACCCGTGACAGGGCACGTTCCAGAGCACGAAGGGCTTGACCTTGTTCGCCCACCGAACTACTCTGCGACAAGCCTCGGTACACGGTGTACCTTAAGCGCCAACCCAGTGGGAGATGAACTGAAATCATGGGAATGAAGCGACTTATGACGAGTGTACTGTGCCTTTTCGCTTTAGTTTTTTCCGCATTGGCACAAAACGCAACGGGGATTGTATTCGATGACCAGAACGAGAACGGCGTCCGCGACGAAGGCGAGCCGGGGATCGCGTCGGTGGGTGTTTCGAATGGAACTGACGTCGTGCAGACCGACGAGCAAGGGCACTACACGGTTCCGGTGAACGACGACACCATCGTGTTCGTAATCAAACCGAGCGGTTGGGAAACGCCGATCGACGCGGTAACGCAAGTCCCGCGATTCTACTATATCCACAAACCGGCCGGATCGCCGGAATCAAGATTCCCGGGTGTGGCTCCCACCGGTGCCTTGCCGGAGTCCATTGATTTTCCATTACGCAAACACAATGAGCCCGAAACGTTCCGCGTGATCTGTCTGGGCGATACACAGACCCCGAACCAGCAAACGGTCGATTTCCTGGGGCACGATCTGATCGAGGAACTTGCGGACGTGGAAGCCGCATTCGGGATCACGCTAGGAGATTTGGTCGACAACAATCTCGACATGTTCGAACCGTTGATTCATTCGGTAGGCTTGCTTGAACGGCCATGGCGCCACGTGGTCGGTAACCATGACCTGAATCAGGACTCACCCAACAACGAACACGCGGACGAATCCTACGAACGCGTTTTTGGGCCGTCCCATTACGCGTTCAACTACGGCAAGGTCCATTTCATCGCGTTGAATGATGTTCTGTGGCAAGGCGACGGGTACATTGGACGCATCGGCGAGGAGCAACTGCAATTCCTGCGAAACGATTTGGCGCTCGTACCCAAAGACCATTTGATTGTTCCGCTGATGCACATCCCGCTCGGAGAGGTCGAGGATCGGGACGCATTCTTCGACGTTCTGGACGGTTTCCCCCACACCTTTTCGTTGTCCGCCCACTGGCATCGGCAAGAGCACTTCTTCATGGACAGCTCCACCCATTGGCACGGAGACGAACCCCATCACCACCTCGTCAACAACACTGCCTGCGGAAGCTGGTGGAAGGGTTTATACGATGAAGTCGGGCTTCCCCATACCACAATGGCGGACGGCGGCCCCAACGGGTACAGCATCATTACTTTCGACGGCAACACATATTCAGTCGAATTCAAGGCAGCGCGGCGTCCAGCGGATTACCAGATGAATATATTCGCGCCGGAAGCCGTGCCGGTGTTGGACGCAGGTTCCACGGAGGTCGTTGTCAACGTCTTCGCGGGCTCGGAGCGGTCGATCGTGGAATACCGCATCGGCGAACGCGACTGGGTGGAAATGAGCCGTAAGACGGGCCCGGATCCGTTCTACGAGGCGGCGTACCAACGTGAACTCGCGCTCCTCGACAAAGCAGCCGAATTGGCCGGTATCACCGGTGACCCTGAAGAGATCCGCAAGAAGATGGAGACCGGGTTTCGTCCGCTATTCCGCCTTTCTAGCGCGCCTCGCGAAACGAGCCATCTCTGGCGGGCCAACCTCCCCGCCGATCTCAAGACCGGCTATCACTTCATCGAAGTCCGCGCGACGGACATGTTCGGGCAGACATACACGGGCCGGCGGGTACTGCGGGTGGAGGAGTGAAAACCTTGCCCACAAGTTCATAGCGCGGTATAAGTTCGCTCTTATCTCAAGGGATCCACAAATCGGACGTTTCTCCGCGGTCGAGTGCGAACAATTGCTTACTCTGCGCGTTTGACCTCCACATACAGCGCCCCGCGATTCTGTTCCGGGGATGCGACCCAGCCTCGAACCGTTGCCGGACCCGCGGGTAGGTTGATAATCGGAAGCGTCGTATCTCGTTCACCTTCCTTCAACGGATGCGTCACGTGGATGCCGCCGAGGCTGAAATGCGCTTGACCGGGAAGCGCCTTTTCGTCAAAACGCAGAGTGACCTCGTATTGCCCGGCCTGGACGACCTCGACCAGCCAATACCCGCCGAGCCCGTACCACTCGGGGTCGCCCTCGCGCTGATCCTGGACCGTAAGGACTACCGGGTTCTCCGCGTGACTGCCAATGGCGATGCGCGGCGGGATGGCGGCGCGTTCGCCGACCACGTCCTCGAACCAGTTTTCGTAATCACGCCGGAGTCGCGCAACGATTTCGGGATGGGCCGCCGCGATATCGTTCTTCTCGTGGGGGTCATTCGCGATGTCGTAGAGTTCGACACCGTTGACGAGTTTGTACTGCTGCGTGCGGACGGCGCAACTGTTGTAGGGCTCCGGCGTGTCACCGCGATGCCATTGAAAGAAGAGCGAACGGTCTGTCCAGGTCATGCTTTCTCCGGCAAGTAGCGGCAGCAGACTGCGTCCATCGACGTCCATTGAGTCCATGACGTCCAACCCGCAGGCATCGAGTATCGTCGGCATCACGTCGATGTGCGCGCCTACGCGATCGACCATACGCCTCGCCTGCAATCGCGTCGGCCACCGCACGAAGAAGGGTACGCGGATGCCGCCTTCATATACGGTTCCTTTCGCGCCGCGCAGGTCGGCGTTCCAGCGCACGCCGCCTTTCATCCCCTGCGGGCCGTTGTCGGTCAGGAAGATGATCATGGTGTTGTCGGCCAAACCCAGCGCATCGACCTTGTCCAATAATCGTCCGACGTTGTCGTCGATGTTGGTGATCATGGCGTAGACCTTCGCCACGTCGTCATCGAGTCCCATCGCGCGATAGGGCTCGACCAATTCGTCCTTGATGGTCAACGGTGTGTGCGGCGCGTTCGTGGGCAGGTAAACGAAAAACGGATCCTTCTGGTGCTGCTCGATGAATTGCATTGCGGCATCTGTGTAGATGTCCGTGCAGTATCCGGTGAACTGTTTCAGTTCGCCGTTGTCCAGCAGGAAGGGATCGTAGTAGTCGTTGTCCGGCGGATTCGACGGCTGGCCGATTCCGCCGCCTTGGTGCACGAGCGAGGTCTGAAAGCCCTGGTCCATGGGGCGCAGGGGATAGTTATCCCCGAGATGCCACTTCCCGAAGATCCCGGTCGCGTAGCCGGCCTGCGACAGAATCTCCGCCACAGTCGTTTCGTCGGGGTACATCATGGCGCGGCCACGGTACGTGTCGATGGCGCCGGTGCGGTAGTTGTAGCGACCGGTCATCAGGCTCGCACGGGTTGGAGCGCAAACCGGTGAAACGTAGAATTGATCCACCCGCGTGCTCTCATCATGGAGCCGGTCGAGGTTCGGCGTGCGGATGTGCGGATTGCCGTGACACGCAAGGTCGCCGAAGCCCTGATCGTCGGTCATGATCAGAATGACATTGGGCCGCTCGGCCGCTTCCACACGCGTGCTGGAATGCGAAACAGCGGCGGCAAGACCGGCGCTTGCCAAAGTCTTGCCCGCCGCTGCGAGAAACTGTCTGCGATTTGGGTTGTCCATGCGGCCCTCCCGGTTACCCGGCCGCGCTGGACCGGTTTAGCGTTTCAAGATACCACCACGGCCCTGGCTCAGGAAAATCCCCTGGAGATTCATCTTGAGCTCGTCGGGGTTGTCGCTGTTCCACTCCGCCTCTTCCTGCGACACGAGCCCCTTCTTCACGAGTTCCACGAGGCTCATGTTGAAGGTCTGCATTCCGTCTTCTTTGCCGCCGGCAATGGCGTTGGGGATTTGCTTGAGGTTGTTCTCCTTGATCAGGGATGCGATGGCCGGGCTGTTGAACAGGATCTCAACCGTTGGAACGCGGCCTTCCCCGTCCTTCGACATGAGCAATCGCTGGGCAACGCAAGCGCGCAGCTGCAAAGACAACTGGGACCGGACCTGTGCGTGGTGGTTGGATGGGAACAGATCGAGGATACGGTCAACGGTCAGCATGGCGTTGGTCGTATGCAGCGTGCTGAAGACGAGGTGTCCCGTTTCCGCGGCGGAGATGGCCGCCTGGAACGTCTCGGCGTCGCGCATTTCTCCGATGAGAATCACGTCCGGATCTTCACGCATCACTGCGCGAAGCGCCGTGTTGAAATTCTTCGTGTCGATCGTCACTTCGCGTTGACTGATGATGCTTTTCTTGTTGTGGTGGAGGTACTCGATGGGATCTTCCAACGTCACAATGTGGCAACGCCGGTTCTCATTGATGAGATCGATGATGGATGCGAGCGTCGTCGATTTACCGCTACCCGTCGTACCCGTCACCAATACAAGTCCACGAGGCATGCGCGTAATCGCTTCCAACGCGGGCGGCAGATTGAGGTCCTTGAAACTCAGAATCTTGCCCTTAACGTGACGCATGACAATTCCGACTGAACCGCGCTGCATCATGCAATTCACACGGAAACGGCCCAGCCCCGGCACACCGAGCGCCTGGTCCGCGTCGCCCGACTCCAGAAATCGCTCCTTTTGCGTCTCGGTCATGATATCGTCCAGGAACCGGATTGTATCTTCGGGGTTTAGCGGCTCTGCCTCACGAATAAATCGAATGACACCGTCGATTCGGACTGCGGGAGGACTCCCAACAGTGAGATGTACGTCAGATGCGCCGTTTTTGACGGCGTAGGTCAGAATCTTCTGGAGCGTTAACATATCCATAGGTCCCTCGTTAGCCCCCGAGACTGCGAAATCAGGCCGCAGTATATCAAACGGACTTCCCATCAAACAAAGGTCCGGCCCCAACAACTCAGAGGCTCAATGAGCCATTTAGTACTCTCTCGGAGACCCTGCGCGCGGCTGAGATCGATAGCGCCAAAGCTCTTTTCCCTTGCCAAGTGAAGCTGGTGGGTATATACTGCTGTGGAGCTAGGATTCTATCCCATATGTCCGGAGTCGCGCCCTCGTTTCGCGATGTCCGCGACAGATCGAGAAGGTATATGGAGAACCGCAAGAAGCCTCGCGTTCTGTTCATGGCCGAGGATGTATCGCAATCGCACGTGGTACGTCCGCTCCTGCTCGCGCGGGCGCTGGATGCCGCGCGCTACGACGTGTACTTCGCGACCGGGAAGAATAGCGAACATCACGTGAAGGCGAGTGAACTCGCATACGTTGAGATCGAGACCGTTCCATCCGATACCTTCATGGCGCGGGCCAAGAAAGACAAACCCATCTTTCGAGGTGATGAACTTTGCCGTTCGGTCGAGGACGATCTGAGAGTATTCAAAGAGCTTCACCCTGATGTTGTCATCTGTGATTTCCGGGCTTCCGCGACCATCAGCGCCGAGATCACGAATACGCCACTGATCTTCCTGCTGAACGCACACTACGGCTCGTACTCCACGCAACCGCTGCCCGTTTTGGACACCCCGTTGCGGCCACTGCTTGGCAAACGCCTCGATGCCGCGTTCTTTCACCGGGTATTGCCGCTGGTGAAAAAAATCCATGCACGGCCATTGAATCAGGCGAGACTGGCGTACGGCCTTGAGCCTCTCGACAATATCCGCCAATGGATTGATTGGCCCAAGAAGTGCCAGAGTTGGTATTTGTATCTGGACGTGCCTGAGCTTTCTCCCACCAGTCCACTGCCCACAAACCACCGCTATATCGGCCCCGATATGTGGTCGCCAAACGTTCCGCTTCCCCCGTGGTGGGGCGATCTGCCGCCGGACAAGCCCGTTGTGTACCTCACGTTGGGCTACTCGGGGGAGGATTCGGTTCTGCCATACCTTTTCGAGGTGCTTTCCGATCTGCCGGTTACCGTCATCTTCTCGTCCGCGGGCAATCCCGTAGATCTGCCCCTGCCGCCGAACCTGTTCGCGGCGGACTTCCTGCCGGGCCACGATGCGTGCAGTCGCGCGGACCTGACCATCTGCAACGGGGGCAAGGGTACCGTGTACCAGTCGCTCAACGCTGGGACACCGGTGCTTGGCGTCACCTCGAACATCGACCAATATTTCACCATGTGGCCCTTAGTCGAACAGGGCGCCGGAATCGCCCTTCGGGCCCGGCGACTTCGGCGGAGCGAGGTTGCCCACTCCATCGATCAATTGCTTCATGATGTGAGATTCCGCGAGTCTGCGTTGCGAATGAAGGTGGCGATTTCGCGGTACGATGCCAAGCGCAACTTCTGCTCGTTCATGGATTCGATCACCCACTCCAAAACGCGCTGGCGCGTCTCCCCGACCACACGATTGGAGGTTCCTTAGCGATTGGCCGCGTGCCAGACCCGCTCAATTCCTTTCTTTTGGACAGCTGCGGTTTCGACACGTATACGTATACGATAGCTTTCTTTCGCAACTCGTGTTTCCTACGGTGTCGCCGGAGTACGTCCGACGAGAATTTCGCCCGATTCGCAGTTCGCCGCCCAACTCGCCCACCGGGAAAATGTAATCGATACATCACGCATCCGTCGCCCAGAACCGGACCATCCCGCCCATCGCGACTCCGGCCCCACCGTAGCGGAACAAGTGACAAGATGCCTGTCCAGTAAATCCAACATATTGCATATATTCTGTCTCCTTGCACAGATATAGTGCTTCTGATATAATGCCCGCGATATATTGGGGATCAAATGCAGCCACGGAGGGCACATGTCCCCTCTATTGTGGTTTGTGGGGAAAGCGATTAGGCCCACCCATCAGGTCTCAAGCGGCAAGGAGTGGCCATGAAGACTCGAAGCGCACTCGTTCACTTCCCCGGATATCCTTTTGATATCAATGCACTTATGCCTAGCCGACACCTTGCTGTCGCGGCTGGTAGTCTGCTCGACGCGGGGCACACGACAAGGATCTTTGACTACGGAACGGTTACCGCAGTTGAAGAACTCCTTGAAGGGAAGTTGAGTGACATGGCGCGGTCCGTCAGCGAGTCAATCCTCGCGGACCCGGGCTTGAATCCGCTTCAAACGCTTCACACGTTGTGGCAGATTCGGGCCTCGGACCGATTGCTGGTTCGCAAGCTCGAATCGCAATGCGAGATCGTTGCCCAACGGCTGGCCCGTCAGCCCGGTTTGCACTTTGCGGGATTCATGATTCGGGCGGTTGAAGATCTTCGATATGCTGCACGGATCGCCCGCCGGCTCAAGAATAGCCGTCCGAAGCTGCGGGTCATAGCGTTTGGACCGATGATCGACTTGTACGGGGACTACATTGCACGAGAGTATCGCGAGTTCGACTGTCTTTGCCTGGCCGATGTGGAACTGAGCCTCGTCGGTTTCGCCGAGAAGATTGATGCGCCGGAAATGTGGTCTTCCGTGCCGAACATTGCGCTCGCCACCGGCGATTTCCCGAAAGGTGATTCGCAGCGCGACGGCCTCGGATTGGGGAATTACCCGCCACCCGCGTACGAACCGGACACATACCCGGCACTTCGCTGCGGACAAAAATTGCGCCTCTTTGAACTCGAAGACAATCGGGGTTCGGTCGCAACATTTTCATCCCCGCAAACGCACCGTGGGAATGCCGTGCGGATGAAACCGGTTTCGGCCGTCTGCAATGAGATCTGGCGTATTGCGACACTCTACGGTGCGCGGGCGTTTAGCCTTTGCGGGCCGGCCGCTACGGCATCTCACATGACGGCCGTAGGCCACGAGCTGCTCCGCCGGGGAACCAACATTGTGTACGCGAGGTCGAGCGCGTGTTTGGGCGTCGTGCCTGCCATGTTCAGCGTACTCCGTGCTTCCGGGTGCGAAGTCATGTCGTTTTCCGTGGACACGGGCAGTCAACGTCTCCTCGACGATTTCTTCGGACGGGGCGTGACCGTTACGGAATTGGAAACGATGTTGCGCGCCAGCCGCAGCGCCGGTCTATATACGATCGCACGATTTGTTTACCCCGGCCCGGCTGATGACTACCACACCAAGGCGGAGACAATCCGCCTTGTGGAGCGTACGCGACCTGACGCGGCAGCCGTGGACGTCCCTCAGGTGTTCCCCCATTCGGAGTGGTTCGAGCGCAGTGCGCACTACGGTTTCCGTGTCCGGCGCGATCGGGCACTGGCTCGCGCGATGGCGAGCGCCCGGCGTTTTCCCTTAATGGACAACCAATGGCCTACCCTACCATTCAGCGTTGCAGGATTGAGTTCCAGCCAGGTAATAGGAGAGAATCGGAATCTCGTGGAAGAGCTGGAGCAGCGAGGCGTGCTGGCCTCCGCCCCGCATGACTTGGTACGGCTTGCGCGGCTGGCCGGATACGAAAACCGGGAACGGCAGTTTGTAGCGCGCGCGCAGCTTGAACTCGTTTGCGGGGACACCTCCGGGGTAGCCACCTTGGTGGACCAGTTCAACGAGGCG
Organism: uncultured Nitrospiraceae bacterium; assembly: GCA_964632865.1. Lineage (GTDB taxonomy): Bacteria > Hydrogenedentota > Hydrogenedentia > Hydrogenedentales > SLHB01 > JAHDWY01. The sequence continues at coordinate 17,789 of CAZWDH010000123.1, forward strand.
GTTTGCGTTCCGGCAAAAGGTGTTGCCTTGAAGCCGTACGAGCCGTCGCGCATGGCAGTGGGGAATTGATGGATGCATCCTCGGACAGTCGTCATCACCGGATTTGGCATTCTCGCGTGCAATGGCCTTGGACGAAAGGCGTTCTGGAACTCCTTGGAGGAAGGTAAATCTGGGGTCCGCAGGATCGAACGGTTCGACCCGTCGCCGTTTCCCTGTCAGATCGCGGGCGAGCTTTGGGGTTTCGACGCGAATGACTACCTGAGGAAAGCGGATGTGAAGCGGTGGCACCGCTACGTGCACCAGGCCGTCGCCAGCGCCAAGCTTGCGGCCGAAGACGCACTCCTTGCCGAAGCCGGCTACGCGCCCGAGCGCCTAGCCGTTGGTTTTGGCACCAGCGCCGGTGCCCCGGACGAGTACTACATGAAGTACCGCGACTCGTTCGAGAACGGCGGCTGGAGCACAATCGACAAACTGGCCTCATCCACTTCATCCGGTCACGCAGCCACGGCCAATGTTTCGGCGGTACTGCAGGCCCGGGGCCCAGCCACAACGTTGGCGAGCGGCTGTGCGACGGGACTCGATATTATCTCCTGGGGCGCCATGCAGATTCAGCGGGGACTGGCAGATGCGGCCATTTGCGGCGCGTCCGAAGCACCGCTGACCGAATTGACCCTGGCGGCAACCTGTTCCCTCGGCATCCTTTCAAAACGAAACGATGAGCCCGCCAAGGCGATGCGCCCTTTTGACCGCGACAGCGACGGAATCGTGCTGAGTGAGGGCGCGGGTGCCGTCATCCTGGAATCAGCCGAGCACGCCGAAGCGCGCGGCGCTCCTATCCTGGCGGAAGTTGCGGGGTATGGCGCGGCGGCGGAAGGAAACAATCCGCTCATCCTGGATAAGGACGGCCGGGCATTGGCCCGAGCGATCCGCGCGGCGATTCAGGCGGCGGGCGCGAGTGTCGAGGATCTTGAAGGCGCCGCCTGCCACGGAGTCTCGCTCCCCGCGTACGACCGGAGCGAAACCAACGCATTC
>CAZWDH010000124.1:0-18792 GCA_964632865.1 uncultured Nitrospiraceae bacterium
TCGCCCAAGATAATAAACGAAGCGCGGCCGAACGCACCGTTATCGACGAACCGGGCGCGGAGATCGACCGCGAGCTTGCCGAAGCGGCCGCGGCGCGCACCGAGCTGGAGAAACAGCGGGCAGCCCTGGAGGCCCAGGTCGATCCGATTCTCCTCACGCGATACAAGCGGATTCGGGCCAACAAGAAGACAGGCCCAGCCGTTGTGCCCCTGAGCGGCACCACCTGCACCGGCTGTCACATGACGGTCACGGCGCAAATCGTAAACGAGATACTCGGCGGTAAAGTTCACGCCTGCGCCCATTGCGACAGACTGCTCTACCACGCAGACAACCACGAGGAACACGGCGCGCGCATCGCTTCGCAACAGTAAGGTGCGCGGCATTCGTTCCTCCGGTGCGAGAGTACACACGCATGCCATTCTTGAAACGTAGACGGTTCGTATCGGTCATCGGACGCAAGAGTCATGTGCCCGACGGCATGTGGATGAAGTGTCCCGGCTGCAACCAGGCCGTGACTCGTAAAGAAATTGAAGACAACCAGTTCGTCTGCACCCATTGCGATTTCCATCATCGCATCGGTGCCCGCAAACGAATCGAGTTCCTCGTCGATCCCGATACCTTCGAGGAAACCCACAAAGGCATTACGTCCTCCGATCCTCTGGGATTCGTGGTCGAGGAAACCTCGTATTCCTATCCCAAAAAGGTGAAAGAGTCCACGGAAAAATCCGGCCTCTCCGAAGCGATGATTACCGGACTAGGCTCCATCGAAGGCACCCGCACGGCGCTCGGTGTCATGGAATTCGGATTCCTCGGCGGCAGCATGGGATCGGCGCTGGGCGAGAAATTTGTCCGCGCCGCGGACGACGCCATTCGCGAACGCGTACCGCTGGTGGTCTTCTCGTCCTCCGGCGGGGCCCGCATGATGGAAGGTATCTTGAGCCTTATGCAGATGGCGAAGACCTCCGACGGTGTCCGCGCCATGAACGAAGCGGGGATCCCTTACATCTCCGTCTTGACCCATCCGACCACCGGCGGCGTTTGGGCCAGTTTTGCCAGCCTCGGCGACATCATCCTCGCCGAGCCAAAAGCCCATATCGGCTTTGCCGGTCCCCGGCTAATCGAAGGCGCGTTAAAGGTCAAGTTGCCCGAAGGGTTCCAGTCCGCCGAATACCAGTTCGAAAACGGGTTCGTCGACGAAATCGTCAGCCGTACCGAAATGCGGACCATGCTCGGCAAACTCCTGGCCTATCTCGCGCCCCAGCAGTGAACCCCCGCGATTATCTTGCCGGGCTTGAGTTCCACGGAATCAAACTCGGTCTGGACAACATCCGTCTCCTCCTCGATGCAGCGTCCAATCCCCATCGCGACTACCCCGTCGTCCATGTCGCCGGCACCAACGGCAAAGGCAGCGTAGTCGCAATTCTTGACGCGATCTTACGCGCTGCGGGTTGCACTGTCGGCCGCTTCACAAGTCCCCATTTGATCGACGTGGAAGAGCGCTTCCTGATCGACGGTGTACCCATGCCCGCTGACGCGCTGGAAGACGAGATTACGTTTTTCAGATCTATCGCTGAGACCATGCCGAATCCGCCCACGTATTTCGAGCTGTGCACCGCCATCGCCTTCCGCTGGTTCTCCCAGAAAAAAGTCGACATCGCGCTCATCGAAGTCGGCATGGGAGGGAGGTTCGACTCGACTAACGTCGTCGATCCCATCGCCTGCGCCATCACCAACATCGACCTGGAACACACCGCGTATCTGGGAACCACCGTCGAAGCCATCGCCTTCGAGAAAGCCGGCATCATCAAGCGGAACGTCCCCGTCGTTGTGGCCGAACGCCAACCCGAGCCCCTGAAGGTGATCCTCGACCGGGCCGCCGAGGAAAACAGTGCCGTCCTGCGAATCGGGGCGGACTTCCATTACGCCCTACACGGCGACCCCTTCGCGCAAACCATCGACTACACCGGCTCGCGGCTGGTCATCAAAGACACGCCTCTCGGTCTGGCCGGACGCTACCAAGGCGACAACGCCGCCACCGCCCTCGCTTTGGCCGAACTGCTCATGGACCAATACCCCAGTATCGTCCGCGACGCCGTCTACCAAGGGCTGGCGTCGGTCCGGTGGCCCTGCCGCCTGGAGCGCGTGTTGGACGATCCCCCCGTGATCCTCGACGTCGCCCACAACCCCGCGGGCATGCGCCGCCTCGCCGCCGATCTCCCCAACTGCGTCGTCGTTCTCGCCATCTCCGCAGACAAGGCCGCGGCGCCAATGATCGAAGCCCTCGATCCCGTCGGGGAAGAACTGATCCTCACCCAGTTCGCCGGAAACCGCGCCACGCCGGTAGAGACTCTTCGCTCCGCGGCCGGACCTCGCACGCACCGCGTCGCGGATTCCCTCGAAACCGCCATCGCCATGGGCCTTGACGCGGCCTCGGAACACCTCCCCCTCGTCATCACCGGCTCCATCTTCACCGCCGGCCAAGCCCGGCAGATCCTTGTCGATCGTTACGGCTCTCCGCCGCTCCGGTTCTGAACCGGCCGCGCCAGAATGTCCATAGCGTCCATTCCGTCCATATCGTCCATCGCACGATCCCGCCCGTTTGCCTTGGGCTGTTCTCCCGGCCTATGCTAATCGTACAACGCGGGACATGCCAATCCCGCGAAGCGGGGAGGTCAGTGCCATGGACGAAATCACGCGGTGGTGGGAAAGCCTGAGTCAAAACGCCCGCTGGGCCTTCCGGGACGGATTGATCGTCTTCGCGGGCCTCTGTATCGGCCTCATCGCCGGCCGCATTGCAAAAGGAATTCTCATTCGCCGCAAAATCGACCGCTATCTGCGCGCGCCCTGGAAAGCCCACGAAGACGCCGATCAGCCCATCCTGGCCCGGCGGGACCCTTCGCTGCTCACCGCCGCCGTCGGATGGCTCGTAACCTTGACCGTCTGGGTCGGCACCGCCGGAATCATCGGCTGGCTGCGCAACATCGATCCCCTGGCGGACTTTGCCGTATTGGCCATCACACGCGGTTGGCAGATCGCCATCATCGTCCTCGTGTCCGTATTGGCGGGCGGATGGCTTGCACATTCGTTGTACAGCCTTTTTCAAACGCCCTGGCTCAAGCGTGAATTGGATGGTCTCTTCCCCAGCGCGGCGAAAACTGAAGGCTCCTTCTCGGACACCGCCGCCCGGGCCGTCTGCATCTTCATCTATGCGGCCTTTCTCCTCTTCGTTCCCGTCGCCATTGCGGGGCTCTTCAACTTCGCATCCTTCGCGCCCCTCGTGGCGCCCGCCTGGCACCTCTGCGCGCGTCTGTTGACCGTGCCGGTGGCCTTCGCGATCGGGTACCTGGGCCTGGCCTGGGTCCGGTCGCAAAGCAAAGCGACCGCGAAGGAAGGCGTCGATCGTTCTGAACTCGAGTACTATGTCGGGCTCGGCATCATGATCGGTACGACTGTGTTTGCTCTGGCGTTACTGTTGGGCGTGTCCAGCGGGGCCGGCGCGATCGCCATCGTCGCCCTGGCTAGTTTTTTCGCCTTCTTGTTCTGGCCTGTGCGCAAGCACCTGCGCGACATCTGGGCGGGTCTTCTGCTCCGGCTGCAGACCGTCAAGATGTTCCCATCCGGCGACGGGGTTGCCGAGGTCAAGAAGGTCGGGCTGCTGATGACCAGTGTTTCCCGAAACGGCGAAGAAACGCTTCGCAAGAACACCGATGTCCTGGCCGACGTGCTGAAAGCCTCCCGGGAGTCCAGCCCACCGGACGGTCCTCTCTTGAAGATGAGCGATACCGAGTAAATCTACTCACGACCGTTTGAAATCGGCCTGCGGCCTTGGCACTCTATTTCTGTTTGTCGAACCGTCCCGTCCGCGCGTACGGGGCCGGTTGCGACGGTGCCAACGCCGGATCCTGCGCGGAATTCGGTATGTGAAAGTGAGAGGTTAGAACCATGAGTTCCTTCAGTACCAAACCGTTTTATTTCCATCGTATCTTTGCAGCCGCGGCGTTGGTCGCTGCGGCCCTGGCTCTCACGGCACATGCCACTCCGCTTGATGACTACGTGGCGACACCCGATCCCGCGTTCACCTACGGCGACGGGCCGGTCCAAACCACGGAGGCCGACGGCTACACGGCTCATGTCTACAGGATGGTCTCTCAGGAATGGCTCGACCCAAGCCTGGTCGACCGCACGAAATGGGAACACTGGGTGGTGGTCTTCGTTCCCAAGGAACTCGCGCACAGCAAAGCGCTCGTGTTTATTGGTGGTGGCAGCAACCGTGGCGAAGATCCACCCTCGGCGGATTCCGCGCTGGGGCAAGTCGCGATGATGACGAAGTCCGTCGTGGTGGAAGTGAAACAGATCCCCAACCAACCCCTGAAGTTCACCGGCGAACAGGACGAGCGCTACAAAGATGAGGGCCGTTCCGAAGACGCTCTCATCACCTACGGCTGGGACAAGTTTCTCGAAGGCGGCGCCCCGATCTGGCTCGCACGTCTGCCTATGACGAAAGCCGTCGTCCGCGCCATGGACATGGTCCAGACCGAGCGCCCCGAGATCGAGGGGTTTGTTGTCGCGGGCGGCTCCAAGCGCGGCTGGACCACGTGGACCGTCGCAGCCGTGGACAAACGCGTCATCGGTATCGCCCCTGCGGTCATCGACGTGCTCAACGTAGCGAACTCGCTCGATTTCCATTTTGACGCCTACGGCTTCTGGGCCCCGGCTGTCGGTGATTATGTGGATATGAACATCCTCCCGCGCCGACATACGCCCCGATTCGAGGAGCTGCAAGCCATCGTCGATCCGTATAGCTACATCGACCGGCTCACTATGCCCAAGTTCGTGCTCAATTCCGCCGGCGATCAGTTCTTCCCGCCCAACTCGTGGGAGGTCTACTACAACGATCTCAAAGGCGAGACGCACCTGCGCTACGTCCCCAACACCGATCACGGCTTGAACCTGGAGGCCTACTTCAATCTCGCGTCCTTCTACCAGGCCATCGCCCTTGGCACGCCGTTGCCCAAGTACTCCTGGAAGAAAGAGGCGAACGGCGCGCTCGAAGTGCGCTGCGAAACGAAACCCACAAAGGTCCTGTTGTGGCAGGCGACCAATCCCGAGGGCCGCGATTTCCGTATGGAAAAAATCGGCAAAGTGTGGGAAAGCAGCGAAGTCAACGATGACGGCAACGGCGTCTACCGCGCTGAACTCGAAGCTCCGGAAAAAGGCTGGACCGCCTTCCTGCTCGAAATGCAGTTCCCGAACCCCGACTTCTCGTCGCCCTTCGTGTTCTCCACGGGCGTGAGCGTCGTGCCCGACACCTTCCCCTTCAAAGACACGCCCGAACCGGAGTCTGGCCACGGATACCCCGAGGGCGAAGATCATCCCGAATAGACTGTAGTCACGTGGAGAGTGCGGTGTATATTTGCACCGCACTCTTTTTGTCTTTTGAATACGGGGGTCTGCAATGAAGAATCTCATTCTGTGCGCGTGTGTCTCGTTCCTTGTCCTGGCCGCTGTGGCGGACGATGACGCGCCGCCGATCCGCGTGTACGACCACCTTCTCGATCCCGCATCGCATCCCGATTACGAGCGCCGCCACGTCCAGCCGCCGACTTGGGACACCTTCGGAAACCGTACGCGCTTCGTTACCCTGCGCGGCTTCGGCGTGGAGAATGACCAAATCGTGGGCTTCGAAGAGGAGTTGGAAAAGTACACCGTCACCCACCGTCTCGGCGATGTCATTTGGCCTTCCTATCCCATCGTTTTCGCGGAGAATCTCGACGAACTCGCGGACGCCATCAAACGCCGCGACCTGTTTCTCTTCGACATCTGGGGCTACGTGCCCGGTTCGGGCCCCGGAGGCTATTGGCAGCAGTTTCATCCTCCCGCGGGTGTGTTCGACATGCTCGAATCGAAACTCGGCGAGCGATGGCTCGGCATGGACGTGGGGGAACAGGACGGCCGCTACGTCGGCGGTTATGCGTCGCAGATGTATCCTATCTCTGGCGATCGCATCGCGCAATACCTCAACTTTCAGCGTCACTTCCAGGCCATGACGGACGAGCTGGGCAACAGGATGTCCACCCTCGTGTCGCTCAACTTCGGCCACTACTTCCTCAAGGAAGGCGTGTACACCACCATCGGCGCGGAGACCGCTCAGGGCTTGCCCAACGGCCAGGTGTACTACTCCTTCATCCGCGGCGCGGGTAAACAATATGGCGTTCCCTGGTTCGGCAACGCGTCCGTCTGGAACCGCTGGGGCTACAAGAACTACGCAGCGGAAGGCGACAACCACGGGCCCGACAAGGGCACCAGCCTCAGTCTGCTCAAGCGCCTCCTGTACAGCCACATCCTTTACAACTGTGTCTTCGTCGGATACGAATCCGGCTGGTTCGTCGGCGACGAACTGACGCCCATCGGCCGCATGCAGCAGGCCGCGCGTGAATGGGTGGCGGCTCACGGCCAACCCGGCACCATGATGACTCCGGTTGCGGTCATGGCGGATTTCTACTCCGGCTGGTCCTTCCCGCGGCACTTGTATACGAGCAACGTGTGCCGCGTGTGGGGCAACCTGCCCTATGAGCCCGGCGACTACCTCACCGACAACGTGCTCGACCTGTTCTACCCCGGCTACCAGGACTCCTCATTCTTTCACGACGAATCCGGATTCATCGTGCCGACGCCGCACGGCGACAGTGTCGATTGCCTGTTGAGCGACGCACCCAACTGGGTGCTGGCGCAGTACCCGTTGCTCGTCGTTGCCGATGAACTTCGGGGCGGCGCCGAACTGCGCGACAAGCTGATCGCCTACATCGAACAAGGCGGCCATCTCGTCATCACAGCCGGAAGCCTCGCAAACTTTTCCGACGGCTTGGGCGGCATCCGGGCAACCGGCTCGCCCGTACGCGTGGACGGCGCGACGGTGACCGGTGACTTCGGCGAGATCGAAGAGACCGCTTCTTTCGATCTGTATCGACTGGAAAGTCCGAACGCGACCGTCGTGCAGACTTGTTTAGCCAGTTCCACGGGCGAGACGATTCCCGCCGCCGTGCAGACCGCGCTCGGAAATGGGCGCTTGACGGTACTCGCTTCTCCATTCGGAATTGCTGCGGACCCGCGGGAAGACGTCATCCACAACGATATCGACAAGGCCTACGCGTCGCCTTATCCCATGCTGGCCCACGTGCGCGCGATCCTGAGCGGGCTTGCGCGGCAACAGTCGCTCTTTGAAGTCCCCGAAGGGCTGAGCCTCATCACCTGCCGACGGGCACCCGGCGAATACACCCTGGCCCTCTGCAACAACGCGCTCGCGCCGAAACCCTTCGATATCGTTTCCCACTGCGGTCCCATCGAATCCATCGAAGAACTGCCCCTCGATCAATCCGAGAAAGGCGCAGCGGGCTATCTGCCTACCGGACTGGACGGCATGGACGTGGGGACCAGCACCGATTCCACGATCGCAGGCGGCGACGTGCGCATCTTCCGCGTCACCGTGCGCGAGGAGCGCGTCGAGGAAGCCCCGGCGGTAGTGCCGCCGCAGCGTCCGCAGGGCCGGATTCTGCCGTTGCGCGATCCTGAGTCGATTCAGAATGCCGTGCTGACCCGGCCCACGTTCTTCCAACACTTCGACAGCGTGACCGTGGATTGGCGGTATGTGTACGAGCGGGACGCCAGCCAACTCGCGCGCGAAGCAGGATGGATCCAGCGGCAGGGCTTGACGATCTACGTGGACCTCACCTCGGGCATCAACCTTTATCCCGATCTCCGGCTCGTCAATAACGATCCCGACGCGTACGCGGAAAGCATGCGGATGATCGACGAGATGCTGGAGAAGACGTCCGCACTCGGCGCGAAACACCTCATCCTGTCCTTGCACCGGGTCCCCGAAAACAACTTCACCCGCGAACAGACCGAACAATCTTTCAACGAGACCTTGCAGACCATCTGCGCCAACGCCGCAACGCGCGGCATCACCGTGTACCTGCGTCAAAGCCCCAAAGCCGGCGACCGGCTCGAAGCCATCGTCGAACGCATCGCCCGCATCGGAGCGCCCAACCTCCGCTGGGCCGCATCGACCGCATTGCTCCAGCACCAGCGCGCGGACGTCGCCGACCTGACCGCACTCCTCAACGGCACGCTGGGCCTCTGGTTCGCCAGCGCCCCTGCCTACGACATCGCGGGAAAACCATGGACCATGAACGCCCCGCTGGCCAAGAACGCCGATGCCGACGCACTCGCGCAACTCCTCGCCGCCGCTCCGTCCGCGCCTGTCCTGTTGGATGCGGTCTACAACGATTGGGATGCCGAGTACCGGGACGCGCGCTATTTGCCGGACAAATAAGCTTCGAAGACGGGGGTCTGTATAGCCCGTCTGTTTTCCGTTGTCCGAAAGGGGATCACGGAAAGCGTCTTTCCTTTTTTCCATCGAAAACGCACGGACCCACACGGACAGACACGGACCGTTATGGACGCTATGGACGGTATGGACGAGCATGGACCTAAGGGCTTCCGGCTTCGCTGTGCTCCGCCGTGGCGAGCCCGGCTTGGCTTCTGGTGTTAGGAGTGGTGTGGGATGGGCCGGTGTAGATGGCCTCGGCGACGGCTCGGGCTTTGGAGCCGATGGGGAATGCCTCGGGCGGGATTCCGCCGGCCCGGAGGGTGTCGAGGTAGTCCTGGAGGACTTTGGCGGTGTCGATGGAGATCTCTCCTTCGTGGTTTTGATCGGTGGATTGCGAGTTGGTTGAGGAACATCCCCCTTGATCCCCCTTCGAAGGGGGAATGGAAAAAGCGGAGTCAACTGCATTCGACGGGGGAATGGGGACGCCGGAATCGTTGGTGATTTCGCCGTTCTTGGGTACAGGCGGTTCGATGTGGAGGTGGCCGAGGATGGCTTCGGCGAGTTCTTCGGAGACGCTGTGTTTTGCGGGGCGGTAGCTGGCGAGGATGTGGCCGCGTTCGGATTCGGCGTAGGCCTCATCGAGTAGGGCGGCGTTGTCGAAGGCTTCGCACATTTCGACGTCGCGGCCTTGTCCGGCGGCTAGCGCGGCTTGTTGGATGAAGGCTTTGGCGTGGGTCTCGGGGGTTTGGGGTTGGAGTTGGGCGGCGTCGATGGAATCGGGGTCGAGGGCGGTGTCGTGTTGGATGCGTTGGGCGTGGCGGAGGACGCCTTCAGCAGTTGGGGGTGCACCCGTGGAATTGTGACGGTTCAAGGGGGTCAACCCCGGTGCGTGGAGGAGTTTTAGTGAGTGTCTGAACTCGCGCATGAGGCGTGTGAAGGCCAGGATGGCGTTGGGGTTTGGGGTATGGAGGTCTTCGGAGGCTTCTGAAGAAGAGGGACGCCTACATGGGCTGGAAGCCCATGGAACGGCTGGGGGACACGGGCTGGAAGCCCGTGGCACCTCGAAGAGGCTGGAAGCCGTTGTGAGTTGGGCGGCGGCGGTGCTGACGAGGACTTGGAGGGTGGCGACGTTGTGGGCGTTGTGGAGGCCCATGGGGTTGGGGTGGGGTTGGGATTCGACGATGGCGAGGGCGTCGGTTAGGACGGTGTTGTATTCGGTTAATTGGTAGAGGCAGATTGGGGGCGATTGCGAAGACGCGGCTTCGGGGGAATAGGACTTATAGGACGAATGGGACGTATTGGACGAATCTGAAGAGTTGGATCGGTCGGGCTGATCTGACATGGAGGATTTTGGGGGCTTGTCCGCTTTCGCCAAGGCTTCAGCGGATAGAGGGCAGGTTTGCCAGTGGGGGCAGATTTGGGTGCAGGGTCTTAGGCGGCGGGAGTAGAGTCCGTGGATCACGTGGTTGCGGTTGCCGGGGGGTGCACCGGTGAGGTCGAAGCCGCCGTGGAATGGGCAGCGTCCGGAGGGGTGGTCGGATTCGTTGCAACAGGGCGTGCCATCGGGTAGGCGTGCGCCACAAATTCGGTGGTTGCGTTCGGATTCGGTTGCGTCGACGGTGGCGATCCAGTCGTTGGACCAGGAACGGGCACAGGGGGTGCCGAGGGTGGTGTGTTTGGGGTTGGTTGGCATGGTGAAAGACCTCCTTGTAGAGATCGGCCGGGATGTTGCAGTTTTTGACGCTGGAGACTGGAGGCTGGACGAATGGCTGGTAGGGGTGTGGCGACTACGGTGCGAGAGGCTATGAATCGTCGGTAGGGTCACTTCCGTCAGGTTTGAGTGATCTGTCTCGTAATTTCCCTTTTGCCGGGGCGCGAATTTACACGGAGAATGGGCGCACGAGGTCGTCCGAGCAGAATTCGGAACGCAAAGTACCATTTATTTGTGTTGTAAGAGTCAGGTTACCCCGGCAGCTCCGTCCTCAGGTGCATGCTTTTCAGGCGGGTGAGTTGGTGGAAGCCGTAGGGGGAGAGGCTGCAGCCGCGGCCGGTGTCTTTGACGCCGGTCCAGGGGAGGGACGGGTCGCAGTAGTCGCAGCGGTTCATGAAGAAGGTGCCGGTCTCGATTTGTTCGCCGATGCGGATGGCGCGTTCGGCGTCTTTGGTCCAGATGGAGGCGGTGAGGCCGTAGGCGCTGTCGTTCATGAGGCGGATGGCTTCTTCGTCGCTGGACACGGGCATGATGCCGATGACGGGTCCGAAGCTTTCTTCCTGCATGAGCGCGCTGCTGTGGGGGGCGTTGGCCACGACGGCGGGCGCGGCGAACCAGCCATGGTCGGGGACGTCGAAGGACCTGGGATCGACGACGAGTTTGCCGCCCGCTTTGACGGCGTCTTCAACCTGCTTTGCCACAAAGGCGGGCGCGCCTTTGGATGCCATGGGGCCGATGCTCGTCGCGGGGTTCATGGGATCGCCGAGGACGTAGGCCTTGGTCGTGGCCACGAAAGCCTCGACGAACTCGTCGTAAATCTTCTTGTCCACGTAGATGCGTTCGATGGCGCAGCACGATTGGCCGGCGTTGTAGAAGGCGCCGTCGACGCAGTTTTCGGCGGCGTATTGCACGGGGATATCGGCGCAGACGTAAGCGGGGTCTTTGCCGCCGAGTTCCAGGCCGATGTTGATGAAGCGGTTCATGGCGCCGCGCACGATCTCGTGGCCGCCTTTGGTGGAGCCCGTGAAGGAGACGTAGTCCACGGCGGGATGCTTTACGAAGCGGTCGGTGGTTTCGTGATCCGCGATGACGTGTTGGACGAGGTGCGCGGGCGCGCCGGCTTTCTTGAAGGCGTCTTCGAAGGCCTGCCCGCAGAGGGGGGTCTTGCTCGAATGTTTCAGGATGACCGCGTTCCCCGCCAGCACAGAAGGCACGACGACGTTGACCGCGATGAGGAGGGGATAGTTCCAGGCGGCCACGTCGAACACGACGCCGAGGGGTTCGTGGCGGATGTACTTCTTGAAACCGGCAACCTCCGGCGCGGGTTCGTCGGCCAATACCTGCGGCGCAATGGCCATCATGTGTTCCGACCGCTCGATCAGGCGCCCGATTTCGCCCTTGGCCTGGGATACGGGTTTCCCCATTTGAATCGTGATGTCCAAGGCGACCTGGTCGCCCATCGCCTTGAAGGCGTCCACGAACTTCCGGCACAGGGCGATTCGTTCATCCAGCGGCACGCGCCGCCAATCTTCGAAGGCTTTGCGGGCCTGCATGACAACGGCATCGACGTCGTCTCCGCTCAGCACGGGCAGCGTAAAGGCGGGCTCTTCGGTAAAGGGATTGATAACGGTTAGTTCGTTGGCGCTCATAATTCACCTGCGATTTTGTGTTGCAATCGATCAATCGGTCTTTTTCGCCACGTCGGGCACGCAATCCGTGAATGTTCCCCGTTGGATTGCGTCTGAAAGGAGGTCTTTGCGTCCCCGCTTCGGGACGGAAGCGTAGCACAGGAAGGCCGGAGGTTACACATCGGACTTCGCTATCGGCATCGAAACGTGAAGAATAAATCGATACCGATCCCGATACCGATCCCGATAGCGATACCGGTCGCGACCATGCCGCGAAGCGGGGTCACCCGTTCAAAACGCGGTTTTCTTGCCAATACTATGCAACGTGCGGCCCTCTCCGGGGATTGATATAATCGCGCCATGGCTGACCGTAAACCCAACATACCGAAAGATGTGCGCAAAAGGTGCAATGAACTGCGCGCCGAGATCGAGCGGCACAATCGCTTGTACTACGTCGAGGCGAAGCCGGCAATCAGCGACCAGGAATTCGACGGGCTGCTCAAGGAACTGGAGCAGCTTGAGGTTGAGTACCCGGTGTTGGTCATGCCCGATTCGCCGACGCAGCGCGTGGGCGGGCAGCCAATCGAGGGGTTTGAAACCGTCGAGCATGCTATCCCCATGCTCTCAATCGACAACACGTACAACGAGGAGGAGATCCGCGCCTTCGACGAACGGGTGAAACGAGGCCTGGAAGCCAATGCGAAGCCGGAGTATGTGGTGGAGCTGAAGATCGATGGCGTTGCCATTTCGCTTCAGTACCGCGACGGGCTTCTTACCCGCGCGGCCACGCGTGGCGACGGCGCCCGGGGCGACGATGTTACCGCCAACGTGAAGACTATCGGCGCGGTGCCATTGCGATTGTCCGGCGAGCCACCGGATTTGCTCGAAGTGCGCGGTGAAGTGTACATGCGCCGCCAGGAATTGGAGCGCTTGAACGCGTTGCGGGAAGAGGCCGGCGAAGCGCCGCTCGCGAATCCGCGCAATACGACGGCGGGGACGCTGAAACAGTTGGATCCGCGCGAAGTGGCCAAGCGACGGCTCGATATCGTGTTCTACGATATCGCGCCGCTAGACGGCGTGGAACTCACGTCCCACTGGAAGACGTTGCAACAGTTGCGCGACTACGGTCTGCCGACCAGCCCGCACAGCAAGCACTGCAAATCCATCGATGAGGTGCTCAAAGTCTGCGAAGCGTGGGACGCGAAGCGCAACGACCTTGATTTCGAGATCGACGGCATGGTGATCAAGGTCGATTCCGCCGCCCATCGCAAGCGCTTGGGATATACTTCCAAGTCTCCGCGTTGGGTCATCGCGTACAAATACGCGGCCCAAGTCGCGCAAACGAAGCTCCTGAACGTGTCTTTCCAAGTTGGCAAAACCGGCACCATCACGCCCGTGGCGGATATGGAACCCGTGCTGCTCGCAGGCACGACCGTGAAACGCGCGAACCTTCACAATTTCGAAGACATCGCGCGGAAAGATATTCGCATCGGCGACACGGTGGAGATCCAGAAGGCAGGGGAGATCATTCCGCAAGTGCTCGGTCCCGTCAAGGCGCAGCGGCCTAAGAATGCCAAGGCGATTGAACCGCCGACTGCCTGTCCCGTCTGCGGCGGCGAGGTGCATAAGGACCCTGAGGGGGTGTACCTGCGCTGCCTCAACCTTGCCTGCCCCGCGCAACTCAAAGAGCGGCTCCGCTATTTTGCTTCCCGTGGCGCAATGGATATCGAAGGGCTTGGTCCGGCCGTGATCGAGCAGCTCGTGGACAAGGGCCTCGTGAAGAGCCCGGCCGATCTCTACGAGCTTTCCGCCGATCAGGTGGAAGGGCTGGAACGCATGGGAAAGAAGTCCGCTGCAAATCTGATTGCGGGTATCGAAGCCAGCAAGAAGCAGCCTTTGAATCGCCTGTTGAACGGCCTTGGGATTCGTCATGTCGGCGGGCACACGGCGGAGGTTCTTGCGGGCCACTATGGCGTTGTCGACAAGTTGATGGACGCCCCTGTCGAAGAACTCACGGAGATCTACGAGATCGGCGAGACGGTGGCCGCGAGCGTTCATGACTTTTTCGAGACGGAAGAGAACCGCCAACTCATCGCGCGATTCCGCGAGCACGGTCTGACGCTGGAGGAGAAGGCGGCCGCCACTCGTGGCCCGCGCCCCTTCGAGGGGAAGACCTTCGTCGTGACTGGTACGCTCGAAGGTTACTCGCGGGACAGCATTCATGATCGCATCAAGTCTCTTGGCGGACGCCCCAGTTCCAGCATCAGTGGAAACACCAACTACCTCGTGGCAGGCGAGAAGGCGGGATCCAAGCTGACCAAGGCGCAGTCTCTCGGCGTGACCGTCCTCACCGAAGCCGACTTCAACAAACTGGCCGACGGCGCGTCATGACGGTCAAGCGCATCCCCAGCCCCGAAGTCCTTAACCAGGAATCCGGCCACGGTCTCATGAAGGCCGCGCGCGAGCAACAGCTTCACAAGGGCGACACCCTCCTCATCGACCTTTCCGAGACCCGTTCCATGGACACGCGCGGCGGCGCATGGATGCTTGCGTTGGCGGAGTTGGCGCATTCACGGGGCGGCGACCTGAAATGGGAAGGGGAATCCGGCGACGTGGCCGAGTTTATGGAACTCGTGGAGCCGGGGCTTCAGGCGGCACTGCGCGACAAGCCCCGTCCCGAGAGCTTTCTCGAGCGTTTGGGCGGCCTCACGTTGGCCGTGGCGGCCGAAACCCGCGAGTTCGGCAGTCTCCTGGTCGACGCCATCTACTGGACGCTCATGGCACCCTTCGAGGGCCGGGGGCTTCGCTGGGGACTTCTGCTGGACGAGATGCACGAAATGGGCGTTCGCGCCGTGCGCATCAACTTCATGATGAACTTCCTGCTTGGCCTGACAATCGCCATGCTGTCCGCGGCGCAGTTGCGCACCTTCGGCCTGCAGATCTATGTGGCCGATCTCGTGATGATCGGGTTCGCCCGCGAATTGGCTGCGGTTATGACGGCTGTCGTCGTCGCCGCGCGCACGGGGGCCGCCATCGCCGCGGAATTGGCGACGATGAAAGTGCAGGAGGAAATCGACGCGCTCCGTGGCATGGGGCTGAACGTGCCTCAGTTCCTCGTTGCACCCAAACTGTTGGCGCTGATTGTCGTCATGCCATGCCTCGTTGCTCTCGGAATGTTGTCGGGAATCGCCGGTGGCATGGTTTGGGGTGTCTTCGTGCTGGACGTGCGCCCCAGCGCCTGGCTAAACGAAACGCTCAACGCAGCAGACCTTGGCGATATCTTTCAGGGACTGACCAAAGGTTTCTTTTTCGCCATCGTGATCGTGCTCATCGGGTGTCATAACGGACTGCGCGTGGAAGGTGGTTCCCGCGGTGTGGGTTTGATGACCACGCGCGCGGTGGTGATGGACATTTTCCTGATTATCGTTGTGGACATGCTGTTCGCGTTGCTCTTCTACTACGTGTGGGATTAGCGCCATGGCCGAACCCATCATCGAAGTGAAGCAATTGGTTGCCCATTACGGCGAGAAACTCGTGCTGGATGACGTCTCCTTTACCGTGAACCGGGGTGACATCTTCGTGATCATCGGCGGCAGCGGCTGCGGCAAGACGACGCTGTTGAAACACATGACTGGGCTATTGACGCCCACGTCGGGTCAGGTCATCCACTCGGGGACCGATATCACCAAACTCGACGAAGACGAATTGAACGCGATTCAGCGCAACATCGGGATCGCCTTCCAATCCGGCGGGCTGTTCAATTCGATGACCGTCGGCGACAACGTTGCATTGCCCTTGCGGGAGTATGGCGCCGTGGACGAAGAACTCATTTCTTCCATGGTCCGGCTCAAACTCAGCCTGGTCGGTCTCAGTGCCGCGGAAGATCTCATGCCCGATGAGTTATCCGGTGGGATGCGCAAACGCGCGGGATTGGCCAGGGCTATCGCGCTTGATCCGCCCATCATCTATTTTGATGAGCCTTCGGCGGGACTCGATCCCATCATGGCGTCGGGGCTCGACGACCTGATTCTGGACCTGAAGCGCCTATTAGGCATTACGTTCATCATCGTGACCCACGAACTGGACTCGATCCGGAAGATTTCGGATCGAATCCTCATGCTCGACCAAGGTTCCGCTATTTTCCTCGGAACGCTCCAGGAAGCGGAAACATCGGATGTGTCCCGTGTTCGCCAATTCTTCGAGCGGCGGCCGGATGAATTCATTGCGCAACGTGTGACGAAGGCAACTGGAAACGCGGACGTGGATGCCGCAGAATGACCCGATTCAGCAATCGGAGCAAAGGGTAAACCCGTGGCGACCAAGACGCAGAAGACGAAGGTAGCCGTATTTCTCATTGTGAACCTGGTGGTGGCCAGCGTTTGCCTGGCCCTTGTGGCGGGGTACCGCGCCGGCCAGGAAGTTCCCTACCATATCGTTTTCGAGAATTCTGTGCTTGGGCTTTACGTGGGCGGGATCGTGCAGTACCTTGGCGTGCCAGTCGGCACTGTGGACAATATCTATGTTGGTGAAGACGGCAAGGCTTACGTTAACATTCTTGTCGATCCTGACAAGGTCACATTACACGAAGGGGTCGAGGCGAAACTGGAGTACTACAGCTTCGCAACCGGCACGATGTGCGTGGCGCTCTCCGGCGGCGATCCTGCCGCGCCGACCCTCGCCCCCGGCTCCACCATTCCCGCAGGCGAATCCCTGGTCGAATCCTTTAGCAACGAGTTTGCCGGAGTACTGGAGTCGCTGAATGAAATCATCTCCGATATCCAAATTGGGCTCGATGGTATGGAGTCCGGCGAGTTGACGGAGACCATTCGGGAAACTAAGGCCTTTATCGAGGAAACCAAAGGGTTTGTTGAAGAGGCGCGCGGGACGCTGGATACGCTGACCGAGGACGTTCACGGGACGATGGACGACGTAAAACAGGGCATTGAGAGTTTCAACAATCTCGCCGACTCGGCCGCGGAAACCGCGGAATCGGCGAATGAGACGATCAAGACGCTTCAAGAAAAGATCGAGCCCCTCGACCTGGCAAGGACCGAAGAAACGCTGCGAGAGAAACTGGAGATGATCGCGGACCGATTTGAGCGTACCAGCGAATCGCTGGATGAGACGGCTGAAACGGTCATATACGGCACCGACAATCTTCAACACGGATTGACGAATACGATGGAAATGCTGAACGAAACGCTGCAGTCCGTTCGAGACTTGGCCGAGTACTTACAGCAAGATCCGGCATCAATACTTCGCGGCAAATCGCTGCCTCGAGGAGAGGAATAATGCGAATCATACTTGGGCTCCTCGCAGTCCTGATCGCCGGTTGTGCGACGCGAACGTACGAACCGCCCGTGCAATACTTGCTCACGCCGGAGTGGTCCGTATCCGAGGTGGCGCCCACAGGTGAAACCGTGGCGGTCCGCCCGCTAGATCCGGCACGGCCCTATCGTCAGCAGATCGTGTACCGCGACGGGCGGCAATTGGGTCAGTACGTCATGGCCGAATGGGCCGAATTGCCCGGAGACGCGGTCACACGCGCGTTGAGCGACGCAATTCGTGCGACCGGCCGATTCAGCGACGTGGGCGACGCGGTCGACATGCGGCGTCCCACCTACGTGCTGACGGGGTCGGTGCGCAGGTTCGATCTGCGTAAAGATACGGATCCCTGGGCGGCCGTGTGCGAGATACGCGTCGAGGTGCGGCGTTCACTCAGCCAGGAAGCGCTCTACGCGGAAACGTTGAAGAGCGAAGTCCCGTTGGAGTCCAACGATATCTCGGTGTTGCCGGCCGCGATGAGCGACGCAGTGGCGGAGGTCGTCACGGAAGCGGCCAATGGAATCGCCGCGTCTGAAGCCTCGGCCGCGGAATAGCGCTGGGAACTATCGAAGCAAAGGGAGAACCCAAAGAACATCCCCCTTGCCCCCTTCAAAGGGGGACTGGCCCACACCGCGTTGCGGTGTGCGTTGTCGCGTCGGCTCCCCAAGGATGGGAGAATGCACCCAATACTTACACGTAAGTTCCATTGCGCACAATTCCCCCTTTGAAGGGGGCAAGGGGGATGTTCTTTGTAAGCCCTGCGTAGCATGAATGCCAAGGCGCTTGCACAGTGTGTCGATCTATCCGGCGGACACCGACTAACGTCGGTCCGCGCCGTTACCCTCTTCCCGCAACGAATCAAAGACTCGTTCCTCGTCGCCCCGGTAGAGGAGGTGCTCGTCGATAACCAGGGTTTGTTCCGCTGAAAGCGGCAGGAATCGTCCTTCCGCGCGGGCGAAGACTTCGCCGGTGGCATCGTGCAGGGCACCGATGGCGTAGACCAGCCGCCGGTTGGCCTTCGTCACTTCGGCCCACGCGTGGATATCCCGGTCGCCTGGGACCGGCTGCACGTAGCGGACCGTGAGTTCCCCTGTAACCGTCATGCGCGCGATGGCGCGGTTGGCGGCCCAAGCCATGGTCTCGTCGAGCAAGGCCGCGACGATGCCGCCGTGCAACACGTTTGGGTAGCCGCAGTGATGGGGTTTGGGCGTGAAGATCGCCTTCGTATGCTCCCCTTCGACAAAGAAGCGGAGCTGTAGCCCCGCGACATTCGATTGGCCGCACGCGAAGCAAGACTCGGAATTGGGTAGATAGACTCGGTTATTCACGATGGGCCCGTTTCTCCTAAGGAAAGACACGCGAGCAGGCTATGGACGATATGGACTGTATGGACAATATGGACGAATTTGCGAATTCCACAGGGTCAACGAAAACGGCTAAGTTATTTTAAATGAACCTCTTGCAGGCAGGCGATTGCCCCCCGTTGCCGTGGGCGACGCCCGCCGGTGTGCCCTTTGCCCTATTTGACTTGAGACGGCGCATTATGCCATCATCTGACCCAAATACGAAAGAGGGATAAGACGCGATACCCTAAGGGCTAGATGCTCTTCCAACCGAAGACAGCGAAGTAGGGTATACGAACGGGCCGAAGAAGGGTCCGCCCCCCGACACTTAGACCTCCGAAGTGGATGTTTATCTTGCTCTGTACCGGGATACCGGTGTGTGTTTTCGAGTAGCGGGATACCCGCATAGAACGGCTGCGAATCTCGCAGTGCGCAGCGAAAGGAACCAGGGGACAT
>CAZWDH010000125.1:0-18760 GCA_964632865.1 uncultured Nitrospiraceae bacterium
GTTAAACGTGTTTCGGATCGTAGGTACAGACCGGCTAGGCTCCACCATGGACACAGGGAACTTCTACTGGCGCGGCTATCCGCTTTCAGAAGTTTAAGTCATCCTCAAACTCCTGGCGCCGCACACGAAGCACACTCATCTCAAGAACATTCGCTATCCCGAGGAAAAGCGGGAGTCCATCCGCGAAGCGGGCTGGGAGTATGGCGCTTACGTCTGCCCCCTCTACGACGGCGACATCAATCACGGACGCGTGCTGCGGATCCTGGCCGATGCGGGTTACACCGGAAACATCTGCATCGAAAACGAGTCGCTCGGCAAATGCGCGAACGACGAGGAGCGGCAGTCCGTGCTTAAACGAGAGGTGGAGCACCTCCGGGAAAAGTTGGCGACCCTTGGCTGACGCAAACCCCATGCAAGCCTTTCCCCAATGGAAACTCCTCGGGCTCATGCTCGCGGGCATCGCGCTGGTTGGATGCTCTGTCTACTTCGCACAGCGGTGGAACGTCATGCAGCGACTCTCGCTGGATTTCCGCGGCGAACGTACGGAAGGATCGGCCGAGCGTATCGATGATGATTCCTACAGGTTACGCCTGGATATGGGAGACCGCATCCTCAGCCGGACCTATGACGGCGGCTTCGGCATTCAATCCACCGGGGATCGAGTCTTTGATGTGACCATGGCCTACGACCCCGCCGACCCCACGGACTTTCAGCCCGCGACAATCTCGTACCTCCCGGGAATCGTTGTTGGGCTGCTCTTCGCCTTCGGCATGAGTTCCATCCTGTACGCGCGCCGCATCGTGCAGAGGATACGCCGGGCGCAGAATTCCCCCGTAAGATTCGGAAAGGAAACGTGATAGCTCTTTCCCGCGAGTGACTTGACTGTCGTACCGCGCGAAACCGCAAATCGGTTTCCGGGGCTGTGCCGAAGGGTCAAATGGACAGCACCGACCCGTTTTCACTATACTCTCACCTATTTGGCGCATACGACTAACTTCGCAGACGTCGCCATTCACCCACGCGGGAAAGGTTTTCGTTTCATGGCTAAGAAACTCATGGTGGTCCCGGCCGAAGTGCGGAAGAGTTCCGTGCTGGAACTGGGGTCCGTTCCGGTAAATATCTACAACAAGTCGCTCGCGGAGGAACTGGAAGGCAATCCCGACGTGACGCCCGCGCGCTGCATGCGCGCCTACCGCGACATGGCCCTCATCCGTGAGTTCGAGACCATGCTTGACGAGATCAAGAAGCTGGGTTCGTACCAGGGACTTGAATACAAGCACGCAGGCCCGGCGCACCTCTCCATCGGCCAGGAAGCCTCGGCAGTGGGCGAGTGCTATCACCTTTCCATCGATGACCATATTTTCGGTAGCCACCGAAGCCACGGCGAGATCATCGCGAAAGGGCTCGCCGCGGTACACGAGGCCAAAGGCGCCAGCCTCGAGAAGATCATGCGCGAATACTTTGACGGCGTCATTCTCGGCATCGTCGAAGGCGACGGCGAGAAACCGGCCACGCTAAACGTTCCCAGCGGCAACGGCAAGACCCTGCTCAAAGGAGACGACGAGGAAGAACTCGGAATCGACTTCCTGCTCTACGGCCTGCTCGCCGAGGTCTTCGGGCGCGAGACGGGCTTCAACAAGGGTATGGGCGGTTCCATGCACGCCTTCTTCATCCCCTTCGGCGTGTACCCGAACAACGCCATCGTGGGCGGCAGCGCGGACATCGCGACCGGCTCGGCCCTCTACAAGAAGATCATGCGCAAACCCGGCATTACGGTCGCCAACATCGGCGACGCGTCCATCGGTTGCGGTCCCGTCTGGGAAGCCATGGGCTTCGCCGCCATGGGTCAATACACGAATCTCTGGGAACCGGATTTCAAAGGCGGCCTTCCCATCATCTTTAACTTCATGAACAACTTCTACGGCATGGGCGGCCAACCCATCGGCGAGACCATGGGTTTCGAACGCCTTGCGCGCGCCGGCGCGGCCATCAACCGGGAGAACATGCTGGCCGAGTGCGTGGACGGCAACAACCCGCTCAGCCTGGCGGACGCCTACAAGCGCAAGATCACCGCCATCCGCGAGGGGCGCGGACCTGCGTTGCTTGAGGTCGTGTGTTACCGCCAGTCAGGGCACTCGCCGAGCGACCAGTCCTCGTACCGCGAGCGTGAAGAAATCGAGATGTGGCGTCAGGTGGATCCGCTTCTCGAATTTGGGCAGAAGCTCATCGATGCGGGCGTCGCCTCCGATGACGACCTCAAAGCCGTCGGCGAATACGCTACGCGGAAGGTAGTCAAAGCGCTGCGCCTCGCCGCCGATGTCAAAACCTCGCCGCGGATGACCTTGGGCCCCGGCATTGGCCTCGATGTATTGACCTTCTCCAATGAAATGCTGGAAACGCTTCCCGGTCTCGATCGGCAGGATGACGTTTCCATGCCGCTCGAAGAGAACCCCCGCGTCCAGCAGATCGCGAAAAAGTCCCGTAGCGGCATCGGAACGAAAGGCGAGATTCTCAAGGAAGGCAAGGCGGTCAGCTTCCGCGACGGGTTGTTCGAAGCGATCGCGCACCACTTCTACAACGACTCACGCGTCGTAGCCTACGGTGAAGAGAATCGCGATTGGGGCGGCGCCTTCGCCGTCTATCGTGGCCTGACGGAGGCATTGCCCTATCATCGTCTTTTCAATTCGCCCATCTCGGAAGGCGCCATCATCGGTACCGCCGTCGGCTACGCCCTCGAAGGCGGGCGGCCCCTCGTGGAACTCATGTACTGCGACTTCATGGGCCGTAGCGGCGACGAGATCTTTAACCAGCTTCCCAAATGGCAGGCTATGTCCGGCGGGTTCTGCAAGATGCCCGTCGTGGTGCGCGTCTCCGTCGGCAGCAAATATGGCGCACAACACTCGCAGGATTGGACCGCCCTCTGCGCCCACGTGCCGGGATTGAAAGTCGTCTTCCCGGCGACGCCGTACAGCGCGAAGGGCCTCATGGCGTCCGCCTTGAGCGGCAGCGACCCCGTCGTCTTCTTCGAGAGCCAGCGTATCTATGACATCACAGAGCAATTCCATCCGCAAGGTGTGCCCACCGAATACTATCGAGTGCCGATTGGCGTACCCGAAGTGCTCAAGGAAGGCAGCGACCTGACGATCCTGACGTTCGGCGCGACACTCTATCGCGCCGCCGAAGCCGCGAAGCGCTTTGAAGAGGAATTCGGCATCTCCGTCGAACTCATCGACGGCCAGACTCTTGTACCCTTTGACTACGAAATCCTATTCAACTCCGTCAAGAAGACCGGCAAGCTCATCCTGGGAAGCGACGCCTGCGAACGCGGCAGTTATTTGCACACAATTGCAGGCGAGATCGCGCAGATTGCCTTTGACTATCTGGACGCGCCGGTAGGAGTCGTGGGCGCCGAAAACTGGATCGTGCCCCCTGCGGAATTGGAAGATGCCTACTACCCGCAGGCGTCCTGGTTCCTGGACGCGTATCACGCCCAAATTAGACCGTTGCCGAATTACGCGCCGACCACGGATCGGTGCGGCAAAGCCATGCTGGCGCGCTCGTCATACGGGGTCGTATAACGGCGGGATCGTTTTGCCTCCGGAATTCAAGGCGGATGAATCCCGGCGGGTTCGAGACGCGTGCAGGGCGCGAAAGGGAGTAATGGGCGATGTCACTCTATCGAAGCGATAAGAGCGGGCCCGTTTAGTTCTACGTTGAACTCGTCATTGCCTTCAATGATCACTTCCACCGATGAGGAACGAGACGAAACGTCAGCGGAGACGCCGCGTTCGCGCATGTTGGTGGGTCTTAGAGGCCGAGCCCGGGTAGGGCGGCCGTCATCAATACGTTGTGAGAGATTCTGGTCGGAATCGTCCACTTCGAGTACAGCCTCCAATCGGTAGGCTCCTGGTGGAAGTCCGGCGGCCACGAAGGTGCCGTCCCGGCTGACGTTGACGAAGTCCGGGCGGACGATGGGTTCCGCACCGGGGTCAGGCCACAGAAAGTCCAGGCGTACTGCGACATCCCGGGCTGAGCCTTCGATGCCGTGAACGACGCCGCGAATGACTCCGCCACTTCGCAGGTTGAAGTCTTTTTGTACGTATCCGTCTTCCGGCACGTGTACGGCGAAATGGCGTCGCATTGTGTCGTACCGAATGTTGAGTGATCCATCAAGATCCTGGAACTCGCGTATCGTTTCCGGTATAGCCCCTTCCACACTCACGAGGAAATGCCCTTCCGGCGCCCCGGTCAACTGATACCATCCGCCGTCATCGGTCTGCGTACGCAAGATGTAGCGGTCACCGTCCAAATACGCGAGGGAAACCACGGCCATGGCCGGCTCCTCGTCAAAGCGAACAAATCCTTCGACCATGGCTGGTGTTTGCACGAAGTTGAAATCTTCACGGGTCTGCCGGTTGCCGTCCCCAGCGAGGCAATCCCGGATAGCCATGCGTTCCGGGGCATCGCGTGGTATTCCGCGAATGTCGCCGGGTTGCAATCGCACGGATAGCCGATATTCGCCAAAAGGCACATGGGAGAACTGGTACATGCCATCTTGACCCGTCTCCGTAGTCTTTCGGAGAGCGTAAGGAGCACTTGAGACTTCGACCAGTGCGGCTGCGACCTTTTCCCCATTCAGAGCTACCGTTCCTACCACGTCGACGCCGGAATTCATCACGGCGTTGACGAGCACTTCTTCGCCGGGGATACCCTCGGGAACAGTGACTCGAACGGGAGCTAAGTTCTCATGGTAGAGGATGATGGCTCCCGGTGGTTCTGCCAAATCGGCAATACGGAACTCTCCATTTGCGTCGGTAGTGAGTTGGTGCAGATCGCCCCGGGTAAGCCCACGCTCAGGTCTAACTTCCGCTCCAGCGACAGGCTCTCCGCTTTCGTTAACGA
Source organism: uncultured Nitrospiraceae bacterium (assembly GCA_964632865.1). Taxonomy (GTDB): domain Bacteria; phylum Hydrogenedentota; class Hydrogenedentia; order Hydrogenedentales; family SLHB01; genus JAHDWY01. The sequence goes on from CAZWDH010000125.1 coordinate 4,903, forward strand.
CCGTTCCTCCCAGAATATGGGCGCGCTGCAGGGGGCAGTCCAGGAAGACCTCGTCATTTCGCAATCCCTGGCGAAGCCAAACTTCAAGTGGCGCAAATCCGTCGGCACGAATGACGACGCCCCATGCGTCACGGACACCGTGAGAGTCAAAGGTACCGTCTTCGCTTTCTATCTCGACGGATTTTCCGCGCCAGCGCGGTGAAAACCAGGAAGAATCGCCCAGAAAACGAACTTTGAATTTGGTAATGGGTTTACCGGTTTCCGCCGCGTAGACTTTTCCAGACGCGTGGCTTTTCGGGTCCAGCAGCACCACCAGCAGTTGGCTTGGTCCGGAGAGCGAGATCACCCCGCGATTCGACGGATAGTAGTCGTGATTCACGGAGATCGCCACATCTCCCGAGAGCGGGAATTCAAAGTGGCAAACGCCTGATTTGTCGGTCACCAGATCTTGTTTTGTAACGCGGTCGCCAATGACGTCTATCTCCGCTCCGGAGACGGGTTTCGGTTCCTGCAAGGACTCGGATACGAACACGGTCAATCCGCTCTCTGGTGTCGTGGGAAAGCCGTTGAGATCGGCGGCATCAAGAGCCCGAAAGTCACCTTCCAGATTGAGGACAAGTGGGGCGTTATCCCTTACATCCCCGCTGCAACCGGCGCAGACCAGAAACAACATGAGCCCTATGCCGTATGTCTGGACCGCACCACGGCAATTGCGAATATCAAGCATCCGTTGCACCATCGCTAGAGTCCTCTGTGGAAGTTGCGAAACATCCTCGCGATCGGGCCTGTCTCTACAGCCGCTCGTCAAACCAATCCGCCATGACGGCCACTTCTTCATATATGGTTGGCCACGGATGGGCTCCATCCGGCTTGACGATCAATTCCGCATCTCCCCCCTGCGCCTTAACGGCTTTGACGAAAACTTCCGATTGTTGCAGGGGAACCATTGGATCGGCATCCCCATGGATTAACAAGAATGGTGGCAAGTCGCCCCCCTCAATGCGGTGCAACGGCGAGAGCGCACGGGCCTGCGCCTCGATCTCCTCTTCGCTGCGGCCGTCGACTCCTCCAGCAAAAAGAAGCTCCCCGATTGCTCCGTCAAAGTTCGGTTTCGCGCCTCCCCAGTCCAGAAAATCCGTGGGCGGAAAGAACACCGCGATTGCCTTAACCCGCGTGTCGTGCTTCTTCAACGGATCTTTCGCTTCGGGGTTCCCATCCTCAGCCGTTACGGCCGCGAGCAACGTCAGATGCCCGCCTGCGGATGCGCCCATCATACCCAGGCGCTCCGCATCGACATTGTAGTCTTTCGATACTGACTTTACGTAGCGGATCGCGGTCTTGACGTTCTCCAGCAGTTCGTCGCCCGCGTACTTGGAAACCGAACCGGGCCGCATGGCAAATACCGTGTATCCCCGGCTGCAGAATGTCGTGTACACCTGGGCCAGCATGTGGTCGTGAAGCTTACCCCGGTCGGAATGCCACGCGCCGCTGACCAAATCGATGAGTCCCAGGCCGTTTGGCGATTCCTTGGGAACGAAAACGTCGCAAATGAGACCGGTTCCGTGAATTTCCGAATAAACGATGCTCTCTTTATGCGTGTACGGCAGCGCGTCTTCCTGAGCGCGGACGGCATTCGACGCGATGCATCCCAGCAGAACGGCCAATGGAGTAATGGAACGAATCATGAAACTCCTCCGTTTAACGGTGTAACGGACGCAATAACAGCACGTTGCGGGACCCGATTCAGCAATTCGAACAGTCGTCGGTTTCCGCCGTATTCTTTCATACCCCTATTTGATCCGTCAACGCGCCCTTTCCAAGTCAGTGGAAAACAGGTCGCCGTATCGCAGCGGCTCGCCCGTTGCCCAGGGCTGGTATCCGTTGCAAAACGCCACACGATCGGCAATGGGCGGATGGCTCGCTCGGAGTACTGTCATGAGCCACCCCGGATCGGGGTAACCAAAATTCTCGGTGCTGAGCTTCACGAACGCCTCGGCGGCCGCCTGATTGTCCCGAGTGAGTTCGAGGGCAAATCGATCGGATTCACGCTCGATGTGGCGGGAATAGGCCAGTCCCACCGGCTCCAGAACCAGCATGGTCACGTTGAGCGCGATGAGCATCAATGGCACGGATGCAACATCGGAGATTTGGTCAAATCCAAACCGGGCCGAGAAGCGCCGAAGGAGGCTCCACGCGATCCGGTGGGCGAAGTAAAGACCCACCAGTATCAGGGCCGAGAAGAAGAAGATCCCTTGCACCACGTGACCCAGTACGTAATGCCCCATCTCATGGGCCATAACAAACAGCAGTTCGTCGGTGTCGAGCTTGGCAATGATCGTGTCCCACAGCACGATACGCTTCGTGTCGTGGAAACCGGTCACGTACGCATTGATGGCATTCGTGTCGACGCTCTTTTCCACCTCGTATACGCGGCTGCCCTCGATCCCGGCCGACTCCGCCAGTGCGAGAATCCGTTGCTCAAGAGCCTTGTCTTTCATGGGCCCGAAATCGTTGTACAAGGGATCGATCCAGACCGGCATCACAAACATCATCAGCGTAAGGAACGGCACCATCAGCAGCCCGGTGTACAACCACCACCGGCGCGGCGATTTCGACAGCAGCAGGTAAGGAACCCAGAGAAAGAGAAACCCGAACACGGCAAGAACGCCCCGGCTAATCAGCGAATCCAGGAGCCATTTCTGGAAGGCTTGGTTCGACATTCCGTAGGCGTGCTGCCGCACATAGCCCTGGTAGAATGAAAGTGGCCAGTTCACGACATACAACACCAAGATGAAAAACACCCAGTATAGCCCGATCGTGAAAAACCACTTCCGGCCGATCCGTTGCGCACGGGTTCGAATGGCCGCCGACAGACCCGTGAACAAGATGATGGCGGGCAGCACGATTTCCCAGACTTTGTTGAACGCCCACCATGCGACGCCGGTTCGATAGTAACGGACGGCCTCCTCGGTTGGAGGGGGCACGACGACAGGTCCTTCAGCGACGGGGCCGTCGCTATGGACGCCCGTGTTTTGCAAGGGGGAGTCCGCCGCCGACGCGCTGGCGACTGCGGCAATGGCGATCACGATCCAATAAGTCAATCGCATGGAATTACGACCTTTCCGCAGAAAGCTCTGAACCGGGTCATGGACTCCTTACGCGGCGCCCCTACCTTACCGGAATGCGTCTCATCGATAAAGCGCTCCTGGGTGCGGCAACGCCTCGGATATGCGATAATGGAGCCGAAGGAGGCGTATCGAACCGTCGATGGCACAGCGAGAAGAAATTCCCCATTTGATCCAATTGCTGGACGACGAATCTGAAGTCGTGCGCGAGCAGGTTCTGCGTGAATTGCTCGCGTTCGGGCCGGACCTGGATGAACTGCTGCGGGAACTTGACGACCAACTTACCCCGGAGCAACGTCATCTGGTTACCCGGCTCGTGTCGGGGCACTTGGAAGAGAAAGCGCGCCGTGACGCCTGGCGAATGTGGCCTTCTCTGGCCACCCGGCGCGAACAACTGGAACGCGCATTCGATTTGCTTGCCCAGTTCCAGTTCGGGTGGTCGCCACCGGTGCATGTCTCGGACCTCCTCGACGAATTGGCCAAGGAATTCAAGGCCAGCGGGCGCACGCGCGACGCCATTTCCCTGAACCGGTTCCTCTTCACCTCGAAGCGGCTTCGCGGCGCAACCGACGACTACTACGATCCGCGAAACAGCAACATGGTGTATGTGCTCCAGGAAGGAAAAGGTCTGCCCATCAGCCTCGTGTGCGCCTTCATGCTGGTGGGCGATCGCGTGGGGCTTCGCATCGAAGGCTGCGGCGTGCCTGGGCACTATCTCGCCCGCACGACCGTAACGGGAAATGAGACCTACTTCGACTGCTACAGCGACGGCCGCATCTTGACCGATCGTGAGGTGGACAAGATCCGGCGTCGACTGGCGCCCAATCTCACCCATTTGCTTACGGAAGTCCCCACGGCGCAGGACATCATCCGCCGCGTGCTACGGAATCTGATCAATGCCTACGAGATCGAGGACGAACACGCCAGGAGCGCCGTCATGGCGGAACTCCTCGACGAAGTCCGCCCGCGGGAGTAGTCGTTACACGAGACGGTGCAGCACTGCCCCCGATGGCAACTTGGGGAAGAAATAGGTCGCCTTCTGCGGCATGGATTCGCGCGCGTCTGCGCACGCGCACACCTGGCTCGGGTGCATGTTCCGCAAGATAAACGCCATGCCTTTCTTTCCATTCAGCACCGCGCTTACCGCTGAGTTCACGTCCTTTTCGTAGACGAACTCCGAATCGGTGTGCAGATCCAGCACCCGCTCCAAAATGCCGCCGTGCAACACCGCCACATCCAAATCGCGCCAGGCGGAGCCGTGCGCGTCGCCCAACAAATCCACCCGGTCAATATCGCGCAATCGCAGCAGGTATTGGGAACCGCTCCGCAACACCACGCCAATGGCGCAGTCCGGCTCGGTCTGGACTTGCCGTGGAAGATGCTCGGTCACCTTCTCGACAACGAACCACGGTTCCAGCCCTTTCAGAAACGCGGCCTCGTCAAACCCGTTGGGTTCGTCCAGTACCCGATGAGCGGGATAAACGAACAGCCCGGGGTCGTCGAGCGATACAAACCCCATCAGCACATAGTCGTAAGGACGCAGACCATCGGGCTTTTCCTGCAGCCGCATCTGGTCGCGATAGGTGTGGGCTGTGCGGTACCGGTGGTGGCCATCCGCGATGTAGAGCTTTTTGTCCGCGAAAAACGCGGTCACGGCCGGGTCGGCCGGCACACGCCACACGCGCTGCTGGACACCGTCGATCGTCTGCGCCGCCAAATCCTCCGGCCGCGAATCCATTTGCGCCAGGAACTGACCTAACGCGTGCTGAGGGTCGTCGTACAAGACGAATACGGCGCCCAGATTGGCCTTTGTCGTGCCCGTCAGGGCCAGCCGATCCGTCACCTTCCACTCAAAAGTCCGCTCGTGGCCGAGCACGGTCTCGTCGCCTGGCTCGGGGATCTTCGTAACCGCAAAGAACCCGCGCCGCACGCATTCCGTCCCGTCGAGGCTCGTGAAGCGCTGCTCCAGGAGGTAGAAGGAGTCCTCCTCGTCCTGCTGTAACACGCCAGCGGCAATCCAGGTTTCCAGGTCGGACGCCGACGCGTCGTACTTGGACATACCCTCCCGCTCGTCGGGCAGGATTAGACGCGCGTAGTTGTGCGGACTACGCCCGTAAAGCTCTGTCCGCTCTTCCGGCGTGATGACGTCGAATGGCGGCGTTACAACCTTCGAGTAGTCGCCCACCTGGTCTTTGTTGTATCGAAAACCGCGGAATCCGCGTACATCTGCCATGCGTATCAAACGTCTCCATAGGTTGGATTTTCGAGAGAAATGAGTAGGAAGTCCGCATTGTATGTCCCTGCCGAAATTGATTCAAGGCCGGAACACGCAATGGCAAGATGAGGCTTGGTTGCGGAACACGCTGGCGCGCTACTTGGAAGACCGCTCTTTCGTCACCCGGTCCTCCAGTTCCTGCCCAAACACCGTAGCGAACTCAGTGCCGTCGCATTCGATCCGGCGACCGTCGACCTGGCTCTCGGTTGCAACCTCGCTGACCGTCAACTGCACGCGGTCAAAGCTCGCGGTACTGAACGCGCCGCTGTCGTTGTTGCACCACGTGCCCAAAGCGACAAGCACCCGGTCGACGCCGAGCGCCGAATAAGCCCCCGGTTCCCCGTGGGCCTCGTCGTAGAGGTCGCCCGCGTTGACCGAGACGGTGTGCCAGGTGCCGGGCTCGCTCGGAATGGTCCAATACAGGCCCTGCCGCCGTGCTCCCAAGTCTTGCAGAAACCGCCAACTCTGTTGCTCGCCGTGCAGGGCATATCCGAAGGCCCGCGGCATGACGTGGGACTTGTGTTCGTTTTGCCCCCACTTGAGCATCATCAGGAAGCGGTAATCCGCGCCCGCCATCGCAACAAGCCGGATGTAACCTCCCCCGCTTCGGGGCGATTCCTCCAGGAAATAGTCGACGTTGAGCGTGGGCGACTGCCCCACCGGGACGTTCACGATCTGATAGATCTCGGTATTCTCGTCACTCGCCCACGACACGGGCTCTTTCATCCGGGTGAGAAGGCGGGCGCATTCCATTCCGGCGCGGTTCGGGGCGGGTACGTTTTCATAGAGGAATCCTGGATTTACGTCCGACACATAGCGGTAACATTGAAGCCAGCCGTTCAGTCCGTCCTCGAAGTCCCCATTAAGCAACTGCGCGGAGCCGGGCATTTCTGTCACGCGCCGGAACCAGCGTGGCTCGATGTCTTCGCGAAACTCGCGAAAGGTTGAAGGATACTCGAACGGCAACGCTTCGCCCGCCAATCGCCCCTCCAAGTGCACCTCAGCGCCGTTTACGTGAACGAGAAGATAATACCCGCCGTCCTCCAGGCCCCGTTCGTAGGCGGGATACTCTTCCCCGAAATTACGGGACTGAATAATGGTGGGTGCCGTGACGAAGTTGATGCCTTTGTAGTGCCATGATGTCTTGACCGAGGCCTTCAACCCGTTGTGAACGTGGCCGTTGAAATACCAGCGGACGTTTCCGTGCCGCGTGAGAAGTTCTATGAGTTTCAGCCGCAGCGGGAGCGGAAAGGTATACCACTCCAATTGTGTGAGGCCCTGGGGCATGGCGTGCAGATGTTCGAACACCATCGTCGGCCGGTCTGCATTCGCGGCAAGATCGGCTTCGAGCCACGCCAGCATGGCGCGTTCGGCGTCCTGTTGCGGCGGGTTGTTGCCAGCGAGATTGCACGGCAGGGCGATAAAATGCCACGGGCCGGCATCCCACGAAAAGTACACCTCCTCGATTCCGCAGACGCGCTGCATAAGTGCCCGAAACGCGTCGTAAGGGGGCTGGGTGTCGTGATTACCGTGAACAAGGATGGGTTGTGTCTGAAGATCGGCAATGCACTCTTCAAAGTTCGCCACGGAACGCTCGTCGAACACGTTCACAAGATCACCAAGGAACACGGCGAACGCAGGCGCTGATTCCATTGCGTTGATCTCCTGGGTCGCGAGAATCTGGGTACGCCGCGCATTCGCCGCGACGGACCCCATGTTGTCTTTGTGACTGACTTGCGGGTCCGCGCAGATCGCGAACGTGAAGCGGTCGCCAATGGACGCTAGATCGGGAAAAGCCGACGCACCCCCGCCATCGGCTTGCGCGCCCGCCGAACGGATCGCGCAAAGCCCAACGAGTCCCATAGCCGTAACAACCGGGATGCGGATACAGATGCGCCAGTTCATAGCCCGAAGACTCCATGAGTACGGTTGGGGCGAATCATGCTACGTGAACTCCAACCGTAGGGATTCGCCTTCCAAAGTAAACGTTGAGATGTTGCCTGAGGTGCCTGAACGAGTTCCGCCCGTAACCGAGGCCGGGGCGCTGTCTGCCACGATGTCCACGCTGACAGGACCCAGTGTATCCAGCACGTCCACGCGGAGTTGGCCGGGCTTTTCCGCCAATGGATAAACCCGCGCGCGGTTCACGTTGTAAAGTCTATGGACAAATGGGACACTCGTGCGCTGCATGGGCACGATCAATACCGACGGAATTTCCATCCATCGATTGACGATCGGGCCTATTTCCAGATACTCGCCACGATGGATCACCAAGGCATTGCGCACTTGCCACTTCACCCCGGTCTGACGCAGCATCCAGGTGATTCGGCGGCTTCCTCCCGCCTGCGCCGTAACCACGCTACGAGCCGGCATCTCGGCTGGCCCGGCCAACCTTGCGAAGGGACCCGTGAAGGCCGAAGAACTGAACTCGCCGCCGTCAATCCGAATCAAAGGCGTCGCGGTTCCCTCCACGGCGTCTGCGAAGGCCAGACTGGCTTCGCGGATGACAACGTCGTGTGGAAGGTCTGGAAAGGAAACAACCACCATGAGATTTAGTTCGCGGTCGTCGTTCGGATCGGAGTAGATGGACGGCAGGTCGGCGAGCGCGGGGACTGACACGACAACGTCTCTCCGGTGGCGACCCGGTTCGAGCGTCCATCGCGGACCTTCAATCGCGATGCACGGTGACCCCTTCGAGTCATGGACATGAAACATAAGATCCAGTTCCTGGCCACCGTGCCCTGCATCGACATCAAGGACAAATCGATAATCGGCTCCTGGTGGACAACGAAAGTAGCCGACGCGCCCATGACCATCCTCGGGGATCGAAAGGGAAAGAGAGCGAGTATCGGAGGTCGCGGCCAGCACACGAATCCCGGGGTTCGCCCACTCCCATGCATCGCGACCGCCACTCACGTCACCGGTGAGAAGCATCTTCTGTCCACCACCGGCGCGGCCGTCATTTCGAACGGCGTACAAGCGAAACCCGGGATCCTCGTTGAAACTCGGACGCTTGCAGTTTGCGAGGAACACCTCCGGCGCTCCACCGGCATGGTGGTGAAAGATCGGCACTCGCTGACCGTCCCGCGCACCGCCGTAGCCAAAGCTGTGCGAGGGCGGTGCGTCGGGGTCAATTGTCGTCGGCGTGGCGAGGCGGCCGGCCGTGAAATCCAGACCCTCCTCGTCGAGAAACCGCTGCTTCTCCGCGCTGTAGGATCGGACAAGCACCCCCTCCGCAGTCACTTCGAAGTAGATGCCGCCGAGTCCATGAGAACCTTCGGGACGCTTACGGCTCGGATCGAATCCCCCGATCCGGCCGTTTGATACAAACAACGTATTCTCCGATTCCACGACTTCGAAGTTGTGGTTGTGACCGTGCATCCACGCCAGCACGTTGGGGTAACGCTTCAGCAGCCCCGTTATGGCATCACTGTTCACAAGTCCTCGGTACCCCTCGTCATAGGGCGAAGTCGTGCCGGCAATATTGTTGTGGGAGAAGATGATGGTTGTCCGGTCGCGGTTGATTTCCAGATCGAGTTGGAGCCACTCCAGCGACTCTTCCGTGACGTAGATGGCGCGCAACATCTCGGGAAGCGCCACAAAATGAACGCCTTTCAGATCGAACGAGTAGTAGGGCCGGCACGACATGCTGCCCAGCCGCTCGCACCGCCACTCCGCGTCGCCGTCGGCGGTGCCGATAATGTCGTGATTCCCGGCAACGAAATAGAAGGGGATCGGTCCGCATTCGTTGGCGATGACGTCCATCCAATTCGTTCGCGCGGCATCGCCAGCCTCGCCGCGCAGATTCCCATGGTGGGCGTCGCCCGTGTCGACGAAGAGATCCAGATCGGGAAAGCGATCAAGAATACGCCGAACCATTGTCCGCTGCAGTTCCGGCTCCGGCTGCTGATCGTTCACCCAACCGAAATGCGCATCGGAGACAATAAACCCGGAGAGGCGCGATGCGCCGGGCGCTGGCTCCTCCGCGCCGCCACGAAGGGACATGACCATTCCGCCGGACAGCCCGGCCATCGTCGTTTGTAGAAAATCGCGTCTGCGCATCGCTGCGTCCTTTAGTTGAGGGAGCACGAAATCGCCGTGGGGGGAGAGCGGGTTGGCCCTATTCGTCGTCCTCGCTCGATCGGTTCGCCGCACGGCGGTCCGCCGATGCGGAATCGACTCCGGGGGGCATCGCGGGCAGTTTGCGAGGCACGACGTCCTTCAAATCGCGAAGATAGTCGTTCAGCCCCTCCATCTTCTTGTTGGTCTGTCTGGCGAAAAGATACCGGTCCTCAGCAGTTGACTCGGGACTCGGCAGATTCGCCAAGATTTCCTCGAAGCGTTTTCGCGCACCGAGAACCTCCGGGTCGTCCGATTGCGTAACTTCCTTGTACCCGGTTCCATCCCGGGATTCGCCGCAATAGAACATTTGGCCGAAATCGTCCGGCGAGTTCTGCTCGAGAAGCCACTGCTTGTCACGAAGAATTCGATACTGGCCAAGGAAACTGAATACCCAATCGCGATGATGTTCGGCGCGTCCGGTCAGGTACGGAACCAGGCTCTTTCCGTCGAGAGGAGTCCCTTCCGGCATTGCGCCGCCGGCGAATTCGACAAGCGTGGGCACGACGTCGGAGATGTCGGAAAGCTCGCCGCTTACGACACCGGATTGCACGGTTCCCGGACAATTCACGATGAACGGCACCCGCGCACCCCACTCCGTCGGCGTGGCTTTGCCGCGCCCCTGGGTGCCGTTATCTCCGACAAACATGACGATGGTGTCTTCCCGAATGCCAAGGGCATCCAGTTCCTGAACGATTGCACCCACGATCTTGTCCGCGTATTCGACGTTCGCTTTCAAGTGTTGCGGCTTGCCGTGACCTTCGAGATCGGGGGTATCCGGAGTGCGCACCCAGGGCTGGTGAGTCAGCACCATGGGGTAATAGAGGAAGAACGGTTCAGACTTGTGTTTCCGTATGAACTCCAGGGAAAAGTCCCGGAACATGTCCGGTCCGTAATCGTCCGCGGTCGTGACAAAATGGACCCCGTCGCGGGCAAGCCCGGGGTGCCAGTACCGCGAGGTCTTCGTGCCATCGGGCGGGAAATACCCCCCTTTGTACGGTTCGCCGGATGCCAGATAGTTCTTGTAGATCCACATCAGGCTTTCCTGGAAACCCGCGTCCGGTAGCATGGTCTTGAGATGATCGCCGGTCAACTGCCACTTGCCTGCAAAGCCGGTCGTGTACCCGAGGGGCCTGAGGAGTTCGGCGAAATTCTGCTCGTCCCGTGCGAGGTCGGCATCGTCTGCCGGTACCCCCGTGTGCCAGCCGCGCATGTTGCACCAGCCGGTGCGAAATCCGTACCGCCCGGTCATGAGGCAGACACGGGTGGGACTGCATACCGGGGTCGCGTAGAAGGTCTCAAATCGAACGCCGCTCTTGGCCAAGGCATCCAGATGAGGCGTTTGGTGTGCGGTGTTGCCGTAGCATCCGAGTTCCTGCGCGCCGATATCGTCGCACAAGAAACAGATCAGGTTCTTTGGACGGGAAGGTGTTTGGGAGACTGCTGGAAACCCAGCCATAGAAAGCGTGCCGAGCGCAGCACCGGCGTTGCGCAAGAATGCCCGTCGCGAAAGGGCCAACTGGTCCATACCCCCTGGACTCCCTCGAATACCAGTCGTCCATAAAAATGGGACGACATGGCAGAGTGTAGCATTGCGCGTTGGCCGTCTCAATCCGGCCGGTGATCGGAAATTCAAGCCACCTTGGCGAGTGCCTCAAAGGTATGAAATCTGACTCAACGACGCGGCGCTGACGCAGTTCTGATCTCATTATCTCCGTTCCAAGTGCATCTTTTGGGACACTTTAGGGCATATACCCTTTGGCCCGGTAAAGCGGGGCGAGTCGAGGAACCCGCAGTTTGTGAAGTGGTTATCAGGTTGCATACAATTCGGCATATGACGGTTTTCAAGGTTTGGGCATCGTGGGCGCTGGGGATCTGTCTCGCCTTTGCTTGCGGGGTAAACAACGCCCATGCACAAACTTATCCACCGCTAACGGTTGAGATCGGTCCCTACCATCCGCTGTTTCTTTTCCAGGCGCCGGGTAGCGCTTCTGGCGACACAGAAGCCTACGCCCAGCAAATCGCAAGCGCATGGGCCACGTTGCCAAACGACCTCCGGCCGTATTCGGTCATGGCAGTTAACGTATCCGGTCCGGATGCGGAAACGCGCCATCTTCGGTACACGAATCTCCTCAAGTCCCTTCAATCCTCGGAGATACCGGTCGCGATCCAGATTGCTGATGAGAATCCTCGCAATATCTACCCCCTGGCGCAGGTCGAAGAGTTGATTGCCCAGTTTACCGCGATCAAGGGGGTTCAGGTTTCAAATCTCGCCTTTGACGATTACTCCTCGTTCGGCGGCGGTGACGATGTCGGGCTTCCCGCGAATGTCCGCTGGCTCAGCAGTGCGACCGATCTCGCGGCGCGCTACGGCCGCTTCATCGCCATCCGATTGGACGGTACCGGCTGGCTGCACGTGTTGGCGAACGCGCAGTGCCGCCCGCTGCTGAACACCTTCCGCAGTTGCAGCGCCTATGTCGTTCCGCTCGTCGGGCATGGCGCGGGTGCGACCATCGCGCAGCAGGGCGCGCTCATGGGACTGTGGCTGGAAGGCGCGGTGGCGCAATGGGGCGTTGCCCCGGACTCGGCCTGGTACGCGAATGCCGGTTTGCTCGAGCCGGGCGTTTTCGGTGCCGCGCCGGACGGCCAGACTATGCCTCCCGCATTGTATCGGGCCATGGTGTTGAACGGCACGATGGGTGGCGCATGCGTCTACGCCTTCCCCGAAGCGCGCGACCTTTGGGCCGGCGAGCGTGTGCAGTATTGGGCCGAGGCCATCAAGCCGGTCGTCTCGCAGGTCATTCAGGGCGGCATTGTCGCTGACAAAGAGTTCGTCGCAAAAAAGGCGAGGGTGGCATATCAGATGGGCGTGTCACGCACGCCCCAGGAATTCCAACTCAACTTGCGCGATCTCGATGGCGTGCGCGACGAAGGACTCATGATCAAAGGCGCCTACGGCATGGAGCGGCCCGGCCAAATCGTGGAGTTGATTCCGAACTCGGGCCGCCATTACTGGGTGCCGATCATGTCGCCCTACGCGCCGCCGGAAGTCATGGGCGCCCTGGATCGTGTGGTCAAACCGGCCAGCATGCCCTCCGCCCAAAGTTGGACCGAACTGCTGGATCAGCATCTGGGTCCCGACGGATCCGGGTCCGCCTTTATCGTTCGCGTGGGTCGTGGTGTCTTCGTCATGCACACGCGTGAAAGCCACTACGAAGAGCAGTCCTTCATGATTCCGTCTCTGCCGGCGCCCGTTCGCGGAATTACCGCAAAACGCAACGAATCCACGGTCACGATCGAATGGCCGTTCCGCGAGGGGGACGTCTCCTACACGGTGTTCAAACGCATTTATCCGACGGGCGAGTTTGCCGAGGTGGCGAAGAACATCGACGAACGGAGCTGGACCGATCCCGCCGCCGATCCCGCGCAATCCGTTGCCTATGCCGTGACGGCGTTGACCAATGAGAAGGAAGCCTACGAAGGCACCGTCAACTTCGGCGACTACCTCGCGTTCAGTTTCGTGGAAAGCCGCATTGACGAAGAAGTCGTGCTCACCGACCTCGTTGCCCAGTCGCAGAGCCGCCCACTGGAAGGCCCCCTCGAAATCCTGCCCAAGACGCAGGAATGGTGGCCCTCCTACGAAGGCGTGCCCGACGAACAGCGTGCCACGGCCGAGGCCATCGTGGCCCGCGTCGAGCAATGGAACGAGGCCTTCGCGGCGGAGAATCTGGACGGCGTGATGGACCTCTACGGCACCGAATACCGCGATCCCCAATGGTGGCAGTTCCAATACGTCAAGCGGGCCTACCAATGGTTCTTCGAACGGTATGGCGCATGCAAGATGACCCGCCAGCTTCGCCAATGGGATTTCACCGAGTTCGAAGCCAAAGGCGAAGTGCGCGTGCTCCTCTACTGTCGATTCTCCGGGACCGCTATCAGCGATCCCACCGGCCGCTTCTCCGGCCAGACCGTCTGGTTCCCCCGCACGGACACGGGGGAAATCTGGCTCACCTTCGCCAACCGAGAAGGCGAATGGCGCATCGAACGCAGCGATCCCGCCCTCCCCAACTTCGCCGACATCCTCAGCTTCTCCGCCGGCCCCTACGACTCCTTCCCCCCCGGCCCCGATATCTTCGGCCGGTAAGAATTGGAATTGCAGGGAACCGATTAAGGGCGATTGAGCATAAATTTGGAGAATTCTTGTGGTGCAGGCTTCCAGCCTGCTCTCCTGGCATAGATCGAGCCGCCGTGGGGTTGACACCACGCCAACAGAAAAAGGCGAAAATGAAGAACCTCGTGGTGCGGGCTTCCAGCCTGCTCCCCAGCCCAAAGAAAAGCC
>CAZWDH010000126.1:0-18542 GCA_964632865.1 uncultured Nitrospiraceae bacterium
GTAACGCCGCCAAATCGCGACCAGGGCGTGGGACAACACAAAGTCCTCAATGTACGTGCGCACCAACTCCGATTTCGTGGTCTCGCGCAGGGAAAGGATGTGACGCAGATACGCTGCGTCGAGTACCACGTCCACCATCTGCTGATTGCGCGTCTCCTCGACCGATGCGAGCGCGGCCGATGCTGCTTCCCGGAAAGGCGACGGCAGGTGCGACGCATCGCCGCCGGACACGCCCGCCAACTTCTCCGGCTCCAGGGTCGCGCTCGGGAACGGGTAGGTATTTTGCCCCGTCACGGCGATCTTCAGGTTCTGGTAATCGTCGCGAAGAATGAACAAGTTCGCGATCGCCGGGTTCGGGCAATCCTTACGAATCGACTTCACGAGGTCATGGAAATACTGATCGATAATCCCGCTCCAGTCCTGGAAGTCCGCGCCGGACACGGCAAAATCGCGCAAGGGCGTATCCTGCAACTGGCGCATGACGTCTTCCAGCTTCGGATGGGACACCATGGTGTTGAAAAACTCCGTCGTGAGCAGGCGCGCTTCCAAGGTGCTCACCCGCCCGCAGACGAATCCCCAGTCGGGGTTGAATGGTGTTAAGGCTATCACCGCCGCTTCCGCATCCTACTCGCTGAACAAATCGGCCGCGATCTGCGGCGCCAATTCGTGTTCCATGTCAGTCAACAAGGTTCCGACGGTCTGGTCCACCTCGAACGTGTCGCTCACAAAGATGAACCCGCCCTGCTCGGGCAAGGGCTTTGACTCGTCAATGGTTACCGCTTTGCCGCCGCGCTTTCCGTTGAACTCGTTCAGCACCTTCTCAAAGGCGGCTTTGTCCTTGGGGTGAATCCGGAGTTTCCCGCCCCGATCGCCGGCGGCGCGTTCCAGCAGGCCGCCCATGATCCGCGCGTACTCCTGCGAGTCCATGCTGACGATTTGCTGTCGCGCCTGGTCGAATACGCGCTTTAGCAGGCCGTTGCGCTTTTCGAGCACCTGCTTGCCCTGGGCGCCTTTCACCTGCAGCAGCTTCCGGCCGAACTCTTCCTCGATGGCCCGGGTCGCTGCCTGGTACTGACGCTCCGCATCGCGGGCGGCAGCTTCGCGTTCGGCCTCAATCCGCTCTTCCGCAGAACGCTGGGCCGCGCGCACGATCAGATCGGCCTCTTTCTGCGCCGAGGTCTTTACGGCCTCCTGGATCTTTTCAAGTCCCACGATGGTGCTCCCTGATTCTCGCTTGCTTCGCGGGCCGACGGGCTACTGCGCGGCCCGAATGTACTCGAGCACGTTGGACGTTTCCGCGCTGTTGGTCAGCCACAGAATGAACAGAATCGCTGCGAGCAACGCTACCACGGCGTAGGTTTCCACCAGGGCCGGGAACAGCAGTGCGCGCCCCGCAGCGTCTTCACGACGGCCAATGAGTGCGATACCCGCGGCGGAAGCCTGCCCCTGGTTGACCGCACTGACGTACAACGCGAGCCCCGCGCCGAAACCGATGAGCGCGAGCGCGAGACCCGTGCCAGGCGTCACATTCACGGTGCCGCCGATGAGGCCCGTCTGCTGGGCCATCATGAACGCGGTGATGAACCCGTAAAACCCTTGTGTACCCGGCAGGGCGACCATGACCAGCAAGCGGCCGAACAGACCCGGCTTCTCGCTGAGCACGCCGGCGGCTTCCTGGGAAGCGATCCCGATACCCCGTGCCGAACCGCAGCCGCCCAATGCGAATGCCAGCGCGGCCCCGGTAAAAGCGAGACCCCGCCCCAGTTCAACTGACAACTGAAGATCCATGTTCCGCGTCCTCCATCCTTTCCTTGGGGATCTGGTCCCCGCCACGCCATGGCGTGGCTTCATTTCACTGGCCTTTGTCTGGGGCCGGGTTTACTGCGACCGTTTCAATACGTACGAAGGCGAATCAAATCCAAGCGGTTCGAAGGGTTTCGCGCCTCCTTCGTAAAACCGCCCGAAGAACTCCACGAAAATCAAACGCATGGCGTGCACAAATGCGCCCAGCATGCTGATGGCGAAATTGAAGGTGTGGCCGACGACCAACACAACGATGAAAAGCACCGTGCCGACGTAGGGCACGCTCTCCGCCAGCAAGCCGCCGATCATGTTGACCGTCAGTCCCACGATCGATGTCGTCAACGCGAGCGCGAGCAAGCGGCAATACGACAGCGTGTCGCCGATAAACGCCGTGCAGCCATAACTGCCCACGATCCCATAGAGGCTGACGATGCCCGTGCCAATCTTGGCGACGATCCCCTCCGCATCGCGCCCCTGCGTAAGAACGAGTCCGATGGCGCCGATGACAAACATGCCCACGCCGAAGTTAAAAACGACGGGCGGCAGTTCGACAAAAATCGTGCTGATGGCAATGACCATGCCGGGCAGGGTGATGAGCCACAATAGACCGTCGCAAAACGCCGTGACCCAGTCGCCCTGCCTCGCGGCGCCATACATTTTCAGGCCGATGCCGTAAAACTGATTCAGCATTCCGACGGCGAGGGCCGCGACAAGCATCGTCACCGGATCGGCCAGGGGATCCGTGATCTGGAACACGTTCTTGATCCGAAGCAGCGGGTTGTTCTCTCCCAGGTACTCGGGATTGTAGAGATCGCCGAACCACGATCCAAAGAGCAGCCCAAAGACGATCGTACTAATGCCCGCCAGCATGAGAAGCTTGGCAAAGTAGTGGACGCCTTCGTAGAGCCGGGTCTTGCGCGCAATATACCAGCCCAGCAGCGTCAGCATCGTGCCATAGCCTACATCGCCGAAGCAGATGCCGAAGAAGAGCGTGAAGTTGAAGACGATAAACGGCGAGGGGTCGAAGTTCGCGTAGGGCGGCAAGCCGAAAAGGTTCACCAGCATCTGGATCGGGCGCACAAGCTTCGGCAGCGTGATGCTGACCGGCACGTCTTCGCCGGGTTCGGGATCGCGGATGATCAGCGAAGTTTCCGGAAGTTCGCGCTGCAACATGCGCTGCAAATCGCAAACCTGTTTGGCGCGCGTGTACCCTTCCGTGATATGCACCCAGCGGCCTTCGGCGGTGTTGCCCCGCGCCAACTGCCGTTTGCGGGTGCTCTCCCAATAGGCAAGCAAGACCTTGATCGTACGTCGTGACTCGGCCAGCTTGACGGCTTCATCGCGCACGTGCTCGATTTGCCGCTCGCACTCGTTGAAGTCGCCGTTCAACTCGCGGATGCGGTCCCGCACCTTGCCGCGAATATCGGGGAGCGGAATCTCTTCAAACTGGACTTCCGACAACAGCCGCCGCGCCGTATCTTCGTCCTCCAACAGGTACGTCACAACAACGCGAACGGCATCCGACTTGGGTGCCACGCCATTGCCCCCGTTCCCATTCCCATTGCGCTTCTGGCGCAATGTCTGGCCAGACGCCACTGGTTCCCAGGCGAGGGTCGCCTGCGCTTCCAGACTCTTCCCGAAACTCTCCAGGTTTCGTGCCGGAATCGTTCCGAACTGCATGCGCACGTGCTTTGGCGACTTCAGATCGGAGACGGTAAGCGGCAGATCCTCCAGTGGCGCCAGGGTTTCGAGTTGCGCTTGAATCTCGCTCATGCGCCGTTCCGCGCGCTTGTACGCGTCGTCAAGGTCGTGGGCAATCTCATAAGTCCCGTCGAGATCGTAGGACCGGATGGCCTCGTCCAATTCCTTGGGTTCAATGACAAGCGGCAGCGGAGTCAAGCCCTCGAGAAAGCTCTGCTCCTCAGGTGCAAACTCTTCAATCAGCCCCATGATTAAGTGGAGCTTCTGGAGCTGCAGATCGGTTTGCTCCGTCGACACGTCTTTGCGCGACAGCGCTTCGCCGGCCTCCTCGAAATCCGGGACCGCATCGATCAATTCGACGGTTCCCAGCGTGTGCAATGCCCGGTTCAACCGGCGCGACGAGCCCACCGGGCACAGGATAGTCACTTTCTTCATGGGATCGATGGCCATGGAGCCTACATCCCCTTAAAGGCGGTCACGATGCGATCCACCTGCTGCTGTATCCGGGCGGCGGGAATCTGATCGATTGCGGCCACGACCGCTTCGTGACTCGCTTCCGCCTGGCCTTTTTCGGTCTCAAACCGTTCCGCCGCGGATTTGCGGTACTCTTCCACGCGCTTTTCCGATTCCTGAAGCTGTGCGCTTCGCTGCGACCGGATGGTCTCGTCGGCTTCTTTCGCGATAAGAGCGGCCTGCTCGTGGGCGCGCGCCACGACCGCGCTCGCCTCTTGCTCAAGGGCGAGGATGTTCTGCACGAGCGACGACATCGTAAACTCCCATCGTTAGAGTGCCACTGACTTCAAGGCCGTTCAGGGGGAATCATGAATGCTGCTGTTGACTTGAATGGGGACCCATTCCCCCTACCCCCAAATTCACCCGGAATTCGTCTTATTCTCCGTCCTCACCCGGCCCATCGTCAACCCAAGTCCGGTCAAGACTACCCGAACCATGAGGAGCCCGAACACCGCCCCGATAAGCCCGTGGTATTCTCTGCCATCCACCCGGTACGCAAGTGCTAAAAACGCCGCGTACAAGGCGATTCGGACGAATGCCCACCGATAGATCCGGTAGGGCAATTCCTCGGGGGCGATGGAGCCCATCGTTCTGGCCCGGTTCGCCATCAGCCAGAACCCGGCCGCGCCGGCCAAGCCTCCCAACAGGAAGCCTTTGGCTGCGGCTGTGTCGTAAACCGCCAAGATCCCGGCAATTGCTGTCGTAAGGACCAGCGTGACTCCGATGGTGAGGCGGCTGAAGCGGTTAAACGAATCCACGCGTCTCCCTTGCGTGGGCCGCTGATACGAGCCCGACCCCCCAATACCAGACATCGCTGGCAGTTTACCACTATTGACGGTAATCGTGCAAATATTCACGGCTACTTTTCGGGTCAATCCTGCGGGGTCTTCGGGAGTGTCAACCAACATCCCCTCGCTCGCCAGACACGGGGGGAGCGATTTCCGAATTCATGGCGGAGTCCTTTAGGTTCGGACGGAACGATTCCCGCCACGTTTATCGCTGGGTTGTACGGAATCCAATTTGATATAACGATTGGCCCTATCCCTTGAAGCGTCAATTCAGGTAAATGCAGATATTGCCCCAGCAGCAGCTAGGAGGATTCATGCCGAAAACCATGCTCGCCTACCGCGAGGAGGGCTTGTTGCACGATACGGGCCGAGGCCATCCCGAATGCCCTGCCCGGCTCAAGGCGGTAATGGATGCCTTCGCCAGCGCGAAGCTGGATCCCCCGCGCGTGGCGGTTGAGCCTGCCACGATAGATGACCTTCTACGCGTACACACGCAGGAACACATCGAGACGATCCGGGAAACTTGCGCGGAGAATCTGCCGTACCCGGATCAGGATACGACCATGATGGAGAAATCATGGGACGCGGCTTTGCTGGCGGCGGGCGGGGCGATTGCATGCTGCAAGGCCGTGCTCGACGGAAACTGCGACAGCGCCTTTTCCGCCATGCGCCCGCCGGGGCATCACGCGGAATCCGATCGCGCCATGGGCTTCTGCCTTTTCAACAATGTCGCGGTCGCCGCGCGATGGATGCAGGAAGTGCGCGGCGTGGGACGCGTCGCGATCCTCGACTGGGACGTCCATCACGGCAACGGCACGCAGCACACGTTCTACAACGACGACTCCGTCTACTACGCGAGCATGCACCAGCATCCACTCTACCCCGGAACGGGGTATCCCAACGAGCGCGGCAAAAATAATACGAACCTCAACGTTCAGATGGAATGGGGCTACGGACCAATGGAATGGCTGGACGCGTTGGAAAATAAGATTCTCCCTGAGTTTGCAAGCTTCGAGCCGGAGTTTCTGCTGATTTCCTGCGGCTTCGACGCGCATCAGATGGATCCGCTCGCCTCGCAACGACTCGAGACGGAGACCTACGCGGAAATGACGCGCATGGTAAAAGGCATTGCGGGAGGCAAGATCGTTTCCCTGCTCGAAGGCGGCTACAACCTCGATGCCCTAGGCGAATCCGCCGTCGCGCATTTCCAGGCACTGCAGGGGTAGCACGCGTCAAAATGCAGAACCGGAATGCCCCCCCTCTAGCTCCCCGCGTGGACGGGGGGAGAATCTTTGCACTCTTTGTGGCAATGACTGAGCTAGATGTCATACGGCGATTTCAAAACATGGGGATCTTACTCCCTCCCCGTCCACGGGGAGGGCTGGGGAGGGGGTCTTTAGTCACAAGACTCCGCCGCAGAACAGTCCGAAAGTCCCCACTCTTTCGAGATAAACCCTTCGAAGGCAATTCATGGGAGATGCTCTACAAGGGTCAACACCGATCGGACGCGGAGAACTATGCCACCACCGCAACGAACTCCGTGGTCACCGACTCCTTGTCGACATGAAACAGGCGGTATCCTTTTGCCGTGGTGCCGTCGTGGTTGTCGCGGGTGGAGGAGCAGCACGCCGTCGTCGTGAACAGGATGCCGTCGCGAGTTTCCTCCTGGTTGCCGTGGAAATGGCCGGCGGCGACAAGCTTCAGGTTGTGCGCCGAGAACATCGCAAGCACTTCGTCGGCATTCTGCACGCGGTACTTCGTATTCGGATTGAACGGATGATGCGTCATGAGTGCGATGGGCCGCTTTGTGTTGGTCTTCTTTAACTGTTTCTCGATCCACGCAAGCTGATCGGGGCGGATTGCCACATCGCTTTTGGCCTCGTTCGTGGAGTCGATCCCCATGAACAACCAGCCTTCTTCCTCGTCGCGCCAATTGACGTCACCGAAAAGCTTCGTGTAGTTGCCGTAGATGTTCTTCGCGCGCATGTTCACATCATGATTACCGGGGACGACAAAGTAGGGTTTCTCAAAGCGCGACAGCGACGTATGCGCGAGGTTCAGTTCCACGTATTCACCATCCGTCGCGAGATCGCCAAGCACGATCGTGAACCGCACGCCCTCTCGCGCGTTGATGGCATCCACGGCCTGGTTGACGATGCCCGTACTGCGCGCGTCCAACACATGCAGGTCACCAATCGTTGCAAAGGTGAATCGCCCGGGGCCACCGGGCATGACATCCATGTCGGCGACCTTGTCGAGTCCCACCCGCGCGCAACCGGAAAGCCCCGCTGCGCCTATCATCCCGATGAACTGTCTGCGCGTGAATCGCATGAAACGTAATCTCCCTTCTTCGTGTAGATGCGATGGCACTCATTCTGGGGTCGCCTCGAAAATAGTTCAACTTGCTTGAAAATCGGTTCCGCATTTGTCACTCTAACCCAGTTCAGTCTGTGCGGTCGTCCTGGTGAACCGCGCACAGAATCTCACGAACGATCATGGTAAATCCAAACAAGTCTTGCAGCAAGGAAGACAACCCCATGCACAGATCATCTATGCCGACCACATGTCTGTTCCTTCTCGCCATGACCGCAGTTGCGCTATGCGCCGGCGCCCAGCCCCTGGAAGACAACCCGGCCACCGATGACGTGGTGACGTCGTTTGACCGCCTCCGAACGCAGGGCGAGTGGCTCGCCGCACACCTGACCTCCGGCATGCCTGACAGCGGCGCGCTCGGCGAAGGCACGGACAAACATTACCAGGGAATTCAGCGCGGCCCGTACCACCCAGGCGGCGCCAACAACTACCTGTATGTGACCCGGAGCGGCCGTGTCGACGATTCGGCAGACCTCGGGTTCCTCGCCGTCATTCAACTGGGAACGCGCCAACATCACGGCGAGCGTTTCCGGTCCAACGTGCTGGCCAAGGGATCGGAATCCAGCGATACCTTGCCGTCAACGTCCGACCGCGTCGTGCATGTCACGTATTACACGGATTACCAACATCCCGGCGGGATACAAATGGTCGGCGATATTCTGGCCGTGCCTCTGGAAACGGCGAAAGACGGCCTGGGCCTGCCGGAAGGGAAGATCCGCTTCTACGATTGTTCGGATCCCGATAATCCCCTTGCCCTGCCCTACGAGTTGGATTTCGACGAGAAGGTGGGTGTCGTCGGGCTTATCAAGCTCCCGGAACCGGACGGTCACTTCCTGCTCATGGCGACGGGCGGCGACAACAGCACGGTGGAGTTTTACCGGTCGAACACGACGAGCTTCTTCGACGAAGGGTTCGCCTTCGAACTTCACGATACGTGGACCACGTCGGACCAGCCGAGCCTGTTCTGGCCGGGCGGAAAGACCTCGTGGCAATCGCTGAACTTCATCAAGCAGACGGATGGCAAGCTCTATCTCATGACCTGCCACAATACGAGCGAACTCGCCCCGGTCTTCAATGGGGACGATGAGATCGCCCTGTACGAGGTCTTCGGATTCGAAGAAGGCGAGACCATTACGATGGCCCAGCGCTCGTCGACGCGAAACATCGATCTGCGCGCGAAGGACGAACCGCTGGAGAGCGAGCTGTTCGGGAACTTGAACGGCGGCGGTGGGGCGTACATCAGCCCAAACGGCGAATTGATCTACTATGCCATTCACCACTACGACGTACCCGAGATCTCGGGGCCGGTCCGCATTCGCATGGCGGAGCTGCGCCACATCTGGGTCACCCGGTCCGGCAATTGCGGGCCTCAGTTCCGGGCCAACCATCTCGGCGGGCCATACACAATTCAGGAAGGTCAGACCATCGATTTCGATGGCACCGTGTATGTGGTTCAGCCGTGGCTGGACATGTACGAGCATAGCAATTTTACCGGCCGAATCGAGACCATGGACTACGCGGATCAGAACGCGGACGACTACGACGACTTCTCCAAACTGGATGGCGCCGGGCTCTTCGGCAGCAATGGTTTCGGCGATGAGATGAGTTCCTTCCGCTGGTGCGGCAGCCCCCACTACCAACTGCGCATCTACAAGGACGATAGCTTCGAGGGCGACATACTGACCCGCCCCGGAAACGGCCATGTCGGTGAAACCAACTACGTCGGCGACGATTTCAACGACGAAGCCAGCTCTGCTCGAATCGTGCGGATTTCGAATCCGACCAACTCGGGATATGCCTGGGATCTGAACGGCGATGGCCTCTTTCAGGAGAACATCGGCAATCCGATGGCGATCTTCGGTCCCGGCGCCGGCGAGAGCATGACGACCATCGGCATGCGGTATGACGACATCACCGTGACTACGACCGTCACGGTGGAAAACGTGCCGCCGCAGCTCCTCTCGTTCGAGGTGCTGGCCAGCGCCGATGAAGGCGGTACGGTCGACGTCTACGCAAGTTGGCGCGATGCCGGTGCTACCGAGCACACCGCTACGATCGATTGGGGCGACGGGACCCAATTCGACGTCAACTACGGGCCATCGACGGCCGGCGTCTTGGAGCCTACCCACGTCTACGCGGACGATGGCGAATATACCGTCACTTTTACGGTTTCGGACGGCCTGGAAACCGTTTCGGATACGCGTACGGTCTCCGTGTCGAACGTCGCCCCCACCCTGAACGTCGGCCCGAATCAGACGGTGCTGGAAGGCGATCTCGTTACTCTGCCAACAGACACCTTCTCGGATGCCGGAACCGCGGATACGCACACGGCCACGGTGCTTTGGGGCGACGGGACGGGCATCGAGAACGCGGACGTCGTCGAAACGCCCTTCGGGCCGCCCGGAGACGCCGCGGGGCTCACGGGCACGATTGACGCTTCGCACGTCTACGCCGAGGACGGTGTATATGTGGTCACGGTCTGCGTTACGGACGACGATCTCGGGAACGTCTGCGATGCTTTCACGGTAACCGTGATGAATGCCGCGCCCGTCGTCAATCCCGGTAGCGATCGGGAGATTATCGAAGGAGACACGGTTACCCTGCCGCCCGCCATGTTCAACGATCCGGGAACGCTCGACACCCATACGGCGTCGATCGATTGGGGCGATGGCACGGTACAAATGTTGCCGGTCACGGAAAGTCCCTTCGGACCTCCGGGGGCGATCGCGGGACTGGACGGAACCGCGGCCGGCGCGCACGCCTATGGGGACGACGGTGTATTCCCCGTCACCGTCACGGTAATCGACGACGAAGGGCTTGCAGGCATGGGGTCATTTACGGTCACCGTATCGAATGCCGATCCTGTTGTTGCTCTCGATACTGCCGCGGCCATCGAAGTCGGCGGTGGTATTGTCTTCACCGCGCGAATTGACGAGCCCCAGGTCCATAACGCATCCGCAGACGACACGGGCTCAGACGACCACGAATACGCGTGGACCATGCTCGACGAGGTCTTTGGCGGCGAGGTCGAGGTCGGGACGGAAACGTACTTCAACAACGGCATAGGCCCCGATCCTGCGCCAAGTACGGATGGACTCTTCCCGTTCCACACGGACGACACCCTGCATGTCACCGTAGGCCTTCCTGGTGTCTACACCCTGGTCGTTGATGTGCTGGATGACGATGGCGGCACCGGCCAGGATAGCCTCGCGTACCTGGTATCCGGCGACGATCCCGTCCCGTACACCGGCAGCCAATGGCACGCCCGGTTCAGTCAGCGCGGGATTCCGCAGGTCAGCGACGAGGTATTGCTCGCCTATCTTGCGTACGTGGATTTCGCGAGCCGCTACTTCTCTGAGGCGATGCCGGCGCTCACGGTCGAACAAGCGCGGACCCTGCTCCGCCCCGGTTTTTCGGACGACGGCACGACGGAGCAGAGCACGGACATTCTGAAGATCCGCGCCGACAGCCGGGAACGAACCATCCAGAACCTCCTCGCCGCATGGCTGAACGTGGCTGCCGGGACGGTGGATCTGGATACGGTGCTGGCAAACGACCTGTCGGTGTTGGAAACCCTGAACGGCATCGAAGACATGTTGCTTAGTTCCTCTCCGGAAGATCCCGATTTCGGCGACATTCAGCGGACCCTGCAGGACATCAACCGGCCACGCCCCGGTCAAGCGCTCCGGCGGATCCGGCAGGGCATTCTGTTGCAGATCCTGGAACGGTTGCTCGGCGCCAATCTGGAGAAATCGGCTTCTCCCGAATCGTTGAACCCAAATCGGTAGTGCGGCAGTTGCACGCGGGCGTGTGAATGTGGCGAGATAGTCTTTTGGTTGGAATTCTCCCGCCAGGAGCCGCGCATGCGCATCGTGATCGCCCCGGATTCGTTCAAGGAATGCCTTTCCGCGCTCAGCGTTGCGCAAGCCTTAGCTTTGGGATTTCGGCATGCGCTGCCCGACGCGGAGTTGGAACTTGTGCCTATGGCCGACGGCGGAGAGGGTACGGTGGATGCCCTGGTCGCAGCGACCGGTGGCTCTACAGTTCCGCTCTCGGTTACCGGACCCCTCGGCGATCCCGTTGATGCGGTGTATGGTGTGCTGGGCGACGGTACAACGGCGGTCATCGAGATGGCGTCGGCCTCCGGACTGGCGCTGGTCCCAAAGGAGCAAAGGGACCCGCGTATCGCGACGACCTACGGCACGGGCGAGTTGCTCCGGGCCGCGATGGATCGCGGCGCGACGCGCGTCATCATCGGGATCGGCGGCAGCGCCACCAACGACGGCGGCGCAGGTATGGCGGAAGCGCTGGGCTTTCGGTTCCTCGACGCCTCCGGAAATCCGTTGCCCCGGGGTGGTGTTGCGCTCGCCAAACTCGCGCGAATCGACATGTCGAATCGGTTTCCGGCCATCGACGATTGCACTGTTCAGGTGGCCTGCGATGTGACCAATCCTCTTTGCGGACCCAACGGCGCGTCTCTCGTCTACGGACCGCAAAAGGGCGCGAGCCCAAGCGACGTTAGAGAATTGGATGAGACACTGCGCCACTACGCAGATGTCATCCGCGATCAATTGGGAATCGAAATTGCCGATCTCCCCGGCGCGGGCGCTGCGGGTGGGTTGGGCGCTGGCCTTGTCGCGTTCGCCCGTGGTAGCCTTCGCCCCGGCGTGGACCTGGTCGCCGACGCATGCCACTTGGCGGAGCGGCTCGAAGGAGCCGATCTCGTCGTCACGGGGGAAGGCAAACTCGACGGACAATCCATTCACGGCAAGACTCCCGTCGGCGTGGCGAAGTTGGCCCAACGAGCGGGCGTGCCAGTCGTCGCGGTAGCGGGCACACTGGGCGAAGGATACGAGGCGGTACGATCGGTGGGCATCGAGTCGGTCCATTCGTTGACCGGCGAATCCGTTTCTCCGGAGTACGCCATCGCGAACGCGGCGGCCTTGTTGGCCGAGGCAGGCGAACGAATCGGCCGGACGTTCCGGCCGTGAACGTGCGGACCAATCGCAGATAACACCCGTTCGATGGTTTGAAATGCAGGACGACATGAGATCAGAGTTTGAACACATCACCTTCGAAGATCCGGATCGCGCGACGGCCTTTCTAGACCGGATCATCCGTGACGATCATCCGCGGCTGGCGATGCACCTCGCCGCGGCATTGGACGAGTGCGGCGATCCCACGACGGCCCTGATCCGGCTGGAGCGATACCTGGACGTCACCCTTACACCGCGCGCCGAAGTGGATCTCATGGATGCCACGTTGCGCTATGCGCGGTTGCTTCTCACCATCCTCGCGCAAAGCCATTACCTTACCGACATCATCTGCCGGAATCCGGAGTACATGTCGTGGCTGTGGGAAGAAGCGGACCTCGAACATGCGCGGCCGCGGGAAGATATGATTCGCGAACTGCTGCGCATCCACGAAAACTTTTCCACTTTCGAAGCGCGATGCCAGGCGCTCCGCCGGTTCAAGCGCCGGGAAATCCTGCGGATTGCGTCGCGTGACATCTTCGCGCATGTTTCGCTCACGTCTCTTACGCAAGACTTGTCCAACCTCGCGGATGCGACGCTCGAAGCGGCGTATCAGAGTGCGCGACGCGACCTGGAACCGCGCTACGGCCGTCCGCTCTGTCCTGACGGCGAAACGGAATCGGGCTTCGTCGTCCTCGGCATGGGCAAGCTGGGCGGCTGCGAGCTGAACTTCAGTTCCGATATCGACCTCGTGTTCCTGTATGCGCGCGAAGGGAGCACTTCCGGCGGCAGTTCCGGTCCTGCGAGCAACTCGGAATACTTTCACAAGCTCGGGGAACGCATCATCAAGGCGCTCTCCGAAGTCACTGCCGAAGGAGCGGTATTCCGCGTGGATATGCGGTTGCGTCCTCACGGGCGCATGGGTCCGCTCGCGGTGGATGTCGACAGCGCCGTCTACTACTACGAGAGCGAGGGTCAGGCCTGGGAACGACAGGCCTTGATCAAGACGCGGCCCTGCGCAGGGGACCTGGAACTGGGCCACCAGTTCATCGATCGAACCCGGCCCTTTGTCTTTCCGCGCTACTTCGACGATGAAACGCTCGAAGACATCCGCAATGTGAAATACCAGATGGAAGCGCAGGTCGCAGACCGGGGCGAGACTGATACGGAGGTGAAACTTGGACGCGGCGGCATTCGCGATGTCGAGTTTACCGTGCAATTACTCCAACTGCTCAATGGCGGCCGCATCGAGGAACTCCGCACCGGCACGACGCTCCACGCCATCAAGGTACTGGGCCAACATAATCTGCTGAAACCGCTCGACGCGACCACGCTGGCCAGCAACTACACCTTCATGCGCCACGTGGAACACCGCTTGCAGATCGAAGGCAGTCAGCAGCGCCATGCCTTGCCCAAGGACCCGGAACAGCTCGACGCCTTCGCGGCACTGCTCGGCTACGATTCCGGCGCGGCATTCATGACGGATTACCAGGACCGCGCCGGCGCCACGCGCAAGATTCTCGATCAGTTTCTCGCCACGGAAGGCTCTGGCAACCTCTGGGTCGCCGACCTGCTCAATCCCCACTCCACCGGCGAGGCAGGGCTCGAAGGATTGCGCCCGCTCGGTTTCAAGGATGTGCAACGCGCGCGCGAAGAACTTATGACCCTTTCCATGGGCACGCGCGAGCGGCCCCATTCCCTGCGGGTGCGCCAGCAGTTCGCGGAGGTCGCGCCGATCCTGTTACAAGCCTTGTCGAAAAGCGCCGACCCCGATGCGACGCTCCTGCGGATGGGCCAGATCCTGTCCAATCTCCGCGCACCCGGCGCCATTTACGACATCCTCAAGTGGAGCCCCCATCTCTGCGAGTATCTCGTTACGCTCGTGGAAAACAGCGAGTTCCTCTCAGGACTGCTCATCCGCGATCCGGGGCTCTTCGACACCTTCGGCCGGCCCGGCGCGCTGGCGCATCCGTCGTCACGCGACGATCTGGAGGAGCAGTTGGCCGCCCTGTCCGGCGCGTACGAGAGTGAAGCGGCCCCGTACCGGCTCCACGCCGGGGAAACGCTGCGCATCGGTATGCGGGATCTCATCCTCGACGCGGGGATCGTCACCATCGGCGAAGAACTGACGCTCCTTGCGGAAGTCTGCCTCGCCTTCGCACTGGAGAACGCAAAGAAGAAAGTCATCGAACGCTACGGCGAAACCACCGGCGCCTTCGCCGTGCTCGGACTCGGCAAGATGGGCGGCCGCGAGATTGGCTACGGCAGTGACTTGGACCTGGTGTTTGTGTACGAGAGCAGTGCGACCATCGGCTCGGGCATGTCTCCGGTCGAATACTTCACCGCTATCGCCTCCACCGTCATGCGCACGCTCAAGGAGCCCACGCGCTACGGGCAGCTCTACGAGATCGACGCGCGCCTCCGTCCCGACGGGAAAAAGGGCAGCCTCGTCGTGAGCGACGCGCGGCTCGTCGAGTACTACACCACCGAGGCACAGCCTTGGGAACGGCTCGCGCTGGTCAAGGCCCGCGCGGTCGCCGGCGACCACGAATTCGGATCGGTAATGGGCCGGCGCGCGCGTGAACTCGCTTTCACCCTTGAGCTGACCACGGGCAATATCGCCAACATCGAAGACATCCGCCAGAAGATCGTGGCCGCGTCCAACGCGCGCAACCTGAAAAAAGACGAAGGTGGCATCGCCGAACTCGAGTTCGCCGTGCGCCTGCTCCAGTTGCAGCACGCCGCCAAACACCCCGACCTGAAACGCGGCGACGTCCTCGGCGCGCTCAGTTTATTGCAGAAACTCGAAGTCCTCTCCCCCGAAACCAGCCGCATGCTTCACGACACCTACCTCTGGTTCCGCCGGATCGAAAACCGCCTCCGCATCATGCACGGCCGCGCCACCAGCAATCTCCCCGGAGACCCGGAAGCCCTCAACCGCCTCGCCCGCCGCCTCGGTATTGAGGAAGACCTCGCCACGCTAGTCCGCGAGCGCAAGCAGCGCGTGCACGAAGTATACGAGCGAGTGTTGAGATCCGTACAGGAGGGATAATGGTCCTCTGGCCATGCCAAGCGGGCGCATCGTACTGCACATCGTCACACTCGATGGCCTACCGGAAATCAAAATCGAGCAGCACGGGGTTGTCGGGTTGGATCTCAACAACCGACACGGCGCTTCGGAGCCATCCGAGGTCTTGCGCATTCGCATCCGGCGCGGCTACCGCAAGGACCGTATAGGTGCCCGGCGCGAGCCCTGCAACGGCGAATGCCCCCTCTGCGTCGCACAAGGCGTGCCCTATGACAGGACCCGTTGACGCATTTAGCAGGCTCGTGAGGAACTTCGGTCCCGCGTCTTCAGGGATCTGAATCGCGCCGTTCAGCACATATACGTTTCCCACGAGGTCGCTGGTGAAGCCCTGAAGGCGGCCTGAAATCATATTGTTTGCAGAGAACACGAAATCGCGCTGGACCACTTCGTTCTCCGCAAGTTCGAACTCCACGAACTGCTTCGCGTCCATCTCATTGGGCGACCAAATCTGGGCGGCCAATCGCACGTGACCTGAAGGCACATCGGCAATGTGATACGTGCCGTCCGGTTTCGCTTGAACACGACGTGATTCGATCCCGCTTTCGGTCGTAACCGTACATTCCACGTCCATGCGTTGCGGATTAAACGCTGTGGCGTCGATATGACCGTGGACTGCCGATGTCGCAGGCACCAAGTCGAGATTCACCTCGGTGGTTGTCCCCGCCCCGACGATCGCCTCAGCCGTTACACGCCGATCGCCGGTGATCTCCGCCGTGACTTCTACCTCGCCGGGCGGCAACTGCGCAATCCGATAGGCCCCGTCGGGACCGCTCGTCGAGCCGATCCGCGGCATGTTCCGCCGGTCGGTATAGCGAATACTGACCGTCGCATCGGGGAGTGGTTGATTCGCTTGGGTGACAACCCCCTCAACATGGCCGCCGTTCTCAAGCACGATGGTGGTATGTCCGCCGATGAGACCGGTTCCCGACGCGTATTCCGGATGGGTGGCGGAAAGTTCTCGAATATCGGGCGATGCGGCGCCGATGTTGAAGATGCCTTCGCTATTCGTTTCCGCCGCCACCTTGTCCCGGTCTGAGGTGTGCGGAACGCCTCCAAAATACACGCGCGCGCCCGCTACGGGGTCGCCAATGCTATTAACGACCACGCCCGTCAGCGCCGACGCCCGTTCCAGACGCAGTTCGATATCGCCGGTCGTCTCGTGTTCGCGGACTTCCACGCTTTGAAACGCCGGTGCGAACCCGTCGGCCTTGGCAGTCACGGTGACCCGGCCCACATAAGTGTCCCGTAAGAAGCGCCCCTCGGGATTGCGCACGCGCTTGCCATTGAGAAGGAGCCGGCTGCTGAATTCGTTGGCCCCTCCGTTGCACAGATATAGTTCGAAGTCCTGCAAAGGTTCACCCGAATCTGCCTGAACGATCCGGCCTTCGACTGTGCCCTTGCCATGCAGGACAACTTTGACATCAAATGTGCTCGCTTGAATATTGGGCAGATTTGCGGGACTGTACTCGCGGCCATTGGCATCCCGGCCCATCGGCGTCGCGTTAAGGGAATAGACTCCATCGAGCAGGCCGGTAATCTCGAATTGGCCGTCTTCCTGCGTTCGGCCATCTTTGTGAACCGGGCCGTCGGCGTTCACCACAACGCTATTGACAGGGTTGCCCTTCGTGTCGACGACGCGGCCAGCGATTGCATAACCACCTTTAACTCCCCCGAGGACGAGTCGCAGGCCGGTTAGCTTTTGACCGTCGGCCAATTCGACCCTGGCGACCTCATCTCTATTGCTGAACATCGTTCTTCCCGGACGCGTGAGCAGAACCCCGTACTCACCGGGGGCCAGATTGTCGAGAAGAAACGATCCGTCACTCGAGGTTTCCGTATGCCCGGAATCGACAAGATAATCCATGTCTCCGCGATCCAGATAGACTCCGGCGCCTCCAATGGGCAGTCCATCGGTATTCAACGCCATACCCGCGATGCTGGCGCTTCTTGGATACGCAAGCGTCAGGACGAGGTCGTCGACCCCTTCGGGTGGAAGCACGACTGGCCCCACGAGTTCGCTCTCGAATTCGTCGCTCTTTGCCTTCACAATCAAGTCGGCTCCCGGCTCTGCCAGCCAAACGACGAACGTACCGTCTGGTCCACTGGTGGCGTGCTCGGCGCCCGGCATGCCGGAAACCATTGCACCTATCCGTGCGCCTTCGACGGGCTGTCCGCTTGCAGAAACGACCGTTCCCGCGACTCCGACGCCTTGATCGATCGCAAAGTCCATATTTTGCATTACTTGATCGGGAGATAAGGAGACCTTCACCCATTTTCGCCGGAGCCCGAATGAGGGATATCCGGGGACTCTCGTGGGACCTACGTCATACTCGCCCTCCGCGAGGCCGGTGATTCGGAACTTGCCGGTTACGTCGGTCTTCGCCCATCCGCCTTTACCCCGATCCGTGCGCCGGGCATCGACTATGACCTCCGGGATTCCTTGTTGCGTATCTTCGTCATAGACACGACCGGCGATGACAGCGCCTTCGGGCTCTGCGTCTTCACTGGACCGGTTCGAAGGCCCGTCCGTTCCGTCGGAAATGGGTTTGTCCGCAGCAGTTTGCGAATCCACCAGCGTATCCGCAGCAATGGCTTCGCTGTCGTTTTCAGTCGCTTGGACAGGAAGGGACTCCGTCTGGGTGTTGGGATCGTTGTTTCTCACGATCATCCAGGAACCCAGCGCCAACGCCGCGACGACTCCTGCGCCGATGGCAATCTGCTTCATGACGACAAATCCCCCGATGGTAGTGGCCGCAGTGCCGGCCGCTGCGGTGGCGGCGGAACGCTGCAAACCCGCGACTGCGAGCTTGCCCAATGTAGCCTCGAGCGAAGCGGGAATGGGCGCGGCTTCCACGAGGTTGGCGCCCATCAACGCCGCCAATGCCGGCGCCGCGACAGAGATTCCACGTTTCTTCAGCGTGGTGCGAATCCCATTCACGGCTTTGGTGATACGCCGCGTAACGGCTTGGCGGGAAATCCCCAGTTCGTTGGCAATATGGTTGTGGGTTCGCCCTTGCAGGTAGTGGGCGACGAGCGGCGTTTGGAGCCGTTCGGGAAGTTCCGCTATCGCCTCATCTACGAAAGCGTAGACGTCGTTCCAGTCGATCTCGACGGTTGCATCCCTCGACGCACCATAGATCTCCTCGCGCGCCTGGCGCCGTTTCTCTTTGCGGATATAGTCGATGGCTCGATTGGTCGCAACGCGGTGCAGCCACGCGCCCAAGTGGCCTTGCGGACCTTCGGTCATCCCAGCCAGGCGTTCGAAGCAATCCTGGGTCACATCCTCGGCTTCGGTTACGCTGC
>CAZWDH010000127.1:0-18494 GCA_964632865.1 uncultured Nitrospiraceae bacterium
GCAATCATCGGAATCCTGGCGGCAATCCTGCTGCCCGCACTGGCCCGCGCCCGCGAAGCCGCCCGCCGCGCCAGCTGCCAAAACAACCTCAAACAAATGGGTATCGTCTTCAAAATGTACTCAAACGAAAGCCAGGGGGAACAGTTCCCGAGGGTGCAGGGCTTGCAGATTTACTATGCGAACGGAATTGAAGAAGACGGCCTTGGCACGGATGTGAATGGGATTCCGTGCGAGGACAGCATAAACAAGGACTCGAACTTCACCTTTAACGGTGCAGATGTATATCCAGAGTACCTGACAGACTGGAACGTGAACACGTGCCCCTCAGACCCTGATGTCGATCTGAGAATCATTCCCGATGGCTGTCTGTTTGAAGGTTTGCCGACAAACGGCGATGAAAGCTACATCTATCTTGGATGGCTATTCGATGGCGCCGACGCCAACGATCTACAAATACCTGCCCCCGATATTGGTAATGGGGCGGCCATGCTGCCTGCACAGTTTGTTGGCGCGTTTTCTGTACTCAATGCCACGGGCGGCATTGTGCTCAATGAAATGGTTCCCCCAAGCACTTCCACGGCCGTCAATTCCTTGATAGGGGATATTGACTTGGGCGGTCTCGGAGCACCGTTCACGACGGCCGGCAACAACAACACTGATACTATTGCCCGACTTCGGGAAGGAATCGAGCGGTTTCTCATCACTGACATTAACAATCCGGCTGGAAGCGCAAAAGCGCAAAGCGAAGTTGCTGTCATGTGGGACATTGTAAATGTCAATCCTTCCGGTTCCGGTGAATACAACCACGTACCGGGCGGTGGCAACGTCTTGTACATGGATGGTCACGTATCATTCATCCGTTATGAGCAAGCCGGTGATTTCCCGATCAATGCGCCATTCGGCCGGGCCGTGACCTGGTCCGCTGGGTAAGATGAATCGAAACACGGTGCCCTTCACCGAGTGGGTAACCGCGTAGCACAAACCTTGGCGGGAACGGTGTTGTAGCAGCCGATCCCGCCATTTCATTTACTTGCGAGCTTCAGGGGCTGTAATAATCGTCCGACTCGATCGTCACGTCGTCGATCCGGAAATCCGCATTCGTATTCGGTGTGAACGTGACGTAGTTCGTACTCGCCACCGTACACGCGGACGTCTCCAGGATCTTCTGCTCCGTCGCAACCACGCCAACGGCGTGGCACACCTCCACAGTCGTCCCGTCACACACCACCCGCAGGTAATACTCCGTGCCCTGCGCACTCGCCACAGCTTACCCCCGTGGCCAAGACGCCGTTCGAGGCCGATATGGACTGCGGCCACGCCCCGGCGTGGCTGCTTTGATTCGGAGCATTTTGAAGGACCTCAGAAGCAAGTGTGATGCGGAGTTGGTCCAGAACTCCGCACGAAGCCCCCAACCGCGATACCGCCCATTCGAATCTTCGTCATTCGAATTTGTTTCGGATTTCGTGCTTCGGATCCCGGCAGAAAAATAGGGACAGGCACCTTTTCGTTAGTAAGGCACCGAGAAACCGTGCAGTGCCGGAGTAACGAAAAGGTGCCTGTCCCTATTTTTCTTCTGAACCCCTCCGCCTACCCCCCCGCCACCGGCGGCACAAACACCACCCGGTCGCCGTCGGAAAGCGGATGCGCCCAATCGACAAACGATTCGTTGACGATGGCCCGCATGCGCGCGAGCGGCAGGCTGAACCCGTGACGCGCGCGCAGTTCCTCATAGAGGTCCGCGGCTGTCGACGCGGAAGTGTCGAGGCTCTCCTCATTAAGCCCCCGCTGCTCCCGGAGGATGGCGAAATAGTGGATGTGGATATTACTCGGCATTTACAGGAATCCTAACAGAGAACTAGACACGCACAAATAAAGAAAGAACATCCCCCTTGATCCCCCTTCAAAGGGGGAGGGCCTATTCGACGTTCTTGAGTGTAGTGGAGTACCCATACGCAAGAGAAGTTTCGCCTCCGGCTTAAGCACCAAGTCACGCAACGCATAGCGTTGCGCTTCTATCCCCCTTTGAAGGGGGACCAAGGGGGATGTTCTCTTCTGTCCACAAAACAGACCGCAATCCAGCACGTCACACCACGATACTCCCACGAACCGTGGCTTCGCCATCTCCCCCTTTGAAGGGGACTAAAGGGGGATGTTCTTGGACGACAGTCTACAAACTGGCGTCATCGTCGGGCATCAGTTCATCATCATCGAGGAAGGACTGAATCATGCCCAGAATCGCAGATAGTTCTCGCAGTACCTGGACGTCCCGGAACCGAATTACCCGCACCCCCAATGCCTTCAGCCGTTTGTCCTTTGCCACGTCGCGTGCGTATCGCTCAGGTATATCGTGACTACTCCCGTCGATTTCGACCACCAGCAGACGCTCATGACAAAAGAAGTCGACAATAAAGCCGTCCATGGGAACCTGGCGGTGAAATTCGTATCCGAGTGACTTTCCTTTCAACGCTTTCCAGAGCTTAGCTTCCGCCGGTGTACCGTTCTTGCGTAACGCTCGCGCCAACGCGCGAAGTTTGGGATCGTACGGAATGATCCGGTTTCGCGGCGCCATTCAAGAATACCTCGTCAAAAACGTTCTCGATCTGAGATAGCTAACTTGCTAAAACTAACATCCCCCTTGATCCCCCTTCAAAGGGGGAGGGCCTATTCGACGTTCTTGAGTGTAGTGGAGTACCCATACGCAAGGAAAGTTTCGCCTCAGATTCAAGCACCAAATCATACAACGCATGGCGTTGCGCTTCTCTCCCCCTTTGAAGGGGGACTAAGGGGGATGTTCCTCACGGCAACTCCGTCCCAGCCCCGCCCAGCGCTTGCCGCGCGGCTTCGTACTCGTGGGGATGGTTCACGTTATCCAATTCGCCGTGCCGCGGCGGCTCGATGCATTCCGTGTCGGAGTTAATCAACACCTTGCGCGGACATTGATACCCCCGCGCGAGGAACCCGAGCATCCGGTAGATACTCTTCGGCTCATAGATCGCACAAAGCGGTTCCGGGAACCCATCGTTCGCGCTGACATAGGCCGTCGCCAATTTGAACGGGTTCCGCGATTGGACCAGCGCGTCCAGCGTCTCGTGGTTCACGAAAGGCAAGTCGCAGGCAAGGACCAGCCATGCCGCACCGGGATCGAACCGCAACGCCGAGAGAATTCCGCCCATGGGCCCCATGTCCACGAAGGTGTCGGGAACGCGCTCGTAATGCGCGAAGGCCTCTTCCTGGTCTGCGCGGCAGGACACGTACACCTGTTCGCAGACTTGCCCCAGCATCTCGTGGCAATGCGCCACCTGGGGCTTATCGTGATAGCGGAGCGCCGACTTGTCCTGCCCCATGCGCGTACTCTTTCCCCCGGCAAGGACCAGGCCATAGAGCGGCACGCGGTCAATCACCTCGAAGAGGTGCGCGTCGATCCGCGTCAGAACTGCGGCCATCTGCCCGAAGGTGTAGTACTCCGCGTCCGACGGCAAGATTGGACAGGTCTCCGGCGCGCCCACGTAGGCGATGACATCGTCGTAGTCTTCGTCCAATTCGCCGTCGCCCACGGCCACCAGCTTGGGCAGGACCGGGTTCCCGGTCGATTCCATGAACACGAGGTCCACGTCCATCAACGGCCGGGGGCTGAGATAGTCGTCGTGATGTTCGGGATACATGAGGCCGTGTTGCCCGTCGCCCACGATGAGGCTGGCACCCATCTGCTCGACCGTTTCCGGGGCCATCTGGGGATCGCGTTCCATGACATGGCCGACCGTGTGGAGCGCCTCGAACCGGGCCGTGATACTCGCGATAAGCGCGGCGCGAACCCCATCGTCGGGACCGCAGACGGCGATCTCGAAGGGATTGAACCGGTAGCCGGGCCGCGCAGGCCGTTCGTGCGCCGAATGACTACACCCCATAGTCGCTCTTCCCGCCCCGCTTTTCCACAAGCCGCACTTCCTTGATCGCGATGTCGTGCGACAAGGCCTTGCACATGTCGTAGACCGTCAACGCGGCAACCGTCGCGCCCGTCAGGGCCTCCATCTCGACGCCGGTCTTGTGGGTCACGCTGGTCTCGCACTCGATCTCCAGTTCCTGGCGGTCGTTCGGCTCGATGGTGATGCGGCAATTGTCGAGTCCGATGGGATGGCAGAAGGGAATCAGTTCGCTTGTCTTCTTCGCGGCCATCGTCCCCGCGACGATCGCGGTCTGGAAGACGGGGCCCTTCTTGGACTGAATGTCCCCATCACGAAGCGCTTCCCAAACGGCATCCGGCAACACGACGATAGCCCGCGCCCGCGCACTCCGTCGCGTGGGGCTCTTCTCCCCCACGTCCACCATGCGAGGCTGATTGTTCTCATCGATGTGCGATAGCATGGGTGTTCCTGGCTCCGATCCAAATCCGAAATCCGAAACTCGAAATCCGAAACAAATTCAAAATCCTAAACACGAATGACGCGAAACAACGATGCCATCACAATCTTCAGCGAATCCACCCGGCGCCTGGCACGAATAGATTTCCGCCCCTGCGCAAACGACGACTCAGACCGCGCTCAAAGTATGTCTCCGTCAGTTCTCAGTCCGTGTCAGGCCGTGCAAGTCCGGTGAATTCCTCCAGACTCCGGCCTCCAGCCTCCCGCCTTTCTTTCAATCCGCAATCCAAACCGCCTCAACCCCCAATATGATACATCTCGACCTTCTGATTCGCGCCGTCGATAGTCGGCGCGTTCTTCCTCATCTCCGAATAGCGATCCGTCCGATCGCCCCAGATTTCGCGAATCAAATCTTCCAGCGCGCCATTGTCCGCGCCTTCGCGCAGAGGCGCCCGCAGGTCATGGCCTTCCTTCGCGAACAGACACAGAAACAACTTGCCGTCGGCGGACAGCCGCGCGCGCGTACACCCGCCGCAGAAGGGTGCCGTCACGGACGAGATAAAACCTATCTCCCCCGCACCATCGACGTACCGATATCGCTCCGCCACTTCACCGGGATAGTTCCGGCCGACAGGTTCCACGGGGAACTTCGCCGCGATGCGGTCGAGCACTTCCGCGGAAGGCGCCACCTCGGTGCGCCGCCAATCGTTCAGCGTGCCCACGTCCATGTACTCGATGAACCGCACGATGTGCCCCGTGCCCCGGAATTGTTCCGCCAGGTCGACGACGGTATGATCGTTCACGCCGCGTTTCACCACAACGTTGATTTTGATGGGGCCCAATCCCGCGTCCGCGGCTGCTGCAATCCCATCAAGCACCTCCCCGGGATTCCCCTTGCCGCCGCTCATCGCTGCGAACACCGTTTCGTCCAGGGAATCAAGACTGACCGTCACGCGATGCAGACCCGCGCGACGGAGCGCTACCGCATGCTGCTTCAAGAGCGTGCCGTTGGTCGTCAAGGCCAGATCGTCGATCCCATCGATCCCGGCGAGCATCTCCACCAGCACGGGCAAGTCCCGCCGAAGCAACGGCTCGCCCCCGGTCAGCCGAAGCTTCCGGACACCCGACCGGGCGAATGCCCGCGCCAGTTGGACAATTTCTTCAAAGCTGAGCAGGTCTTGCCGCGTCAGGAAGGGATACCCCTCTCCGTACCGGTCAGCCGGCATGCAGTACGGGCAGCGGAAGTTGCACTTGTCCGTGACGGAAATGCGCAGATCCCGGACAGGACGGCTCAGGCGGTCCTGCGCGGCCGCCCCCGACGCGCCCGAATCGACGTCGCTCTCGTAGTGGGTATGTTTATCGCGTACATGCGCCACGGTTCGTAATTCCTAATCGGCTCGAATTCGTGCAAATGCGATACCTATTATCCAGATCGAACAGGCGTCTTGTCGAATAGTGGGCCCTCGAATACCCAGCAGCTTTGACAAAGCCCCTTGCGTTCTTTCCTTCCACATTGAGATTTACACCCGCGAACGGACCTCGAAAAACACTCAAGAAAAGGAGAACGGGTTCCTCTTGGTGTCTATTTGTAGACAATATGCTCCGTCCAATGGCAGCGGTTCCACAACGCCAGAATCGTGTCAAAGATGATATGTCCGCGGTTCTGACTGCGCCACTTCTTGGTATCGCGTTTTCTGACTCTGAGATCTCAAATTTGAACTCGGCATATACTCAAGAACGCCATAGCGGCCCGGCAAAGTTCCGACACCGTTACACCCCAAACCCCATTACCGAACACACTTCAAATTCAGTACACTAAGAGCCGGCAGCGCTATGCGACCGACGAAGGAATTAGGAATTGGCCCGTTATCCGGCACGATTGCACGTACTTATGGCGAGGAACGCACCCTACGCCGTCGTCATCCGCCGTGGCCCCGCGAAGAGCGTCGCGACCATCGGCTGGGATCGCGCTACCGACACGTTCAGCGTGGGCCAATGGCTTCGCGGCCGCATCTACGAGCGGCGCAGCGACCTTTCTCCCGACGGCAAGCACCTGATCTACTTCGCCATGAACGGCAAATGGCACACGGACTCGAAGGGGTCCTGGACCGCCATTGCCCGAGCGCCCTACTTAAAGGCCATCGGATTCTGGCCCAAGGGCGACTGCTGGAATGGCGGCGGACTCTTTCTCAGCGCCGACGAATACTGGCTGAATGCTGGATGCGGCAGCGTAGAGTCTGTCCGGACTCCGCCGGGGTTGTCCCGCCGGGAGTATCCGTTTTCGGCGTATTACGGGGGTGA
Source organism: uncultured Nitrospiraceae bacterium (assembly GCA_964632865.1). Classification (GTDB taxonomy): domain Bacteria; phylum Hydrogenedentota; class Hydrogenedentia; order Hydrogenedentales; family SLHB01; genus JAHDWY01. The sequence goes on from CAZWDH010000127.1 coordinate 6,660, forward strand.
ATGTCCCGGCGTGTATTATCACCGTCTCATCCGCGATGGATGGAAACTGGTGGCTTGTGAGCGATTCCGCCAGCCGGTTGACGGCGAATGGCAATTCTGCGAGTTGAATCGTAACGCCCTGCCCCGAAACGTACATGCTGTCTTTGAACTGCCCTTACCCGGCGGCTGGACGTTGCGAAAGCTGGCCTACGCCACTTGCAACCGGCCCGGTCGGGGCTGCTATTTCGACGAACACGAACTGGAAAACCCCGACCTCGACGAGATTCACGACTACCGAGACTGGGAATGGGCCGACTGGGATCGCGGCCGGTTGGTCTGGGCCACCGGGGGACAGATTCATGCCGGGACACTCTCGAATGAGGGGATAGTTGACAAGCAATTACTTTACGACTTCAATGACATGTCTTTTGAAGCCATTGCTGCGCCATACGGTTGATTTCAGATACCCCGTTTCACGCCCACCCGCATTCCGGTCCCTTCACAGTTTTGAGTCACCGCAACTTCCTTCTATTCTAGGACGCTTTCAGTAACACGTTGATTCGTTTAGCAATACGCTTGCTTTCTTGGCGAAGAGCGGCTATGATTTGATCGCATTCTGCGGCCAGAGGGGGTCGCTTCGAATTCCAATACGAAAGTTAAATTGAGGTGGAGTCCATGCAGGAGAATCTGAAGTTTTCCGTGAACATCGACAGCCCTATCGCGGTCTATGTGCAAATCGAGAACCAGATCATGTTTGCCATTGCATCCAAACGGCTTATGGCGGGAGATCGGGTGCCCCCCGCGCGGGACATGTCAAGCATGCTTAACGTAAACACCAACACCGTCATCAAGGCCTATCGCGACCTGGAATTGATGGGGTTTGTCACGACGCGCCGTGGCGTTGGCGTCACGGTGACCGACAAAGCCTACAAGATCGCCCAGACCAAGGCATCTCAGATGGTGCGCTCACACCTCAGGGAAGCCGTGGGGGAGTGCCTGGCCGTCGGAATGAAGCCCGTCGAAATCCGTGCGGCAGTTTCCGAGGCAATGGACCAGGGGGCCGTACCGTACGCCGCCGTAAACTGACGCGCATCAGCGAGAACCAGCGCCGGTTCCCGACGGCGCAACGGAGATCTGAAATCCGTCTCCTCGGCGCGTGACGTGACAGATCGCATCAAACGCGCGGCTTAGGGTAGCGTCCGTAAGCACCTCTTCAGGCGCGCCGGAAGCCAAGACCCGGCCCGACTTGAGCATGAGCACCCGATTTATCCAGGGTCCGATTTCTTCGACGTGGTGCGTGACCAACACGAGATTGGGCGACTTCGGCTCTTTCACCAGTACGCCAAGATCGTCCAGAAACCGCGCCCGCGCCGCCGGGTCCAGACCCGCGCACGGTTCATCCAGAATCAACAAATCCGGACGCGCAACTGGCGCCCGGGCGATCAGTACCCGCTGCTGCTCTCCCTGCGAAAGAACCCCGTAGCGCCGGTCACTGACGGAACCGCCGCCGACCTTGCGAAGCATCTCCCGCGCAAGGGAGTGCTCCGCTTCAGTGTACTCGCGGTAGACGCCAATCGAGGCGTCGATGCCCGAAAGCACCACGTCCACGGCGCGTTCCTCCGGAGGCAGACGGTGTTCGAGCGACGAACTGACCCAACCGATGTGCCTGCGCAACGCGCGGATATCGCAATCCCCGTGGTGGTTGTCAAGCACCGTGACGCTGCCGGAGGTGGGCCATTCGTAACCGGTAATCACCTTCAACAAGGTGGTTTTGCCCGACCCGTTGGCCCCGAGCAGGGCCCAGTGCTCGCCGCGCAGGATCCGCCAGTTCACGCCGGTCAGGATAGGCGTGCCACCACGCACCAGGTCGACATCAGCAAGGTCGAGGACCGGCGCTCCAGCAGTCCCGCCCGTCATTCGGCCCAACCCGCGTCGCCGATGAGGGGCACGAACACGCAGCCAATCCCTACTTCCTCCCGGAGATCGGTACCCTCCCGCGTGATCCGCACCAGCTGCTGCATCTCCCGCGGTCCCACGGGGCACACCAGCCGTCCGCCATCTGCCAGTTGCCCCTTCAAGGCCGACGGCACGGAAGGACCCCCGGCAGTGACTACGATCGCGTCATACGGCGCGCCCGCCGGCCACCCCAAGGTTCCATCTCCGACGTGCACATCGACATTGAGATACTCGAGGTCCCGCAACACTTCCGCTGCATTGTTCGCAATGGACTCGATGCGCTCGATGGAAACAACCGATTGCGCGATGGACGCGAGGACCGCGGCTTGGTAGCCGGAACCCGCGCCCACTTCCAAGACGCGATCCCCGGGGCGCAACCGCAGCAACTGGGTCATCAGCGCGACCATGTAGGGCTGCGAGATCGTCTGGCGGTGTCCGATATCCAGCGGCCGGTCCTCGTACGCTGATTCGCGGAGGGCAATCGGCACAAAGCGGTGGCGCGGCACCGAACCCATGGCGGCAATCACGCGGGGATCGGTGATGTTCCGCCCGGTGAGCTGAGTCTGTACCATCCGTTCGCGCTGCAGATCGAAATACGCTTCCGAACCCGGCGGCGGATCTGGGGACTGGAATCGGCGGCGGAAGAACATGGTTACCCTCCTGCTGCCCGCAAGCCTCCACCTGTTACAAAGGCAAGTGCGACTTCCCGCGCGATCCACACGATGAAAAGCGTGGCGATGGGACCAAAGTCCATCGGACCGAGATTCGGCAGAATGCGCCGTACGCTGCCGATCGGCGGGTCCACGAGGTGCGAGATCCAGCGCAGGCGCACGTCGTGCATGTTCAGTTCGAGGTACGGCGAAAACCACCGCACCAGAATCATCAACATATACAGGGTAGAGACGCTGTAGATAATGCTTTCAATCACGATACGCTTCGCTTCATCGGAAACTCATGGATGCGCGTGTAGACCGGTCCACGCGGGGTCAACTCACTGGAGAATAATGACACATGGGACACGTCGAATGCATCCGTGCGGAATGCCGGATACGATTCAACGGCCGCCCCGAGCGCGCGCGCCGTAGCCGGATTGCGCACGCGGGCAAGTGTGACATGAGGATGATAGACCTTGGTCTCCGCAGGCAAACCGGCCGACTGCGCGGCCATCTCGGCGAGTTGCTGCACCCGCGCAAGATCCGGGTCCAGGGGAGCAATGGCCGCCCAGATGACGCTGGGGCGCCGAAGGTTGGGAAACGCGCCGAGGCCGTCCGAGACCAGGGATAACGCGTCGTGCAACGCAAGCGGTTGCCGTAGCGCGTCCGCGATTATGCCGACTTGCTCGTCCTGCACGTCGCCAAGAAAGCGAAGCGTCAGATGCATGCGATCGGATTGAACCCAGGTGGCCTTGACGCCCGCCTTCCGCAATTGCGCGACAATCTCGCTCAACTGGCGGCGTACCGCGTCGGGAAGTTCGACGGCAATGAAGGCGCGCATGGATATCCGCTCTCGTTTTGGACGTGGTTTCATTAACATGGTACCATCGGAGTCGAAAGGACGCGATATGCTGGATAAACTCTTCAAATTGTTTGCCATCGAAGACGCCGGGGCCGTCGAAACCAACCCCGATGAGAAGTTGCGCATGGCGACCTGTGTAGTACTCTTGGAAGTCGCCGGCGCGGACAACGAATTCTCGCCGGAGGAGTGCGAGCACATCATCAGTGCGCTACGGCAGCGGTTTCAGCTCTCCCAGGAAGACGCGGAAGAACTGATCCGCGTGGCCCAGGATCGGCGGGACGAAAGCTTCGACCTCTGGAAGTTCACCAACCAGATCAATCAAGCCTGCTCCAACGACGAGAAAATCCAAATCATCGAGGAAGTCTGGCGGCTCATCTACGCCGACAACGTCCTCGATGGGCATGAGGATTATCTCATCCACAAACTCGCGCGGCTCATGAACCTGAAGCATCCCATCCTGATCGACGCCAAACTGAAAGTGCTTAAAGAAATCCGCGGCGAAGGATAGACCGGCACGGACTCACACGGCCGGCGAATGCGATCGCATGATGGGTGCCATTGGCTGTGTCAAAAGAACGGGCCCCGCCGGAGACTTTCTCCAGCGGGGCCCGATGCTGTCTTATCGTTTGCGCCGCGTCAGCAGGGAAGCTCCCAGCCTTTGCGATACTCTTTGCTCACGATCTCTGCCGGGTTCGACACGTTCGTCACGACGCCCTTCTTATTGTCCCAGTGCAGCTTCTCGCCGGACTTCACGACGAGGTTTCCAAACTGGACCATTTCCGTGAACGGCCCGGAGTAGTCGAAGTTGGATGCGGCCGGTTCGCCGGTCTTGCATGCCGTGATCCAGTTCAGGTAGGGGTCCTGATCCGGGATGCGCGGAATCACCTGCTCCGGCATGGTGTAGTCGACCATCTTCTCGTCGGGCATGAGGCGCGCCTGGCCACCATATTCGCCGCAGGTAAGGATGCCGTCGTCACCAATCATGAACGAACCATTCAGGTTGTCATCGCCGAGAATCTGATCGTCAGGCACTCCTGCGGGCCGCGCCGGGCGGTTGTACTTCTTCTCGTCCCCGTTGTCCCAGTGGCCGTCGTACCAGTAGACGTCGACCGGCGGCATCTCGCCGCGCGCCGGGAACGAATACTTAATCGTCGACACCAAGGGGAACGTTTCCGTGTTGCGGCCCTCTTGCATGACGACTTCCACGGTGTAGTCCGTGGACTCGACCAGCTTCAGTGCCCAGAACACAGGGTCCATGATGTGGCAGGCCATGTCGCCAAGCGATCCGCCGCCGAAATCGAGCCATGCGCGCCAATCGTGCGGGGCAATGCCACGGTTGTACGGACGCCAGGGGGCGCACCCGATCCACCGGTCCCAATCGAGCCCTTCCGGTGTCACCTCGGGCGGCAAGGGATCGGGACGACCCTGATTCGCCCAAACCGGCCGATGCGTCCAGACGTGAGCCTCGCGAACGGGGCCAATGGCGCCGGACCAGACCATCTCGCAGACTTGGCGGGCACCGTCGCCGCAATGCCCCTGGTTGCCCATCTGCGTCATCACGCCCATCTCTTGCGCGGTAAGGGTCAACAGACGCGCTTCCGCGACGGTATGGGTCAGCGGCTTCTGCACATATACGTGCTTGCCCATCTTCATGGCCATATACGCGGCCGGCGCATGGGTGTGATCCGGCGTGGAAATGGTCACCGCCTCGATCTCGGGCATCTGCTCGAGCATGTTGCGGTAATCGTTGAATTGCTTCGCGTTGGGCAGCAGATAGGTGGTTTCTTCCGCCCGCTTCCAGTCCACGTCGCAAATGGCGACCACGTTCTCGCCCAACTGGGCGCAGCTCATGATGTCGCCTTTGCCTTTACCGCCCGAACCGATGGCGGCCACGTTCAGCTTCTCATTGGGCGACTTCTTGCCCGGTACGACTTCCGCCGTGTTCGGCTTGGCCGCAGCGCCGGTAAACGTCAAGGCCGCCGTGGTTGTCGTCGCGGCCAGAAACGCCCGGCGCGAAAGATTGCTGTCACTCATTCCTCAGGTCCTCCCGGAAAAGTACTGGTTGGTGCAGGATTCCTGAAGAACCCGGCACATTACGGCCCCTCAAACACGGGGAATAACCAGTATACGGATTCAAGGCTCTGGTGCCAAACGGAGCGAGAACGCCGCTGAACGCCGCCGTCCGAGGCCCCCTAAGCGGCTGGGACATCCTTTCGCGCAACGACGATCATATACGCGCACAGGTTTTTGACTCCGAGTGCCATGACGACCATTTCGTAAAGCGCGCTGACGAGATAGCAAGGAAGGAAGAAGCCGAAATAGCCGGACTGCGAATACGAGATATCGATGGTCTCGATCTGGAAATGCTTCGCTTCGAGGAGCCGCGTGTACGCGGAGTAGTACGTCTTGTCGTAACACGCCGGAAACCCCAGGATGCCCTCCTTACCCTCGAAGATCCCGTGCAACAGCGCCTTGGATACGCGGTTGGGCAGAAGCTGATTGATTACCGCGAAGGGCGCAAATTTGCACGGGAAGAAATGGATTGAGTACCCGCCGGATTTCAGCGCGCGGTACGCCGCTTCGGCAAACCGCTCCTGCGACTCCAGGTGTTCGAGCACCGACCGCGATACCACGAGATCCACCGTCCCGTCGTCAAAGGGCAGGCCCTGCATGATGTCGCCGACGCGTTTCTCGTCGACGTCCTGATTCGGCGCCATCTCCGCTTCCGCGACATCGACGCAGACGATGCGCGTGCCGAGTTCTGGGTCCCGCCGGTGCGCAAAGCGGCAGGATTTTCCTCCGCCGACATCGACAACCGTCTGCCCCGGCGCCGCGTTCATGCGCTTGGCCACACGGTCCACGTAGAGATCCTCAAACCGGACGCGGGCCTGCGGTAGCGAGTGCGCGATCCGGCGGCAAAGGCGCTGGTTCGCGCGCACGAACGATCGAAACATCAACGGCCCTTCTTAGATGTAATCCACGTCAGTACTACGCCGTGAAATGCTCCCACGCGCGATCTTCTAGAGCCTCGCGGACGGCGGCGACTTCGGTTTCGCTGAAGTTGGCCATGAGCGCGTTCCAGAATTCGTTCCACTGAAACCGGATGACCCAGCACTCATCGCGGGCGGTCAATGTGGCCGTGCGCATGCCCTTCGGATTGAACTGCATGACTTCGCCAAGAAGTTCCGGCGGACGGCATTTGCTATACGGCATGTCCGCCTTTTGAATTCCGACCACACCCTTCAAAAGAACAAATCCCCGATTCTTGCCATGCTTGTTCTCGCGGGTCATGATCTGCCCCTCGGCGACGCGGCGGACGTCACCGATGTCGATGATCACATCAGCTACTTTCTCATTGAGATCACCCGGGAGAGAATGAATCACGGGGACCTGAAGGATGACCTCCCGCACCTTTTCCATGTCCATTGCAGCGCCCTCTTCGGTTTTCGGTGTCGCTCCAGGAGAACGACAGACCGCTCCACGACCCCACTCGACCTAAGCATACCACCAATTGAGTGATTCTGCATGTGCGCAAAGGAGACTGCCGTGCCTCAGCGGGCTTTGCGGAGAGGCTAGATGCCATATCCTCCCGTCACCTCGAGCGTGTGCCCCGTGATATAGGACGCATAAGGCGAAGCCAACAAAAGAATCCCCCCCGCCGCTTCTTCCGGAGTAGCCGTCCGGCCCAGAGGAATCATCATGGTCAACATATCGCGCATCTGTTGCGGAATGCCGATCGCAATCTCTTCGCCGTCTACCGTAATCGTCTCCCCTTGCTCCTTCGCCTGGATTAGCCGGGTCTCGATGGTGCCAAAGGCAACCGCGTTGCAGCGGATGTTAAAGTTGCCCCATTCACGGGCGACTGTCTTCGTCATGCCGACGATGCCCATCTTGGCGGCGGCATAGTTGATTTGCCCCGCGTTCCCATGCAGACCGGACGTAGACGAGACGTTGATGATGCATCGCGATGCCGCCTTGTTCCCCGCGGCCATCTCCGCTTTCGCGGCGTCGCGCATATAGGGCACGGTCGCGCGGATCATGCGGAACGGCGCAGTCAGATGCACGTCCACAATCGCGCTCCATTGCGGATCGGACATTTTGTGGATCACACCATCCCACGTGTAGCCCGCGTTATTGACGAGGATCGTGATCTTGCCAAAAGCATCGACCGTCGCCTTCATCAAGGCCTCGGGAAACGCGGGGTCCGTCACATCGCCGGAATACGCGATGGCCTCTCCCCCGGCTTTCGTAATCTCATTAACCACCGCTTCCGCCGGGTCTTCATCGAGGTCGCTGACGACGACCATCGCGCCCTCCGCCGCCATCATCCTCGCGGTCGCCGCACCGATGCCCCGTCCGGAGCCGGTCACAATCGCCACCTGGTCTTTCAAGAGATCAGACATGGATATTCCTTCCGCTTGATCAGCCTTGCATACACCCCTCAACGCACCAGAGGAACAACGTCAAGTTACTGGGTCTCGATAGACAACTCGTGGATAGACCACCATAGTCCATCGGTCGAACCCGTCTGGACGATTTTTATATAGCGGCCTGTTTTGGGCAAGAACGCAATTTCCGTCACCGGACCCGTTCCTGCACCCTTCGCAACAGGTTCACCCCAGTTCTCACCGTCCGTCGACAGGTACACCTCGTATCCCCGCGGATAGTCGCCCGGAGACGCCGCAGCATCGAGCGCCACTTTGGTTACGGTCGCTTCCCATCCGATGTCGATGGTGAACCACTGGCCGTCCCGCTGCACCTGGCCGGTTGTCCATCGTGTCGACGAATCGCCGTCCAACGCCTTGCTTGCTTCGCCTTCGTTGTTCGAGGCGGAAACCTTGTATGCCGTCTGCTGCAAGTTCTTCATCGCCGCAGACGCTTCGGCCTTCACGGCATCGTCGCCCAGGTAGGGGGCCACCAACTTCGCTAACGCGCCATCCGTCTGCTTCCCAATACTGGCGAGCACAAGTTTCAACGCATCGGCACTGGCCGCGGTCGCAAAGGCCGCGGAATACGCATCCACGTTCTCGTCGGACGAACGCTCTGCAGGTAGCTCGATGAGGCTCAGATATCCGCGCAAAGCACTTTCGGCCAATCCCGTGTCCTTGGTTTCACGCACCACCTCCAACAGGTCCGCGGCCGGCGCCGCGTTCGGCCAACCAGCGAGCGAGCGAACCGCCGCCTTCTGCACTTCGATGTTTCGCGAGCGCGCGGCGTCACGAAGCGCTTCCAAGGACGCATCGTCGACGATGTTGCCAAGAACACGAATAAGCGACGCTTGAACGGGCACGTTGTCCATGGCCGAGGCATAGGCATTCAAAACCGTCGACGCGTTGGTCGACGCATCACCGCCACGACCGAGCGCGGCCACTACGGCGCGTTCCGCTTGCGCGCGCGCGCTTTCGGACGGTTCCGCCACGAGCAACTCGACTAGGGCGGGAAGCTGTTCGGCACTTGCCAACATTCCGAGCGAAGTGAAAGCTTGCGCTCGGACCGCTTCGCTTTCGTCCGCGGCGGAAGCCAGCAACACCGCCACCGCGTCGCCCGCATAGCGCGCTCCCAGCGCCCGGACCAATTCCACACGCACGCCGTCGTCCGCGGACGCCAATGCTTCCGCGATCGCGCCATTCACATCGCTTCCCTGCAACAACGCCAGCGCCTTTCGCGCGGCCTGCTGCTCTTCTCCAGACGCCCCCGCCGCAATGCCGCCGAGTTGCGCAACCGATCCGGCGTTGCCAAGAACACCCATCGCGTCCAACGCTGCGAGTCGCACGGCCGCGTCGCCATCCTCAAGCGCATCCGTAACGGCGGGCAGTGCCGCGGTATCGCCGCGTTCCTTCAACGCGCTGATGAGCAGCGCCTTTCCCGGCGCAGGAAGTCCCCCAAGCGCTTCGGCAAGACCTTCGGTCGCGCCCTCTCCTTCAACCCGCTGCACAGCGAAGGCCGCGCTCGACCGGACCGATGCGTCGTCCCCCGCCAGCGCCTCGATGAGTACCGGTATGGCCTGCTCACCTTTGGACAGCGCAATCCCCTGAATCGCGGCTAGCCGGGTCACCTGCGGCGCGTCCGCTGCATACAATTGCGAGTAAACGGCCGCGGCCGCCTCCGCGTCGCCGGATTCGAGCAGGCTGTCCGCACATTCGAGGAGCGCATCGTTGACCGCGAGCACAAGTGATTCCGTGGCCCGTGTGGCGGTATTCTTCAGAACGATTGCCGCTTCCCGGCCGCCGATCTTTCCTAAAGCCAAAAATGCCGCGCGCGCCGTCTCCGCATCGTCGTCCGCAGTGAACCGCGCGAGATCGGCCACGGAACGCGGGTTCCCCCGTTCGCCGATTGTGTTGATGATACCAATCCGCACCGCGCCTTCGGTCTGCTCTAGCGCGTCCTTCAACGCCACATCGGCGCGCCCCGGTTCCATACGCTCGAGCGCGTAGCGGGCATGATCCGACTGCTCCGGATCAAGCAAGAGTTCGGCCAGCACCCTCACGGAATCCCGCGTGCCCATGATGTAGAGCTGCTTCGCCGCGTACTGCTTTCCATCAAAGGTCGCATCTTCTGACGCCAGCACATCGTCCAATCGACGCTCGAGCTGATCCCGCTTTGCCTCATCGCCATGGGATTGCACGACCATGTCCGTCACAAGTTCCAGACCCGACGCATCCTTACCCGGCTCCCACGCAGCAATCTCGGCAAAGATATTGTCGAGCACTTCGCCTTCGGCGTTGGCAAGGTAGTCCGCGGGCAAAGCCGCGCTCGGCGTCGTGTCGGCCTCGAGATCGCCGAGGGCGAACTGAATGCCGTCGAGATAATGCTGAGCGACCTTCGGATTCCAATACGTCTTCTCGTTGTGGCCCAATGAGCAGTAGAACACCCGCCCCTCGCCATACTGCCGCACCCACGCCACCGCGAAGTCGCCATCGGTGCGCTTGATGCTCTCCTTCGTCATGTCGGTCTTGTCGGTGTCGAGACTGAGCAGGACCCGCAGCATGTCGCGCGAGTAGGGTTCGTCCTGGAACTGGTAGATCTCGTCCATGATGCTGAACCCGTGACCATGGAATGCCCGGTTCACGGGGTGGATCGGATCGTCAATCTTCAGTGTCACCGTGTCGCCCGCGCCCCAGGGGTGGCCATTAAAATATCCACCGATCATCTGACCGTAGTCGGCCCACTGATAAAAGCAGTCGGTAGCCGCGTGAATCCCAACGAGTCCCTTGCCGCTCTTGATGAAATCGAGCAGGCTCTGCTTGAGCGCGGGATCTTCAAAGAGCTCGCCGGTCGTATTCAGCATGCAAACCGCGTCAAACTCCGCCAGCGTGTCCGGCGCAAACATGGCTGGGTCTTCGCTGTGTACCGCCGTGTAAGAGCCCGTCTTCTCCCCCATGCGCATGATAGCGTGGGTGCCGATGGGTATCGAGCTATGCACGAACCCCTTGCACAGGGTAAACACCAACAACTTGCGCGGCTGGGCAGGTTCCACCCGCGCCTTGGCCGGTATGGCCTTTTCAACATTGGCGACCTCGTCAGGCTTTTGCGCGAAAGCCGCAGCCGTCGCGACCGCGATCGCAACGCAGAAGCTCAATACAAACGAAACTCGGTGTTTCATGATGTTCTCCCCAAAACCTCGTCCCCCGATGCTCCATGACTCCGCCGCGCCCCTCATGTCAGCGTCCAGGGGCTGCGCATGGGACGCGCAAGGGTCCGGTTCGCTTCTTCATCATCCACATACCGGACAGCCACCGGGTCCCACTTCAACGGACGCTTGAGCCGGTACGCGGTGTTGCCCAGGTGGCACACGGTGATCGAACTCGCGCCGACTTCCACATCGCAGATCGGTTTGGTCCGCGTGCGGATAGCGTTGAGCCAGTCGTCGTGATGATTGTCGCTGTGGTAAAGGTGAACGTCATCCGGTTTGAGCGGCGTTTCGAGAATGGATGCCGGGTCGGTCTCGATATAGCCGCGGTTGACCATCACGCGGCCTTCGCTTCCGATAAACTCCACGCCTGTGCGCCCGCCGGAACCGCCGCCGTGATGCATCACCACGCCGTTCGCGTACACGTACGTGAGAAGCTCGTAGCCGCCCGTGCCCGGCGCGTAGATTTCCAAAGGACCGGTACCGTCCATGCCGAGACCCCATTGGGCGATGTCGAAGTGGTGCGCGCCCCAGTCGCACATCATGCCGCCGGAATAATCGCGGTACTCGCGCCAGTTGGGCCAGCCTTTGTATTCCATGGGCGGCGCGATATCGGAGTTGTACGGACGATATGGCGCAGGCCCGAGCCACATATCCCAGTTTAAGGTTTCCGGCGTGGGTTCCGCGGGAAGATAGCAATCCGTAGGAGGACCGCCCACGTTGACGTGGACCGTATGAACCTTTCCGATGTGGCC
>CAZWDH010000128.1:0-18413 GCA_964632865.1 uncultured Nitrospiraceae bacterium
ATGCAGGAACCCCTCCAGACCAGCCGCATGCTTCCTCCCAGCGAGCGCGGCGTCATGCGGTGGGACAAGAACCCCTGGGCCGTCACTTCCGGCGACTTCTCCCATCCCGAAGGCATCCTGGAAAGCAGCGGCGTGTTCTGGCTGCTTCCCTACTGGATGGGCCGGTACTGCGGGTTTATCGAGGCGCCGGCAGGATAGTTGAGGCAGCCAGATACAGGCCGTGCCGTATTTCTGAAATGCGGCATGGCCTGCCTCATTTGCGCATCAAGGGTTCCACTCGTATTCCAATGCATCTCGCGCGCTCCGAGATAAATAATTGAAGTATGGAGGCTTGGGAATAAAACCTTCCTTTGCGACCGGCTTTGTCTCATTGGTATACGTTTTGCTTCCCGACCAGTGACGCGATACGTCACTTGAACTTTGAATAAGGCCGTAGGAGGTGAATCGTCATGATTGAGCAAGAACGCAAGCCGGCGGAAGCGGCCCGCTCGGCGCGCTCGAAATGGCTCTTCGCTGTCGTGGGCGCGCTCGTTGTAGCGGTCTCGATTCAAAGCATCTACCTGTGGCAAATGCACGATCGCCTGGAGAAAGCGGTCGCGGCCCACACCGATGCAGACGATTGGATCGAAATCCCGCGCCCGGACTCGCTGGACCCGAATCGTCCCGGCCATTCGCAGTCCAGCGCAACGCCACCGGGCAACCTGTCCTTTGGCATGCCGGACCCGCTCCTGCAACCCTTTGACGCGAAAACATGGGATCCGTTCCAGGAAATGGATCGCATGCGATCCGAAATGGACCGGATGTTTAATGAGGCCTTTCGGCGATTTCACACCAGTCCCCGATTCAGCAGTCTCGCCGGACCGAATAGGTACAGCCCCAGCTTCGACCTTACCGAGGAGCCGGACCGATACGTGGTGAAGGTTGACGTACCGGGTGCCAGCGAACACGACATTACCGTGACCTTGGAGGGTCAGAACATCACGATCAGTGGGACGCGCACTGACACGCGGTCTCAAGAGGAGGACGGCAAGTTGTTGCGTCAGGAACGGGTCACAGGTCAGTTTCATCGAACGCTGACGCTGCCAAAGCCGGTGGACGATACCCAAATGAAGACCACCTACGAAGACGGAGTGTTCACCGTGACGTTGCCTAAACTGAGTACGCCCCACGATTCCGTCGATTCCAGCGAGAGCGTTCGCATGAAGTAACCCTTGTATTCGCGCAAGAGAGCGTAAAGCCGCAAAAGGCGTCCCGCGCGCTTCGCGCCGGGCGCCTTTTGCGTTTTTGACCGCGCCGTGTCGATATGGAGGTAGAATGCAACGGCACGAGACGAAAGGCGGCACCCATGCAAACCAACGATGCAACACTCTGGGAGCAGTGGAAAACGCGCAACGATGCGGACGCCTTCATGGAACTGGTGTTGCGCCATTCAGGGATGGTGTACGCCACGTGCAGACGGGTCTCGGGCAACGCGACCGAGGCGGAGGATCTGACACAGGATTGCTTTATCGAACTTCTCGATGCGCGCGTTCGGGTCGAGGGATCGCTGGCCCCGTGGCTTCATACCGTGGCGTACCGCCGGAGCCTCGACAAGGCGAAGTCGGAGCGGCGGCGCACCGAACGGGAAGCGCGCTATGCCGAGGCCTTCGAGGTGCCCGTGGAGCCGTCCCCGGACGACGTGCTCGCACTTGTGGATGAAGCGATTGCTGCATTGCCCGATCCCATCCGCAGTGCCGTTATCGAACGATTTCTGGAGGGCAAGACTCACGGCCAAGTCGCGGGGACGCTCGGCGTGTCGGAATCCACCGTGCGGTATCGGATCGATCAAGGGATCGGACGCATTCGCCAAACCCTCAAGCAGCGCGGGGTCGCGATTGGCGCCGTCGCGCTTGCACGTATTCTTGAAACCGAAATCGCAATGGCAGCGCCGGCGGGATTGACAGCGTCGGTCGCCAAAATGGCGCTCGCGCGTGCGGGGGCCGCGTCCGCGGACGGTGCTGCGACTTCAGTAGGGATCGCAGCGAAGGTGGGCCTTGCCGTGGTTGCGTTAATCGCGGTCGCCGGAACCGTTGCATACCTTAGCGGGGGTGAAAAGACGGCGACGTCCACACCTGCGGCGAATGTAATACGAGTTAGCGATCAGCCCACCGTATCCGAACCGGAAGTCGTGCCGATCGCCACGGACAACACCTCGGCATCCCCTTTGGCGGGACCCGCGGAAAGAATCGGCGCAGCTTCGGTTGACGCACCAGAGGACGCAACCCTCAGCGGCTACGTGATCGACGAAGGCGGCTATCCCATCATCGGCGCGAACGTCGCCCTCATCACGTGGGCAAGTGGATACGACTACCGCGGCACGAGGTCATGGTTAACCGAAACGGACGATGCGGGCCACTACTCGTTCACCGGTTTCAAGCATAGTCCGCCCTACGATCGGCTTGGCTTTGCCGACGTGAGCGCGTCCGCGTTGGGCTACGAGACCGTGGGTAAACGCGTATCGATTCAATATGGCGAGACCATCGACGACGTCGCCTTCACGCTGCCCCCAGGCGCGACGGTGCGGGGGCGGGTGCTCGCACCGAAAGGCGATCCGGTTGCATCCGCGGTCGTGAATTGCCGATCTGCAAATACTTCTTCGCTGCCCTATCAGTTTACCGCCACCGACGGGGATGGGCGGTTTGTTCTCGGGATTGGCAAGCCCGGTTCCGCGGCGTTGGTCATCACCACCAAGGACGACAAGGAGACGCTGTTTCACTCCGTGCCCATGGGAACGAATGAAGAGATCGTACTCACGATGCAGCAACCGGCTGCCTTGATCGGACGGCTCACGTGGAGCGATGGCGCACCGGCGACAGACTTGCATCTGAGCCTCACGTGCCGCTACCCGATGCCCGGCGAGACGCCGGACTATGCGAATCAGGTTCAATCCCACAATGCCTTCGAAATCGGCACAGGCTACATTCACGCTACCGAGAGTAGTGGCAACGGGCGTTTCTCCTTCGAGTCTTTCGCGCCGGGGCCGGACTTCGTTCTCAACGCCTCGCGACGCGTCGGAGACCCTGATGATCCAAGATCGGAGAAGGTGGGGACGTTTCATTTGGGTCCTATCGCGCCGGGGCAGGATTTCGTGTGGAATGGCGTGATTCCGATGGAAGTCGATCTCATGCAGGTCACCGGCACGGTCCGTGGTCGGCAATCCGGCAAGCCGCTCGACACCGTCCTCGTGGCCTACGAGCGCGTTGGCGGCGGTTCCCATTCGTGGGCGTCGCCCGACCTCGTCACCGGCCATTACGACATCGCGATTGCCGAGCCGGGTACCTACCTGATCTGGCCGCGCTACAACGGCGTCGACATGGGGACGGAGAAAGCGGCCCTGGGACAGAAGGTCACCTGGACGGCGGGCGAAACGCTGGAACTGGACTTCGAATTGCCTGAGCCCTTTTCGCTGTCGGCGCGAGTGGTGGACGTGGAAGGCAATCCCATCACCGAGGCGGACGTGAATTACGACCCCAGTTCGGTTCCCGGCGCATTGGACGAGGAAGGCCGCTGCGGCTGGCACGGCTTCGCCCCGTACCACGACGCGCGAATCGGGATTGAGAAAGAAGGATATCTCCGGACCGAAACCGAAACCATCGCGGGCGAACCCGGCGTCGTCTACCCGGAAGAGACGCTCGTCCTTTACGAAAGCGGTGGCATCGAAGGCACGATCGTTTACCCCGACGGCACGCCGGCCGCGAATACCCGCGTTGCGGTGATATTCGAGTCCAAGAATTTCTCCCTCCGCACCAACGGACAACAGACGAACCGCGTGCAAGTATCCGGGACCACCGATAGCGAGGGGCGCTTCGCCTTCGCTCATGGCTTTCCCGCCGTCTCTGGAGAAGTGTCTACCCGCGTGGCCAATACTAGACGATTCGCATCAGATGAAATCCCTGCCCAAATCTATCCGGGGTCGATTATCGACATTGGCACGCTTACCCTACACGTGCTTGCGCAGAATGAAGTTTAACGATGAGATTTTAGAATCGACCTACCGCAACTTCTCGATGCTATCAATGAGCGCAGCGCAGAAGAATCGTTCTCGTCGCTTATGGCAGGGTGATTCTCGCAAGACTATGCACTATGTCAGCGGAACCAAGGTCCGGAAAAGGTCCCTGATTCCCGAGTCTTCCTCCGTTCGACAAAGCCGCTCCAGCCCGGCGCAAACGCCATCGTGCGAGGTGGCGAGCAGGCGCTCTCCAATATCTCGATAAAGACTGCCTGTAATCAACTCACTCGCGAAGGTGAGAACACAGTCATCGATTCGTTCGCGCAGTGACGCGCGGCCGCGCGCGGTTGGACATGCATACGCCTTACCGGCCATGTGCGTTGCATTGCGCAGGGCGTTTTTGGTGGACCCGACTTTGCGCAAGGCTTCCAACGCCATGAGTCCCACCAACAGCGGACTGCGCCGGAGTCCGTCCGGCGGTACGATATTCATTTCGCTGTGGTCTGCAATGCACAATGCGGACAGGTACTCCATGGAACCCGGCTCCCCATATAGCAACGTTCCTGCTTCATGGCATTCCTCAAAAGCCCGAGCCCCGGGTTGCGCACTGAAGCAACCGGCCATCAGGCTGATATGATTGTCAATGCAGAACTGTGCGACGTCGCAACCTGTATTGGAGTCAATGGAGTCAAATCGATCGTACGGAAGGCCGAATATGAACGAACCTTGGATGGAGATGCCGAAGCGCTGTATCTTCCGAATCTGGCGGGCGTAGTATTCAGGAACCGATAGACCGCTCTCTTCGATCTCGAATCGACAGTGTTTGTTTATGTGCTCCAAGTTCTCCATGTTCAGGCTTTCAAAACCGATTTCGAATAGGAGCGCGCCGGCCAGCCGCAGCCGCTCCAGCAGTTTTTCGTTCGACGCAACTTCAATGGAGATCTGTGCCATGAACGGCACCCGCAATTTGCGCTCGATGATCCCGTCCAACATCTCGTCCAACGCTTCGCCGCCCAGAAGCAGGTTGTCCGTCGTAAACAGGAATACGGGATAGTCCACCGAGTCCGCTTTTCGATCGTATGACGCGAGTTCGGCAAGAAAATCGTCCGGTGTGCGCGTGCAGAGCCGTCGTTGATTGATCGGCATGGTGGAGATGGAGCAGAAGCTGCAGTTGTAGGGACAGCCGAGCAGCGGTGCGACCGGGTTGACCCGAATCTTATTGGCGAGATACCGCCCCAGGAACGGGACTTTGCCGCGTGTCTGCATGCAGATAGGCGGCAAGGGTTCCACGTTGCGCCGCTCTTTCCATACGCCATCCTCGATTGTGGTTTGTCCCGTGTACTCCCGTTTCAACGTGCCCTGTTCCAAGTCACGCAGAATGTCGCCCATTACGTTCGAGTCGGCCGGACCGCGTGCCGTTACGACCAGCTCTGGATGGGGGCAATGATCTCGGATAAAAATGTCTACGTCCCCTGTCGCGGTTGAAACGTGAATCCCCCCCAGCACGACGGGAATGCGGGCATGATTCAGAACGATGGTTGCGGCTACGGCGACGGGGAAGTTGGAGCTGATCGACGTAACGAATACCGCGTCCGGTGTCGAACCTTGACGCGTGATGATAGCGCCTATCCCACGTCGACTGTCATCGGCTTGTATTACTTTCGCTTCGGCGGCCAATTTTGCGACCTGGTTCCCGACGTAGATTGCCGCCCCGTTCTCCAGACCGAAGGTATCCACCATGGTTTGCCTGCGCTTGCTCAAGTCAAAGCGCAGAAAATCGAGGTAGTTTCCTTCATCAAGGCCGGCAGTGTCACGATTCGTAAGATAGGATATGAGATCCAGTGGCGATTGGCACCTGGGCCCTTCGCCGCTCATAAAATCAAACGTCGCCGGGTTGTAGACGATAAAGTACCTGTGCATTGGCAGTTGCTCCCAGTGTCAGCTACCGCGGAAATTCCACGTGGAATGCTTCGAGGACATCCGCCATCCGCTTCTCCAAGCACGAGGCACAAAACGCTCGAACCGTGGCCCAGTCGCGTCAGCGCAACCAGAATCTTGGACGACGAGTCTGTAAAGGTAAGAGAAGGAAAGCCGGACCAGAGTTACATGAAGGGTCTTGCAATGGCCTTCGCGCTGGCGGAGACGATTAGTCGCGGCCAAATCTCAATGCAAGCTATGCATTCAAAAGGAGTTAGGTAATCGGCGCGGGCGGGCGGATGAAGGACTACGAAATGCCAGCGAATTTGTGATCCTCCCGACAAAAGTCCTTCGTCTTGCTGTATAGTGGATACGGGGTCACTGCGAGTATCTGGATGGATTTGTGGTCGGGGGAGCTTGGCTCTCAGTTTCTGATACTCGAGTTGGTTGCGGCTGGTCGAAAGGGGGATGGGCCGTCGTGCCGGGCACCTTCAAGACAACTTCCTGGACCGTGGTCTTGACCGCAAAGCAGGAAGATGACCTTGCTTCGCGAGACGCGCTCCAATCCTTGTGCGAATCATACTGGCCGCCTCTGTACTCCTATGTCCGGCACAGGGGTTATTCCATTGAAAATGCCAAAGACTTGACGCAGGAATTCTTCGCGACGCTACTTGCCAAGAATTACCTGCATGATGTCGAACCGGCCAAGGGGCGTTTCCGATCGTTCTTGCTGGTTGCGCTGAACCACTTCCTTGCCAATGAGCACGATCGGAACCAGACGTTGAAACGCGGGGGAGGGCAGATCCGATTGTCGCTGGATGTGTTGGAAGCCGAGCGACGCTACATCCAGGGACCACGCCACACGCTGAGTGCCGAGGCCATCTTCGATGCCGAATGGGCGCGCACGATTATCCAACTGGCCCTCACGCGACTGGAGGCGGAGTATGGGGACCAGGGTAAATCTCGATTGTTTGATACGCTCCGAAGTTGTTTGTCCGGGGCCAGATCCGACCGTTCGTACCAGGAATTGGCGGACACCTTGGGTATTACCGTAGGTGCAGTAAAGGTAGCGGTACATCGATTACGCAAGCGGTACGGCATCCTGTTGCGCGACGAAGTGGCCAAGACGTTGGAACGTCCTGAAAACATTGAACAGGAGTTGAGGTACCTCGCCGCGGCCGCAGGATTTTGAGCTGGGCTGCAGGTTTCCTGAATGTGCGTTGTGAATTTCAGACCCGAGGTGGATACCCGGCGAAGAGATGGATTCCTTTGTATGCACCCCATCGAATATTGCACCGAATGCCAGGCGACAATACCACCCTACGCCCCGGGAGGTCTTTGCCTCAGATGCATGATTCAGCATGGCCTCGATGAAACCGTGCCCGCGCCACGCGGTCCGACTCGCGACGCCCCCACGGAAGATTGTACGAACTACTCAGTACTTTCGCCGGGCACGTACCTTGGCGCGTTCTGCATAGCCAGCCATCTTGGGGCCGGTGGTCAGGGCAGCGTGTATCGCGCATATGACTCCAAGCTGGGACGGTACGTTGCGCTGAAGATCCTCCGTGCCGACCTTTTGAGCGAACCAGAGTGTCTTGCCCGATTTGAACGTGAGGCCCGGACTCTCGCATCGTTGAACCACCCCAAAATCGCCGCCCTCTATGAACTGCGCGAGGAGGGCCAGCACCGATTCCTCGTCCTTGAACTGGTCGAAGGGAAAACCCTCTCGGAGCGCCTGGCCGAAGGCCGGTTCCAGATGGCCGAAGCGCTTGACATCGGCATTCAAATCGCCGAAGCACTTGAGGCGGCGCACAAGCGTGGGGTCATTCATCGAGATCTGAAGCCATCCAACATCATGTTGACGCCCGAAGGAGAGGTGAAAGTTCTGGATTTTGGAATCGCAAAGGCAATGGATACCGGCCTGCATGATTTCCACAGATCCACACAAACCAGAATCGATCTCCAGGAGACCTTCACGAACGGCCGGATCGTTGGCACACCGGCCTATATGTCGCCGGAACAGCGGAACGGGGACGCGGTTGACGACCGCACCGACATTTGGACGTTAGGGCTCATACTGTACGAAATGCTCATTGGAAATCGGGGTGCCCGCGACCAGCAGGGGCGACCGCTACCGGCTTCCTCGAACATTGAAACGGTTCCAGCAACGCTCCGGATGCCTCCCGAATTGCACCCAAGTCTTCAGCAAGTGCTCAGTAGGGCGCTGCAGTCCAACGTGTCGGAACGATATCAAAGCATCACCGAAGTATTGGCCGAATTGCGCGGGGTCGCCGACCGGCTGGACGCTGGACAGCTGCAGAACACGAACGTGCAAAAGAAACTACCATCCCTCGCAATTCTTCCCTTCGTCAATGTCGATGATGATCCAGCGAATCAATACTTTAGCGACGGGCTGGCGGATGAATTGATCTATCGATTAGGCAAACTGCCGGGTCTGCGAGTCGTCGCGCGGAGTTCCTCGTTTCGTTTCCGCGAGGCTGACTACGACGTTCGAGAGATCGGCTCCCAACTGGGGGTCAGTAGTGTGCTCGAAGGAAGCGTTCGCAGGGCAAAGAACCGGTTGCGGCTAACTGTTAATTTGGTCAGCACGGCAGACGGATACCATCGCTGGTCGGGACGCTATGACCGTGAACTGGAAGACATGTTCGGTGTCCAGGAAGAGATCGCCGTTGCAATCGTGGAAAACCTGAAATACCGTCTCCGTGAGGAAGATGTCTCATCGATTACGACGCGATACACGGACAGCCTCGAAGCCCATGACCATTACCTGAAAGGCCGGTACCACCTGAACTCGGTTTCTCTGGAACGGCTGAATACCGCGTTGGAATGCTTCCGAAAATCGATTCGCGAAGATCCGCAATATGCGCTGGCCTACGCTGGCTTGACAGAATGTTACTGCTTACTGGGGATGTTTGGGTTTATCGACCCGAAGGAAGCAATCCCAAATGCGATGAAAGCCGGATCCCGCGCGATTGCGCTGGATGAGAGCCTTGCGGAGGTTCACCATGCGATGGGTCTTGTGCGGACGTTCTGTAATGAATGGGTATCGGCCCGCGAGGAGTTTAAACGAGCAATTCAGCTTCAACCCGAACACGCGTTCGGCCGCGCATGTTATGCAATGTATCTTCGGTTCACCACAGACGCGACCAGCGCGCTGGATGCGATGAGAATAGCGCTGGACCTGGAGCCGCACTCCGTGGCGGTCAATGCGGGTGCCGCCTACCTTTTCTACTCGCTTCGTCAATACGACGAGGCAATCCGGCAATGCGAGAAGGTCCTGGCCATGGAGCCAGACTTCTTTCAGGCGCATGGATACTTGGCGTTTTCGTATGCGCGGAAAGGAATGCTCAATCGTAGCGTGGCCGAATGGCAAGCGTTGCTCGAGCAGCGGGGCTACCGCGTCATCGCGGCGGGAGTCCAGCGAGCGTACGCGCGGTCGGGCTACCGTGGGGCGATGCTTGCAATTGCCCGGCGCGGCGTGCTGGCCTATTATGTTTTGCGGATCCTGCGACGGGTATCGCGAAAGTGTCGCAGGTTCTGCACTCCCATGCTACCGGCCGTGCTTTATGCGGAAGCGGGAGAGCGGGACCGGGCCTTGGCGTGGTTGAACAAGGCCCATAAGCAGCGTTCGCCTCTCATGATCGGCCTCACGGAAGACCCCACGTGGGACGGGTTGCGCTCGGATCCAAGGTTTGACGAGGTCATCGGTAAGATCGCGAGCAATCCCATCGAATGACCGCCAAAAGGTACGGTCCGCGCTGCGCCCCAATCGTTCTCGTGTCTACCGCAACTTCTCGATACAGTCGATGAGCGCGGCGCAGAGGTATTCGTTGTCATCGTCGCTCATGGCGGGGTGGATAGGGAGACAGAACAACCGGCGGCCGAGTTCTTCGGATAGCGGCAGGCGCTGGCCCTTCGTGTGATCCGCGAGGAGCTTGCGTTTCTCGTAGACGGGCGGGTTGGCGATCACGCATTTGATGTTGTGCTCTTCTTCCAGCATCTTCATGATCTGGTCGCGTTTCTCGCCTTGCCACTCGGGTTTCACGAGGATGGTGTACAAGTAGTAGCTGTGCTCGCAATCTTCGGGTTCAAACGGCAGCGTGATCTCGTCGATGCCCTCGAGCAATTCGTCGCGGCGCTTGGCCAGGCGCCGGCGGGATTCGATGAAACTGTTCAGCTTGCTTAGCTGCACCAATCCGACCGCGGCCTGCACCTTCGTCATCACATTCGACGTGCCCCAGACGTCCGTATCCATGCCATAGAACCGCGACGATCTGCAGAACGCGGCCGCGTCGTCGTCATCCGTTGTGACCATGCCGCCTTCTCCGAGGGTGCACATGTTTTTCATCGTGTGGAAGGAGAATACGGTCATGAATCCCCGTTTGCCGATCTTCTCGCCTTTGTACGAACCCCCGGTGGCACGGGCCGCATCGCCGATCACGACGAGGGGCCCATGTTTCTCATGGGGATGGCGTTCGGCGATCTCGTAGTAGTCATCCATGGGCGCGGCGAGCCCGTTCATATGCACGGGAAAGATGGCGCGCGTGCGTGGGGTGATACGTTTTTCCACGTCGTTGGGATCGAGCTGCAGCGTTACGGGATCCACCTCGCCCCACACGATCTGGCCGCCTGCGCCCATCACGGCCAGGGGCGACGCGACGAAGTTAACCGCCGGCACGATGACTTCGTCGCCGGGTTGCAATTGCAGATAGCGCATGGCCATATCAAGACCCGGCCCCGCGCTGTTCAACGCAACGGCGTGTTTCGTGCCGCAGTATTCGGCGAAGGCCTTCTCGAAATCCGGTATCGGCGGCGCGGAGAAACCAAACCCCACGCTGGGGGTCATGGATTCGCGCATGGCGGCCACGGCCACCTCGATCTCCTCTTCGCCATAGCTGCCGCCCAGGAGGGGTTCGCCTTCCCATACGAGGGAGGTCTTGCCGCGTTTCAGAATCTCGGTCCGTGCATCGGTCGTAATCATGGCGCAAATACTCTCGTTGTCTACCTTGCTTCGTTACTAGGCACGGAGAGCATCCTGCCATCCCCAAGCGTGTAACGCAACCTTCGGGTGAGTTGCAACTCCAGTCCGCCGGTTTTATTCGTTGAGCGTTGCACGCCCGATTGCTTGCCGCGCCGGAGGATCTTCCCCTGGCTAGCGATAAAGTCAGGTTGGGGTGCGCCAGAAGAGGATGGCGCCAACGGTGAAGAAGAGGGCGTTGGCGAGCCAGGCGGCAATGGGGGGAGAAAGCCGGCCGGCATGACCGAGGCTCATGGTCACGGAAAATACGAGCAGGTATGCGATGGCGATGACAATGCTGATCCCGAAACTGATGCCGAGTCCGCCGCGGCGGACGCGCATGGCGAAGGGAATCGCGAGCCAGATCATGACGAAGCTGAGCGCGGGCTGGGAAAACTTGGCGTGGTAGTCGACCCAGAGCGAACTTGCCGGGATCGCGCGCTTCTCGGCGCTCAGGATCTCGCTCATGAGTTCGCCGGAGGTCTTGGTCTCCATGGGCTGTTCGAGGGCGAAGAGCTCATCGGGCGATTCATTGAACGGCGCCGGTTCCTGGCGGATGCGCCGCCCCCGGGCCTCGCGTTCGCCGGTGATGGTGTACCAGCGTCCGTCTTCCAGAATCCATTGGTTTCGAGTTTCGTCCCAATAGATGCGGCGGGCCTCCACCTGCTCGAAGACGTCGCCCTCGTCGGCGTGCAACAGGACGCCCTCGCCCGTCAGGGCGATGCGATTGAACTTGTCGATGTGGCAGGTCCATTTCTCGCTGAGGTTCGCCCAACTGACCCCTTTGCGCTGAAACTCGGGACTCTGGGAGAAGTAGTTCTCGTCGATGCGGTTCGCTTCGCGGGCGGCGATAGCGCCGACGGACTCGTTGAAGGCGAAGAGCGCGACTGCAAAGGCGAGACAAACCGCCAGGGGCATGAACACGAGGCGGCGCAGACTGATCCCGCCCGCGAGTACCGCCGTAATCTCGTTGTTCTGCGCGGCATCCCCGAGGACCAGCAGGCCCGTGATGAGGACGGCGAACGGCGCAATGCGATAGAGGATCTGCGGAATAAAGGCGATGTAGTACCGTACGACCACGTCGTAAGGCACATTGTATTTCAGGATATCGATTTCGCGGTGCGTCAACAGGTCGATCAACACATAGATGGCGACGAGCGCAAACACGGCGCGAAACAGAGTCCACGTCATACGCCAGAAGAGATAGCGGTCCAGCGTCTTCATACGCGGTCCACGCGCCACACGGCGATCATACCCAACACCATGAGGAGCAGGCTCGGCGCGAGCGCCCGCAGGATCGCTCCGTTAATGGTCACCAACTCCGAAGGCTCGAGCAGTGCGCGGGCCATGTAGAAGATGAAGATGATGCCGACGCCGAGGGCAAAGCTGAAGGACTTGCCCGCGCGGGGCGACCGGACCGCAAGCGGGGCGGCGAGAAAGCTCACGGCGAGACACGCCAGAGGCAGAGTGATGCGATCGGCGATTTCCTCGCGGGTCTTGCGGAGGTCTTCGACGTTTGACTTCGTGGGCAGGGCATCCGCCTGCTGCTTAGCATCCTTTTCGTAGGCGAGCAACTCCCCAAGTGATAGTGTTCGGCGTTGGCTCGGCGCCTGGCGTAGAAAGGTGGTGGGCACAGAGACCGTCCATTTCGGAAACACAAGGGGCGCCACGGTATCGTCCTTTTGCGGTCGTATGATTCGACCGTCGAGAAGATCCAGTTGCGCGCCATCGGGACTGTCCACGAACTGCGCGGACTTCGCGTAGAATACCCATTCGCCGTCGCTGCGCGTGTCGCGAATGACGACGTCGTTGAGGGTCTTGGTCTCAGCGTCACGCGACCCGAAGTACACGCGCCAATCGCCTACTTCCTGAACCGAGCCGGGCGGGAGCACTTCCAAGGTAATGCGTTGCGGAAGTTCGACGAAGATGATGTGACTCGCCTTCTCCGCGGCCCAGGGCTGCACGCGATCCATCAGGACAAAGGATAGCCCGCTAAGCATGAGGCCAACGGCAATCACCGGAGCGATTGCGCGCTTCAGTGGGATGCCGGCGGCTTTCATGGCGGTGATTTCGTTGCTCTCAGCGAGTCGGCCGAAAGCGAGCAGGATCCCCATCATGTAGGTGATGGGGATGATGTACGCGGCGAGGGTCGGGGAGAAGTAAAAGACCAGCCGGGCAACGTCCCATCCCGTGATGAATTCCAACGGCAACACGAGGCGGCGTTCGCGCAACTCGTTGGCCACACCCACGAAGCCGATGATGAGTATGGCCATGGCCGCAGGAACGGCGATCTCCCACAGGGTGTAGCGCGTCAGCAGCCCCCAAAAGGGCCCGAAACGCCGCTCCCGTGCCGGGGCCGCCAACCGTTTGCCGAGTAGACTGTCCAAGAGTGCTCCGTTTCGCCAATGCCGGGGAGGACCGCAAGAGCGGGATTATAGCGAACGTGCGTCGCGCGAGCCAAGAGTTCCGATCGCGGGAACATCCGGCGCGCTTCATTCGAGACTTCGTGGGTGCATTGGAATTATGGGCATCAGGCCAGATAATTGCCGAGAGAGGCGGGCCGACCTCTCTCCGGTGCGAACCTCCTGTCACAAGGCTGGTATTGGGGATACTGCGGCGAAGCGTTGAGGACGCAGGGGCTGAGAAAGGAGTACCGTAACCGCCTCGCGTCGCATTGCCTGACGGGGATGCGGTCGCCCACTGATTCGGACACGATTCTCTCAAGACGATGCCAAGCCATTGTCGAACCGGTCTTCGCCATTACGAAGTATCATCTCCGCTTCCACTGGCTGCCTGGGGCTCGCGCGTAGACCTGTGCTCATCCCCGTTTCTTCCATGCTGCTACGCGTTCGTGCGCAAATCGAGTTGATATAGATCCGCGAAGGTCTTGGCTTGCCTTCCAAAGTCGCCGGCGTATAGCACCGGATGCGGGCCTGGATAGGTCGTGCACACATCGTCCACGTCGTCGAACTTGACGAGCACACGCGTCGCGCAGCCGCCCGTGGGCGGGCACGTCGGTGATGAGATCAGCTCGCCGGCCCAGGCGTCCAAGCGTTGCTCGTCCGTGTTGTACTTGCACAGCGTCACCCGTTCGCCCGCGGGCCAGATAACATCCAGCGCGGCGGTCTTCGGCATCTGGTGGAAGAAGGGCCGTAACGCATAGGGGGCATCGGCGTCTTCAGCGCCGTGCAACTTTGTCAGACAGGTGCAGTGAGAGCCGAAGTATAAGTTCTCCTCCGTGTCGTATTCGGGATTGTGCTGGAACCCGCCGCGACCGAAGAGATTGGCGCCCAACATTTGCGTCAGCGACGAATTCAAATCGTTCTCGCATCCGCAGGGCACCATGGCCCCATTGCACAGCGAGAAACTGATGCAGGGCTTGCGATGCTTCAGGAAGAGACATTCGATCGTAATGGCGTCGGCATCGAACTCTTCCATCATTTGCAGCACCGTGGCATGCGCGCGCATGGCGTCGAGGAAAACCTCGTCCTGCAAGTCCGTGATCGACGTCGCGCCGCCGCGGACCGCATCCGCGAGCGCCCGCATTTCCGGGGTCGCCGCCATGGCGTCGAAGCGGTCGTTGAAGAACGAGGCCGGCACGCCATGAATGGGCATGTCGAAGAAGGCTTCGTGGTCGTCGGCCTCGGCTTCAAGCTTGCCCGAAACTCGCAGCAAACGGCTTTGGCGCATGCGCGTCTTTGCGTGGACACAGCGCAACCCGCGCTCCAGCGCGTCCCAGTTCTCCATGGAGTGAATGTACTGCATGCCCGCCTCCGTGCGAAAGCGTTCCGGCGGCAATTGATGGTTCGCACCCAGCGGGTGGTACAAAATGATCGGGCCGTCATAGGCGTCGAGAATCGGTTCGATCTTCTTGCTGAAACTGTTCCAGAAATTGAAGAGGAGCAGTGCCTCGGGTTTCGTTGCCTGGATGTCGGCGATGAACGCCTGGATGGCTTCGTCTGTGTAGATCGATTGCTCGTCAATCACGAGGTTCAAGTCCAACGGCGCCGCGATCTCCTTTACGCGCGCCATGAACTTGGCCTGCTGCTCTTCCGGTTTGAACTGATTGCCTGGCCACGTGAACCAGTTGTGCTGGGCCCAATTGTCCTCGTTCTTTCCGTCCAGCACGACTTGCTCCGGGGGATAGAAGAAGGCTCCGCGCACGAGCCCCGGCTGTTTCGCCCGCGGCACGGGATGCAGATTCAGCGACGCCTGTCCCCACGTCATTTCCGGCAACATGCCCGCCGCGGCCATGGCCGTCATGGATTTCAGAAACGAACGGCGATCCCAGTAGGTGGTCATGATGGAAGTCCCCCTCATCACGCCGGGCGGTGCCGGCAGTAACTACCCTGCGCGGAGCACCATCCCCCGATGGGCTCACGCTACATCCAGTATACACCCGCTAGAGTTTGCGAACAGACCTGATTGACCGATGAGGTCAAGCGCCGCCACCACAATACTCTTGTGCCGATCTGAGGTCTCCGATATACTCCGCCTAGTTCTGGTCGATTGCTCGTCGGGTTGAAACGCGACTTACGGCAACTGTGGAGAAAGCCATGTCCTCCATTCTGCCCCGTCCGCTCGCTGCGCTCGGCCTCGTTTTGGCGGCATGGTCACTGATTGCCTGCCGGCCTGTCACCGACAACCCAAACCGAATCGTCCAACAGCACCGCGATTCGGCGACCGAAAACAGACCCGTTGAATCCCCCCACGGGCCTGTAATACAAGATCCTGGCACCCAACAGATTACGCAACTCTTTGCGGCGCGCCAATCCAACGTGGTTGTGTCGGCAACGGGCACAGTTGAACGCATCCTTGCCGATGACCTTGAACCGCCGCGGCACCAGAAGTTCATCCTTCGGCTCGCCAACAACCAAACCGTCCTTATCAGTCACAATATTGATCTCGCACCCAGAATCAACAATCTGCGCACGGGGACAGGTCTATCTTTCAGCGGTGAGTACGAATGGAATGAGAAAGGAGGCGTCGTTCACTGGACGCACCACGATCCCGACGGGCACCGTGATGGGGGCTGGATCCACTACGAAGGCTATCTCTACCGATAAAGCCCAGAAGGCGGCCCGCTAACTCGTGCCACCATACCCACCTACGGCTGCACGCGGCTACCCGTAGAATATTACGTACCGTGCTGCTGCTCGATCTCCGCGCGCAGGCGATCTTCCTGCTCCCGAAGTTCCGGGGTGAACTCCTCGCCGAAGTCCTCCGCCTCAAAGACCGGCCGAATCTCGAGAACCGATTCCTCGCCAGGCATGGGGTCCGGGCAGCGCTTGGCCCATTCGAGGGCCTCGTCCATGGACTTGACCTTCCAGAGCCAGAATCCGGCGATGAGTTCCTTCGTTTCCGCAAAGGGGCCGTCGACGACCGTCTTCTTGCCGCCGGAAAACTTCACACGCTTGCCCTTACTGCTGGGATGGAGCCCCTCGCCGGCCTGCATGATGCCCGCCTTGACCAGTTCCTCATTGAACTTACCCATATCGGTGAGCAGTTGCTCGCTGGGCATGATGCCTTCCTCAGAGTTCTTCGTTGCCTTCACAATCACCATAACGCGCATTTGTCACGCTCCTTTCGGGGGTTGAACCACCGGCCAGGGACGACCGGCTGTGCCTTGCATCTGCACTACGACGAACGGGCACTGGGGAAAAGGACAGGTGCCCGGCGCCAGTCCTGCGCCTGCAATTATACGAATTCTCCGCGTGCCGGAGGCGGCGACAGTCCGACTGTCTTCTGTCGTCACTACGTGGAAAATTCGGATCTGGACATCAAGATTGCCAATACGGTTGAATAGATGTGGGGTCAAGGTGAACCTGTTGTACCGAAGCCAGCAACCGTGACCGGGATTACCCGCAGTAGGACTTCGGCATGGGCGACGAACCGTACCCCTACAATCAGCCGCCGTGGCGGCGTTCGCATGAGGCCACGTCACCCGATGGAAAGTGGCGGGCGACGCTCGACGGCGCGGTCGAGATCTTTATGTCCGGGCCAACAAAGGGGATCCTGCGCATCCATGGGCTTTTCGACATCCCCGATTGCGGCCCGGACTTCCTATGGTCCGACGATGCCCGGTACTTGGCGGTGCCGCAGTGGCGTTACCGGTTCCGGCCCCGGGCGCGGGTCCTGATCGTCGATACGCAAGAAAGGAAAGTCTATGCGTCGCGCACGCGATACAAGATCGCGCAGTTGGAGACCTTCGCGAACGGCGTGCTGACGGGCATCGAATCGCCGGTGGACCAGCCGCGCGCTTTTGCTGTCATCCTGGCGGACGTGCCGGTCACCTTCGAATCCATTGAAGTCGAATCAGTCTGACTCGAACCAGACCGGTGCTGACGCACTTGGAAGGAGGCTCTGATGTATCTCGTTCGGACTACGCTGGGATGGTGCATCGTGTTGGACCTCATCATCCTCTGGATTTGGTTCATTAGCTTTATGATTGCCCACGATTGGATGTACCGCCAACATAGCAAGTGGTTCAAGATGTCGGTCGAGACTTTCAACGCGGTCCACTACGGCGGCATGGCCGCACTGAAAATCGCCATGATCGTATTGCACCTGGTTCCCTACCTGGCGCTGCGAATCGGCGGGTAGCAACAAGGAGCATGGGCGTCCCGCCCGTGTACTGATCATGAGCATTCTGCCCATGGCCTCTTCACGGGCGGGACGCCCATGCTCCTTGGGACGAACGACAATACATCATGAGCGTCAGCTTGGCCGCACCTCTTCCAGCACCCTTACGTAAAACTCATGCACCTGCCGTTTCCGTTCGCGGACCAGCTCCGTGAGGTCGCCTTCGATGCCGAGGCGGCGCGCAAGGTGGTCGACGGCCTCCGGATCCTCGGGGAGATTGCTGGTGGCGCGGCCGTGCATGATGCGGAGGCGGTTTTCGATCCGGCGGAACCAGAGGTAGGTGTCGTGAAGCATGCGGCTGGTTTCGGGGGAGAGGACTTCGAGTTTCTGCAATAAACTGAGCGCGCCGAGGACGTCGCCGCGTTTCAGGTCGGGGTGTTTGGCGGCGTGCTGCAACTGGAGCAGGCGCACGACGGACTCCTGCTTACACTCTTCCGGCCTCGCACCATGACCGACGCGCAGTTCGCCAGAGACACCATCCTGGTCCAGGAGGATCTAGAAACCCTGAAGCGGCTGCTGGAAGCGTAAGCCCGCACGGTACTTGATTCCGGCTGGGAGAACTGTGACGGCGATACGGAACGCACTCTCGGCCAACCCCCCGATTGGCGATAACACGTTTGGGGGGATCGTGTAGCCATTTCTCTTTCGGTGACGTGTTATAGGTAGAGTAGTAAGTTGAGCCGATAGCCTGAGAGAAAACCAATGTCGCCTTCAGATTCAACGTTGCTTGTGAAATGGATTGATCGACGTGACCCCGAGGCTTTCAAAGAGCTGACGGCGCGGTATGCAGGCATGGTGCATGCCACGTGCACGCGCATTCTGGGCAGC
>CAZWDH010000129.1:0-18285 GCA_964632865.1 uncultured Nitrospiraceae bacterium
CGACGATGGGCACTTCGTAGAAATCGTTCTCCGGCAGCACACTTTCGTCGCCGCGGACCAGACCCGCAAGAATGCGAACGGAATGATACCCGTACTCGTAGGGTTGCTGGCTGATCGTTCCGTGCACCGCGCCATCGGCGATCCCTTGTAACGTTGCGTTGTCTTCGTCAAAACTCACGAGCTGAATTTGCCCCACCTTGTTGGCCTCCTTCACGGCGGCGAGACAGGCTGGCACGTTGTAGGCCCATAACCCCACCATGCAGCCAATGTCAGGCACGCTGGCAATGGTGTCTTCCGCGTTCGACTTGGCCTTCGCATAATCGAAACTGTCGGTGCGCGTACCGAGAATGGTGTACTTCTCCCCCACGATCTCGCCGCCAGGCGGATCGTACTGGATCGCGTCCGGCGCTGGGATGGGACGGTCGAGCAACTCGTCAATGACGCCTTGTCTCCGCTGCTGGGAATTGAGCTGCTCCAGGCGACCGACATAAATCATGATCTTGCCGCCTTCAGGCAGGGCTTCCTTCACAAGCTTGCCTGCTTCCCGGCCCGCCTTGTAGTTGTCCATACCGACAAAACAGAGCCGATCCGAATCCGGCGCGTCGGAATCCTGCGTGATCACTTTCGTGACCTTGCTCGCGTCGTTGATGAAGGCGACCTGGTTCGCCGCATCGATGGGGCTGATGGCGAGGCCGTCGATGCCGTTGGACAAGGCGGATTCGATCATCCGTTTCTGATCGACGATACCTTTTGGCGGCATGAGCACTTCGCAGGTAACGCCGAACTCCTGCTCCGCCGTGCGGACGCCCGCGGCCGCGATATTCCAGAAGGGATCGACGCCGTTTGTCACGAAGGCGAGTTGAATCGGGTCCGATTCCGCCGGCGCGCCGGTGCCCGACGCCGTTTCCGGGGCCTTCGTGCAACCCGCCATCACCACGCCCATGAGGATGCATGCAATGCCCGCTATACGCATCTCGACTCCCTCTCCACCTGTGGGTTCGGCCTCGTGCAGCTTACGACGCGCGGGTGCCCGGTTTGATCTTCCAACGGATGTGGACTAGATTGATGCACCTGCGCACGAACGAACGGACAGTCTACCCACGTTTTTCGGGTGATGCAAAACGGAGGAGAGGGACCATGGCGGGACGGTGCTCGATTTGGATGGTGGTGATTCTCGCGGCGGCCGGGTTGGCGACCGCCCAGGCCAAGGTGCAGCTCAGCGAGCGGCCATTCGGCCAGATGCCGGACGGCGGCGTCGTAACGGCATTCACGCTCACGAACGCCAACGGTGTGAAAGCGACGCTCATCGAACTCGGCGCCACGCTGGTCTCCCTGGAAGTGCCGGACCGCGACGGGAATATGGCGGACGTGGTTCTGGGCTGGGACACGGTCGAGGACTATCTGGATCACGGCTCCTTCTTCGGCTGCATCGCGGGACGTTACGCCAACCGCATCGCGAAGGGGAAGTTCACGCTCGATGGCACCGAGTACACTCTCGCCACGAACAACGAGCCGAATCACTTGCATGGCGGCAACGTGGGCTTCGACAAGGTCGTCTGGAAAGGTGTCCCCTTCGCGACGGAAGAAGGTCCCAGCATCCGCTTTACGTATCTCAGCAAGGACGGTGAAGAAGGCTACCCCGGCAACCTGGCCTGTGCCGTGACGTATACGCTGACTAATAACGACGAGTTGAAGATCGCGTATGAGGCCGAGACGGATAAGGCCACGCCGGTGAATTTGACCCATCATAGTTATTTTAATCTGGCCGGACACGACACGGGCAGCGTGCTCGACACCGTCTTAATGATCGATGCCAGCCGGTATACGCCGGTCGACGACACGTTGATTCCAACGGGCGAATTGGCGCCCGTGATGGGGACTCCCTTCGACTTCACGGAAGCGCACCCAATCAACACCAAGTTCGATCAGGTGGAAGGCGGCTACGACCTGAACTACGTGCTCGACAAGACGACCGGCTGGCTGGAACTCGCCGCGCGCGCGACGGAACCGGCCAGCGGCCGCGTGATGGAAGTCCTCACCACGGAACCGGGAATTCAGCTGTACACGGGCAACTTCCTCAACGCCACCGGTGGAAAAGGCGGCGCGGAATACCCCAAGAACAGCGGGTTCTGCCTTGAAACGCAGCGCTTCCCCGACACTCCGAACCATCCCAACTTTCCGTCCTGCGTATTGCGGCCTGGGGAAAAATACAGTCACATCACGATCTACCGGTTTTCGACGGAGTGACCCAACCTGACGGTTTGTCGAGTAGCCGGACATGACGAGTCAGCGCGACTTGAACCCCATGTTCTTTGGTACGGGTAGCCGGGTGTGCATACGGTCTCCTCGAATGACCGACATGACGGAGTTTCTTCGAGTCGTCCATGAAAGCGCTGACTTTCACGCCCCGTGGGTCTCGCCTCCGTCGACGCCCGAACTGTTCATGGAGTATATCGAACGCGCGGCAAGTCCGGCTTTTGTGCCGCTACTCCTGTGCGCCCTGCCGGACAGCTGTATCGCGGGCGCCATCAACTTGAGCAATGTTTGCTACGGCAACTTCTGCAATGCGCGCATGGGATATTGGATCGGCAAGAGCCATCGGCGGAACGGCTTAATGAGTGAAGGTATTTCGCTTGCGCTGCACCACGCGTTTAACGATCTGAATCTCCACCGTGTAGAAGCAAACGTTCAGCCCGAGAATGCGGCCTCGATAGGATTACTCAAGCGCCTCGGGTTTCGGCTCGAAGGCCGGTCTCCCCGGTATCTCAGAATCGGCGGCGAGTGGAAAGATCACGAGCGCTGGGCCATATGTGCTGAGGAATTCGGAAGCGAAAGATAGGAACGGAAAATGGGGACAGTCACCATTTAACTACGCGGTGCTCGAGAAGTCAGGAGGCTCGCAGAAGTTAAATGGTAACAGTCCCTATTTTCCGTCGTGCGCCGCGTAGAATTCCGCCATCTTTTCGCGCGTGTACGCCATCATCGCGTCGCGGTGGCTGAGGTCGGGCGGAACATTGGGCTGGTCGATCTGTGGCGCGTCCTGGTTCAGATACGTTTCTGGCAGCGGACCGGGACGCCAGTCCTGAAGCGACTTTTCAAGCGCGCGCACATCGTCGGCATAGGCGGGATCGTCGTAGCAATTGACCGTTTCTCCGGGGTCCATTTCCAGGTCGTACAGGAAGTTCTGTTTGAGGCCCTCGTGCCGGAGCAGTTTGCGGCTTGGCGTGCGCGCCATGACTTGCGCGCCGCCGTGGCTCTCCGCGAAGACGACGTCGCGTCCTGCGCTTTCGGCGAGGTTGTTTCCATGCATGCCTTCCGCAGGCTCGACGCCGCACTGTCGCAGGATGGTCGGCGCGAGATCGAGGTTTGTCACCTGCGCGTCAGAAGCCTCTGCCTTCCCGCCGCCGGGATAGCGGATAATGAGGGGGACCTTGACCAGCGCGTCGTACATGTAACCGCCTTTGAGCAGCAGATGATGGTATCCCATGTACTCGCCGTGATCGCTGGTGTAGACGATCAGCGTGTTGTCATATAGCCCTTTCCGCTTGAGCACCTCCACCATGCGGCCGACCTGCTGGTCGATGTGCTCGATGGTCGCGTAGTAATGGACCATCACCCGGCGCAGGGCATCCTTCGACAGCTTCTCGTGGGGGAAATAGCCGGGGTTTAGTTTGAGGTCATGCTCAAAGCATTCATCAACCCAACCGGGCAGCAAATCCAAATCAGCCGCGTTGTACCGGTCCGCCCAAGCCTTCGGCGGATCGAAAGGGTGGTGCGGTTTGATGAAACTCGCGAGGAACAGATTTCCGCCACCTGACCAGCCTTCCAACGTTTCAACCGCGCGGTCGCCGGTCCATGTGGTCGAGTGCAACTCGTCCGGCAGGTTGGACGGTAGCGCGCCAAAGGTTTCCCAATACTCTTCCCGCGCGTGTTCGCGGAACTCCCGTTCCTGGTCCTCGAGATCGTTCGCGTCAATGACGCCGCGGTCGCGCAGCATGCGGTGATAGTCGTCGTCCCAACGTCCTGGACCGTTCTGTTCGGACAGGTACATCTCCGCAAAGCCCACGTCGAGATAGGTCGGCGCAAAATGCATCTTACCGGCGCAGTTCGTCCGGTAGCCAGCAGCTTTCAAGAGACTTGGCCATGTTTCGATCTGAGGCGGAAGTGTGCAGTGGTTGGTCCAACCACGGTGTTCATGCACGTAGCGGCCTGAGAACAGGGAATACCGCGAGGGCGTGCAGACGGGGTACGGACAGAAGCTGTTGTTGAACCGAACGCCTTCCGCTGCCAGCTCGTCGATGTTGGGTGTCCGGACCTGCGCGTTGCCGTATGCGCCGAGGCAGTCGAGGCGATGTTGATCGGCCAGAACAAAAAGCACGTTGGGACGATCCAACGCAGACTCGTTCGTCTTCACGGTTTCCTCCGACAGTGCGGAGACCCCCGAGGCTGCAAGTGCGATGGTTGCCGAATCCGCTACGAACTGCCGCCGGGAAATCTCCGCCATGGTTCCTCCTCAATCACCGGTTATCGGATCAAAGCCGAACTGTTTATCCAACCATTCATATGCCATCCGCCGCGAAGCGGGTGGTATGGAGTGGGCGCCTGTCACCAAGGATCCGTAGAACCGGTCCCGCTCATCATACAACCCATAGACTTCGCCAAGCTGCACGTACGCAGTCGAGAGATTCGCGGTGTTGGGAAAAATGTCGTCGTTCAGCGTGGCATGATTGAAATAGGCGCGCGGCGCGATGCAGGCCACAATCTCATGCCAATCGAAGGGCGTTTCGTCGACGTCGTCGATATAGAAGCCTACGCGCGGAAGCAAAGCGGTGAGATGACTCCATCGATCCGGCCGGGGATCGGTGCGGAGCGTCGTAAACCCGCAGCTTGCGACGGCCGCCTTGATGCGCGTATCAAATGCCGCGGCCATAATCGTTCCGTAGGCGCCGTGGGAGTGGCCCATACATCCGATGCGCGACGCGTCGACCTCAGGGATGGTTTCCAAATAATCGATGACCCGCTGCACGTCCCAGTTCATCTTGCCGAAGAAGGACCAGTTCGGGTGTTTGCGGTAGAAGTCGTGG
Organism: uncultured Nitrospiraceae bacterium; assembly: GCA_964632865.1. Classification (GTDB taxonomy): domain Bacteria; phylum Hydrogenedentota; class Hydrogenedentia; order Hydrogenedentales; family SLHB01; genus JAHDWY01. The sequence continues at coordinate 5,085 of CAZWDH010000129.1, forward strand.
GCGCCGTAGTAGGGCTGCTCACCTTCCGGGATACGCTCGCCGAAACCGATGGCGTCCGGCGCGATGCAGATATAACCGCGCTCCACCAATTCCAGCGCAAAGGCCATGTTGGGGTCGCCGGTCATGCCGCAGGCTTCCTGTTTGCCCGGCGCCTGGGTCTGGTGCAACACGATCATCGTGGGGGAAGGATCTGTTTGGAGTACCTTGGGCACGAGCATATATGCGGGAATCCAGTCATCCGATTCGCTTGCGACCCGGATGTGGCGCCGCACGTATGAACCCATGTCCTCTTCTCCGAGGATTTCCGCGATTGGTGCGGGTTTGTCTATTGGATCAGGCGTGCCAAGGAACGCTTCAAGCACGCCTATTATATAGGCACGTTTCACTTCCCACCCTTCAGGGGACCGGATACTTGGCGAATTGGGCCCTCTGCTTGCCAGCAAGGGCACCAGCTCCGACTGACCCGCCTGCGGACTGGTAACTTGCGGCGCTTGAACACCGGTAATCTCTCGCCAGGTGTGCCAGTCAAAGCCGTCCCATGCCAAAGCGCAGCCACCTCCAAGCGTAAATACCAGTACCGCGGTGGCGAATAATTTCGCGAACCCATTGCAGTCGGGAAGTTGTTTCGTCACGGTCGATTGTCCTATGGTTGCACGTACACGCACCCGGATTCCTGCGGGGTTATCAGTGCCAGAATACCGAAAACCGGACCCGGATGCGAGACGGGGATTCAATTCAAAGGTCTAATCCGCTCCATGAGTTTTGAAAACAGCTTTGCCGCCGCGGACTACGCCATCTTGGCGGGTTTCTTCGTTGTCATGCTGGCCATCGGTTTGTACTACGCGAACCGTATGAAGGACCTCAAGGATTTCTTCAGCGGCGGCCGGCAAGTGCCGTGGTGGGTGTCCGGCATTTCACTCTACATGACGACCTTCAGCGCGTTTACCTTCGTCGCATACTCTGCGCTGGCCTATCAACACGGGTTCGTGGCGATCACCATCTGGTGGTTTTCCGTTCCCAGTTGCCTGTTCAGCGCGTACTTCCTGGCGGCACGTTGGCGGCGCGCCGCGACGACGAGCCCGTTGGAATACATTGAGACGCGGTTCGGCCCAGCGTTGCGGCAGGGGTTCAGTTGGATCGGCCTACCCCTCATCGTCATCGATGACGGGTTGAAACTGTTCGTCATCGGCAAGATGGTCACAGTAAGCCTGGGACTTGAGCATGACTACAGCCTTCACCTTTCTATCGCAGCCTGTGGCGCGATTATTCTTGTCTACACGTTCCTGGGTGGCCTGTGGGCGGTCATGATTACGGATGTCATTCAATTCGTGATTGTCGCGATTGCCGTCATCGTGCTGGTCCCGCTCGCGTTGGGACGAGTCGATGGACTTTCCGGATTCTTTGAAGGCGTCCCAGAAAGCTTTGCGGCGCCGACGGGAGGCGATTACACCTGGCCGTGGCTCATTGCCTTCGGCGTGGTGTTGCTGCTTACCTACGCGACCAAGTGGCCCTACGTGCAGCGCTATTATTCCGTAGCTACCGACCGCGACGCGCGGAAGGTTGGGTATCTCGTCGCGGCGCTCATGTTCTTTGGTCCGCCCCTGTTGTTCCTGCCGGCCATGGCCGCGCGCATCTTCATGCCGGACATCACCAACTACAACGATGTATACCCCCTGCTCTGCCGGGAACTGCTGCCGGTGGGCATGCTGGGCGTCATTATCGCCGCCATGTTTTCGGCCACCATGTCCATGTTGTCCAGCGACTACAATGCGGGCGCGTCGGTCATCACGAATGATATCGTGAAGCGCTTCTTCGGCAGTTCGTTCTCCGATCGGGCGCTGGTACTGACGGGCCGGGTATCGACCTTCCTGATCGGCGGGCTCGCGCTGGGTATCGCTCTGATCCTTGCGAGTGCGCAGGAGAAAGAGGACCTGGTCAAATACATGGCGCAGTTGTTCGGCGTGTTGATGCCTCCGGTGGCCATCCCCATGATGGCGGGGTTGCTCACGAGAAAAGCATCCAATGCGGGCGCCATGGCCGCGTTTATTACGGGCACTGCGTTTGGAGTGGCCGCCTATATCGCGGGGGGCAGCGAAGACCTGAACTACCTGCGGAGCGTCACATACCTGACCTGGATTACGGCGATCCCCACGAGCCTTGTCCTGTATGTTGTCAGCGTACTGGCGCCGAATTCGTCTGAACGGCGCGAACGGATCGCCCAATTTCTGTCCGGGCTTACGGCACGCGACCTTTCGGCGAAAGCGGAGTTAGATGAAGGCGGCGACGCGTCTCTGGCGGTAAGGGTGATTGGTTTGGCAAGCGCGGCGTTGGGCGCCATCATGGTCGCCGCGGTGCTGCTGACAGCGTCCGCGCGGGACGGCTGGATTTCCATCGCCGTCGGACTTTTTCTGCTGGCGCTAGGTGGATTGACCGCCGCGTTTTCCCGGCAGATTATCCATATGAAACGTACAACGACCACGGAAAGTGAATAGTCTAATGGCCGAATCGAGCAAGAGACTGGGGATTGGCGTGATCGGCGCTGGATTCATGGGGCAAACCTACGCGCGCGCTGTGACATCGCTGGTTCCCAACGGCGATCTCACTGGCGTAGCGGGCGGATCGCGCTCGGAAAAACTGGCGCGCGAGTATGATGTGCCGCACTTCGAAAGCGTGGAAGCGCTCGTTGCCAGCGACGACATCGATCTCGTGTGTATCGCCACGCCCCATGTGTGCCACGGCGAGCAAGGCCTTGCCGCCGCGCGCGCGGGCAAGCACCTTATCATCGAAAAGCCCATGGCGTGTACGGTCGCGGAATGCGATGCGATTTTAAATGCCGGCGAGGAATCCGGCGCGCAGTGCGCCGTCATGTTCACGCAACGCTTCCGCACTTGCCCGATAGAGACCAAGAAGCTCCTGGACTCCGATAAGATGGGCCGCGTGATGCACATGCGCTCGACGCAACTCGTCCCCAATGGGATGGAGGGCGCGGTGCCGCGTTGGCAGTTGGTACCGGCAAACGTCGGTATCCTGATGGGGCACGGCATTCACAACATCGACCAGGCGCGGTGGTTCACGAATCAGGAGATCCGTTCGGTCTTCGCGAAGGTACGCTGCATCAGCGGACAATATCCGGTGGATGGGACCTCCGACGTGCTGCTGACCATGGAAGACGGTTCCGTGGTGTCCATCTTCTGTTCCTTCGAACTGGTGAAGCCGGGCTTCGAGCGAAGCGGCGGCGCAACACGGATTGTTTGCGAACTCGGATTGATCGACGTGGACTGGTACGGCGAGATGCGGGTGTCCTTCGACGGCGGCGACTGGGAGGTGGCCGCCGAGCAGGAACCCATCGATTGGGCAGGAAAGGGGTTTCTCGATCCCGTTCGCCTCAAGACCTATGCCGCGAACATCAACAATGTGATCGCGGCGGTGCAAAACGGCGCCCCGCTGGCCGCGTCCGGCTGGGATGGCCGACAGGCTGTGGCGGCGGCCGCTGCCGCGTATGAGTCGAGCCGGACCGGTAACGAAGTCTTCCTGAGGTCGTAGTCATGGGATACAAGAAGTCCATCGCCGCCCACGAGCGGGCGAAAAAAGTCATTCCCGGCGGCATCAACAGCAACGTCCGCGCCATATCGGAACCGGTCCCGTTGCATATCGAACGCGCGAAAGGTTCGCGCATCTGGGACGTCGACGGCAACGAATACATCGACTACCTCCTTGGCCACGGCCCGATGATCCTGGGGCATACGCCCGCTCCCGTCGTTCAGGCGGTGCAGCGCCAGGTCGAACGCGGCATCGTGTACGGCTTGCAGACCGAATTGGAGGTGCGCGCCGCGGAACTCGTCTGTGCCCATGTGCCCTGCGCGGAGATGGTCCGGTTCAGCACAACGGGGTCGGAAGCGGTGCACGCGGCGTTGCGGCTAGCGCGCGCCTGCACCGGCCGCAAGAAAGTGTTGCGGTTCGAGGGGCACTACCACGGCTGGTTCGACAACATTGCGTGGAACCAAGCCTCGCCCACGGCGGAACTGGGACCGCGCGAGGACCCTCCCCTGCGACCGGCTTCGGAGGGTCAACAGCCGGAAGACGGCGCGAACCTTGTCGTGCTTCCATGGAACGATACGGCGTTGCTGGAGGATCTATTCGCGCGGCGCGGTGAAGAACTGGCCGCGGTAATTTGCGATCCCTTCGCGTCGGCGGCCGGGTTGATTCCGGGGCAGCCGAACTTCCTGAAGACCATGCGCAAGTTGTGCAACGAGCACGGCGCGATTCTGATCTTTGACGAGGTCATCACGGGGTTTCGCGTGGGGCTTGGCGGCGCGCAAGCCTACTTCGGCGTCACGCCAGACCTCGCCACGTTTGCCAAGGCTTTGGGTGCGGGCATGCCTGTGAGCGCTGTCGCGGGCAAGGCCAAGTATATGGAACGGTTCGGCACCCCGAAAACGGTGCATGCCGGCACGTACAACTCAAATCCCTTGGCCATGGCCGGCACGGTCGCAGCGTTGGAAGCGATGAGCGCGGACGACGGCGCCATCCTCAAAAAAGCCAACGCCAAGGGCGACCAGCTCTCAATCAAGCTTTCGGAAATCGCAGACGACTTCGAACTGCCCATCACGCTGCGCGGCGTCGGCACGGTCTTCAGCGCCACATTTCTGCCGCCGGACGCGGAGCCGGTAACGGACTACCGCAGCGCCCGGCGGACCAACTACGAGCTTGGGCGCAAACTCTGGATCGCCCTTCAGAACCGCGGCGTTCAAATCACCTCGATGGGCATCTGGTTCGTGTCCACCGCCCACACGGACGAGGACATCAAGAAGACGCTCAAAGCCGCCGAAAGTGCGCTGAATGAACTGCGCGGGACGAAGCGTTAGTTCGTCGTTTCCGCGCTGCCCAGCGCGACCTTCGGTTCCTGCGTAAGGGTCTTCGCGAGCGCCTCCACTTCAAAGCGCCAGTTGTCGATGGTGGGCGATACGGGATACTGCCGGCCCCGCCGCCAATCGCCGATGACCCAGTAGCGCAACACATTCTCCGGCGCGTCGCAGAGCAAGCGTCGCTCGTCTTCCAGGTCCACCATGTCGTTCAACAGATCGGGCGGCACGATTAGCGCCAACGCGATGTCGCCGATCCGGTACTCCTGGTAGCCGTAGTTCGCGAGTATCCCGGCATCGTCATCCTTAAACCAGGATTCGTCGCCGAGTTTCACTAGCCCCGGCGCGAGTTCGATGGGTCCGTCAACGCCCAGAATCTTGCAGCGCATTTCGCTCTCGGCGTGACCCGTGTAGATAAGGCATATGAACTCCGCGGAAATGTCTTTATTCCCCGGTACGACGTTTTCGGCCGTGATGGCGATGGCCGCGCGCACCGGTCCATCCGCGAGCACACGATGGCTGAACGCGACGTGGCCTTCGCCGGCAGGACTCTGCACCAGGTAGTCTTCTCCGCCCATGCGCATGGTCACGCCGCCGAGTCCAGACGAGTAGTCCACATGCAGCGCGTCCATCCCCCACTCCTGCTGATCGTGATAAGCCACTTCGACGATCGGATACAGCAAGCGTTCTTCCCGCGGGAGGCCCCGGTCGGGTTCTTTGCCGAAGAAATCGAACTGGCCCGTATAGAAGCGGTACGCGCCCGCATCCGACTCCCACGCCACGTAGGCCGGGGTTTCGAGGACGGCTCGCGTGTACTGCGGGTACGTTACGTCACGCTGCCCTTCGGGCGCGTAGTAGAGGTAGAAGGTTGATTTTGAATCCGCCGGCAAGTCGGAAACGAAGGAAAGCTCCTGGCCTGTAGCGGGATTCAGTTCATCCACCTGGTACGGCAGCTCGAACCAGTCGAGCCAGCGCTGCGGTGCGACAACGGCGCAGTTCTCCGCATTGAAATCGGGTGCGGCTTCCTCGATGGTTGCAAGCGACAACACGATGGGCGACCGTTCGCGCTCCGGCTGGCCGCTGTTGTCGACAGCAATCGGAATCCGTTTCGTGAATCCGCTGAAGCTTTGTGCCGCAGCTGCGTAATCGAGTTCGCTCACATGACGCCGCATCAGCGCAGTCGCCGCGGCGATGTCGCCGGATGCGTACGCCTTCTCAAACTCGCCCCATTCTTGCGCAGTGCCGTGCCGTTCCTTGAGCGCTGCAAAAAGGCGGTCCCGGACAAGGTCCAGATAGTAGCGCGCCCCGGCCGGACTGGTGCGCACGTAGAGACCTACTTCGCGTTCCCGGTGCCAATTCGGGAGTTCGTTCAGGAAATATGATTTGATGGCCTCAGCCCGCTGATCCTTCGTTTCGAGAATGGCCTCCGCCGCGTCGATGAACTCCTGCGTGTCGCGGAGCACTTTGTCGAGCGTCGGCTTGTAGCGTTCGAGCACGGGCTCATACTCGAGCGCGATCTCTCCTGCGTTGCCGCTCATCGCAAACTCGAGTTCAAACGTGCCGTCGCCGTCCGTATCGATGCGCCGGCGATCCAGGACGCCGTCGCCGTCCTGGTCTTCATACTCGTACGCGGCATCGACCGTTCCGTCCAGGTTGTAATCCACGTCAATGTATCCATATGCCGCGCCCAATAGGTGCAAGCGCTGGTCCGTCTCGTCGAAGTAGAGCCGCAACGGAGAAGCGGGCTTGTGGCTCACCTCGACCCGCGTGTTATAGGCGCTCGTCGGCGGACCGCCCACCTGCGGAAAGTCGTCGTGCTTGGACTTGTGATTGAGCACGCCTTCCCAGCGTTCGTGGGAATCCTTCGCGATGTCGCCGTCCGTGTTGGCGTTCAGTTCGTTCCAGGAAAGCATCGCCTTGGACCACGGCGCCTTTTGCGCGAAACCGCGGGTATCTTCCCAGGACAGGACCGGATGCGTGGGAATTCCGCGTACCGTTGCGGGTTGCGTTGCGATCCCTTCCGTGCTCACTGGCGTGTCCCCGGGAATCGCCGTGACGGAGAAATCGTAGTTATGCGTGCGGCTGCCGTAGGCGTCGCCGTCGGCATCGATGCTGTAGCGTAGGTTTTCGACTTCGTGACCCTTGGCGCAGACCCGCACAACCACTTCGCTGCACTGATCGCCATCGGGATCGTAGAACGCGAAGGGATCTTCAAAGACATTGAGCCATTCGTCCCAACCGTCGGCGAGCCGGTATTGGTAAAACATCTCATCGCCGCTGAAATGCGTCCGGTACTGACAGAGATCCTGGTAGTACGTACCGTCCACGTCGTACCAGAGCAGATTGTCGTCACCCACGTCGACGCCCCACCAGACGGTGATATCGTCGAGATCGTCTTTCCAGTTCTTCTTGTAGAAGATGCCCATCTCGTCGAGGTCGTTGTCGCCGTCGTTGTCCTGGTAATCCGTGGCCACGTCGATGCTGCCGTCCGCGTCCCAATCCCAGAGATAGAGATCGCTGTCGCGATCGCCACGCCCCGTCTCCGGGAGGTCGCCGTCCTCATCAATGACCCGGACCAACAACTGCTCCTTCGTGTGACGCTTGCCCCGATCCATATACCAGAGTTCGTCAATGGTCCCGTCGCCGTCGGCATCTACGGACAGCGTCTCGCCTGGCTTCAGGGCTTTCACCTCCGCGACTTTCGCGGGGTCGAGCGTCCGCGACACGCCGAAGACGCGTTCGAACACGTCGGCCTGGGCGACGCCGAAGGCGGTCACCAATGACATGCACACGAGGGTACGGACGCTATTGCGATACTTGGTCATTTACGAATCACTCCCTTCCGCCGGATTCACGTTTCCATTCTTCACGACGACTTCGGAATTCTCCAGTATATTGTTGTTGATTAGGATTGGCTTGTTCGTGCCGGTGGTATCGTCCACTTCGACGACGACATTGTCCAGAATATTGCCTGATATGATGCTGTTTCCAGCGCCTACGGACAAGACAAGCTTGTCCGTTGCGGAAAAGAAGTTGTTCCCGGAGATGACCGCGCCGAAGCCGCGGGCGTCGACGGCTTTGCCGCACTTCCCGCCCGGATCAACGGTCAACACATTGTCCGTGATGACATGCCGGTGCGAATCGGCCCAGGACCGAAATCCGATGTCGATATCGCCGCCTTCTTTCACGTGGACGACATTGTTCGCCATGATGATGTTGTCGCCGCGATCCGATCCAATCGCTACGTGGGTCCGGCCCGTGATTTCCACGTAGTTTCCGCGTATTTCCCCGGGACCGGTTAGAATCTCCACCGAATCCGACATGGCGTTACCGAGCACGTTGTTGAGCACCCGCATGTTGGCGCCTTCCAGCATGATGCCCAGGCGCCGCGCGTTGAGCACGTAGCAGTTCTCGATAGTAATGTTGTGATTGGGTTCGCCGCCGGGTCCGCCGGGTTCCTGGTAGTAGGCCTTGATGCCGCAGAACTCGAACCGCGCGTGAGAAACGTTGGGGTCGCCTTCGCCGAGGGGATTCTGGTCGCGATTGGCGTCGACGTAGAGATCGCGAATGGTGATATGACCAACGCCGGACCCGATGATACGGATCACATTGGTTTCCTGCTCCGGCGCCTGGACCAGTCTCGTTGCGGCGCCCTGTCCCGCGAGGGTCACGTTGCTCCGCTCGATGAGCACGCCGCCCAGCTTGCCCTCGACACGGCGGATGTCGTAGGTTCCTTCCATGAGCATAACGGTGCCGCCCGGCTCGGGAAGCGCGCGGATCGCGGCGTTGATCTCTTCCTGATCTCCATTCCCGTCGCCCACGAAGTCGGCAAGCGACTTGGACCGGACGGAGGAGTCCACTGTGGCGACGACGACCGTCGCTGCTGGCGGGCCAGCGGGTTTGGGTGTATCGGTGGCGGAGAAAATGGCCGCGGCAACAAGTAAGGCAATCGCGTGATACACGGGGCATTCCTCACAGGTAGGAGCCAAGGTTCAACCGGTATCTGACGAGAGTAGCAAGAAAGGGGCAAAGGGTGCGAGTTTCAACGATCTGGATCGGGGCTCTGTTGAGCGCGGCCACGATGACCACAATGGCGCAAGAGCCAGGTAGGGCGGACCGCAAAGCAGAGTATGTTGACGCGGTCACGCGCGGGGAAGGCCTCATGCCCTGGCAGGAACCGGGCGTCTCTCCTGAGGAGACCGCGTTTCGCGCTGAGATGGAAGCGCGCAAGGACGCGATGCTCGCGGGCCGGGTGCAACTCGAACATCCCGTCATGGTCGACGCGAACGCCCGCGACACGATTCTGAAACGCGCCGAATCTACGGAATGGGGCGCGGACTGGTATCGCGGGATCATCGCTCAGGCGGATATCCTGGTCGCGCAACCCGAGGGCTATGTCGACGCTATGATTCCGGAATTGACGCCGGCCAATCCGTACGGGTTCACCTGCCCGAACTGCGTGGGCGGGAAGTCGCAGGAAGCGGTGGGGAGTTCTTTGTATCGTTGGTCCAGCGCCGCGCCCGATCAAATCCAATGCAGGGCTTGCGGGCAAATTTATCCGGATCCCCGCTTTCCTGAAACGGCTGTACTGCAGGCGCCGCGCACGGGCCAGACTTTCACGTTTTATCTCAATGAGGCGGAGCGCGCGAACCCCGAGGATCGCAGCGGAAAACTGGCCTGGCACTGGGTGGGTCATCCCATCCACGTGAGCTTCACCGGGATCATCCGTGCGGAGAAGGTGCTGTACATGCGGAGCGCGGCCAATACGCTTGCCTTCGCTTACTGGATCACGGGAAACCCTGAATATGCGGAGATGGGCATTGCGATTCTCCAGCGCCAGGCCGAGTGTTACCGCAACTGGCTCTACCATGATTACTGGGATACCTTCGCGGATTGCGACCCCCTATACGCCGCCTGGCACGACATGGCGATGCCCTTGGAGTGGAAGCGGCATCTCTGCGCGGATGTATATGCGAAGGATACCGTCGATGCGGCGCGTATGGAGCAAACCTACTGGGGCGCGGGTCGCGTCCATCCCAGCACCGATGCCATTACGGGCCTTCCCGATCTCTTGTTTGCCTACGATCTGCTTCACGACGCAACGGACGCGCAAGGGAACTCGCTCTGGACTCCCGAGTCTCGCGCGCTGGTCGAACGCGACTTGTTTCTCGAGTACGTGATGGGCGCGGAACCGTACGCTGGCGGCGCAGGCGTGGCGACAAACGCGAATAACAAAGCGCCGCGGGTCTACAACGCATTCGCCGCGATTGGCAAATGCCTGGGACTGCCAGAGTACGCGGACGTAGCCCTGCGCGGCTACGAGATCGTGCGTGACGAGTCGTTTCTCTACGACGGGTTCAGCAAGGAAAGCCCTGCGTACACGAACATGTATCTTTCTCAGCTCATCGCCGTGCCGGAAACCTTGCACGGCTTTCAGTGGCCGGAGGGATTTCCCGGGCGCAGCGGCACCGTGAACTACTTCGAAACCGACCAGCGCCTCGCGCTCATGCTGGAGGCCGTAATCGATCAGCTCCATCCCACAGGACGATACCTTCCGCTCAGCGATACGAATGTTGCCACGAAACCGAGCGCGGGCATTTTGGAAATCGGCACGAAACGGTATCCCGGAAAGTATGCGGGGGTGCTGCACGCATTGCGTGGCAACGCGCGGCCAACGGACTACGGGCTCATTCATCTGTCTGAAGAAGCGCTGCAAAACGACGAACCGCTCGATCTGCCGGAGATCTATTTCCCCGCCTGGATGAACGCAATCTTGCGCCAAGTATCCGACGGCGGAGACACGGTCGTCTCGCTAGCCTTCTCGCCGCAGGGCGGACATCGCCACTCCGACAACCTCGCGCTCTTCTATGGGAACGAAGACTCCACGTTTCTCGGGGACCACGGGTACGTCGGCGACATGCCCGTGAACAAGTGGATCAAGAGCACGCAGAGTCACAACCTCGTGGTTGTTGACGGCAAGGATCAGGAATTTGGCGAACGCGTGCCCAGCTTTCGCTGGATGGTGACGAGCCCGGAGGTATCGGCGGTGGAGGCGTCTTCGACAGCTTACCCGCAGTGTTCGGAGTATCGTCGCACGGTCGTGCTGCTGAAAGGACCCGAGGGCAAGAACGTCGTCGTCGATATCTTCCGTGTTGCCGGTGGAAAGAAGCACGACTACCGCATCTTCAGCGAAATAGCCGCGAGCGACTCGCAAGATAGTGAGATCGCGTTCGCCGGCCTCGATATGCCTGCCGAACCGCCGCTGCCGCAGGTCGGTTCAAGTCTCGCGTCCGAAGACATCTTCGGTCTGCGCGACGTGCGCACGGCGAATGCGCCGTCGGATTCCTGGCAGGCGACATGGCGCGATGCGAAGCATGCCTACCGGTTGTGGATGTTGTCACCGACGCTCCGCGTCGAGGCGTCGAACGGGCCTGGACAGCAGACCCGGGACGATGCGGGACGACGGGTCCGTTACGTGGATGCGGTACGCGAGGGCGATCATGTGGAGAGCACCTTTGTCGCGGTTCACGAACCCATGGATGCCGCCGGTGCGCCGCGCGTCCTCAGTGCAACGAGATTGGACGCGCCAGCCGCGGCTGGGTCGGACGCGGTGGCGCTCCGCGTAGAGACCGCATGGGGCACGTACACGATTCTGAACGAGTTTGAAACCGCGCAGGCAGTGGAAGACACGACATTCCAAGGCGATCTTGGCGTCGTCTACCGCGGAAGCGAAGTCGCGTGGATCTGCGCCTTGGGTGCGTCCCAATTCACCGTTGCGGGGCAGGGAATCAAGGAAGCACCTGCGCATTGGACCGGCGAAATCAGCGAAGTGACGGATCAGATGATCGCGACATCAACGCCGCGCCCGGCGGATTGGCCGGAACTCCGAGACGACAGCACGGTATATGTCCGTCTACGTACCGGTGACTCCTGGACCGGCCTACCAGTCGCATCGGCAACGGCCGGCGAAATCGAAACGGTACGCTTCCCTGTTCCGCCCGAGGCAGCAGAATTCGACTTACCTTCGTGGCAAATGGAAAGACTCTAGTCAATATCGCCGCAAAATGTAGCGCAGGCGTCCCGCCTGCTAAAGGTTGCAAGCGGGTCGCCTGCGCTACATGATCCCTAAGAAAGAAGCGTTCCGCGAGCCTTACACCTGCTCCGCGACCATGTGGTTCTTAAGTACGCCAATCTTGTCGATGCTAACTTCGACTTCGTCGCCCGGATGCAAGTACGTACCCGACGCAGCGCCCACACCGGAGGGCGTACCGGTCGAGATGATATCGCCCGGTTCCAACGTGATGGATCGCGAAATGAATTCGATCACGCCGGCCACGGGATAAATCTGCAACGCGGTGGAGGCATCCTGCTTCGTCTCGCCGTTGACCTTGAGCGTAATCTGCAGATTCTGCGGATCGCCGATGGCCTCGGCCGAAGTCACGCAGGGGCCCATCGGGCAGAACCCGTCGTGCCACTTGCCGTGCAGCCAGTCGAAGAACTCGTCTTTGGGACGTTTCTCACGTCCGGGATTCGGGGTGTACTCGCGGTCGGACACGTCGTTGATAACCGTGTATCCCGCGACATAGTTCAAGGCATCGGCTTCCGAGACGTGTTTCGCCGTCTTGCCGATAACTACTGCCAGCTCGGCCTCCCAATCGATGTGGTCGGGCGACACGGAGGGAATCGGCACGGGCGCGTTCGGGTGATTGATGGTCGTCACGGGTTTCATGAACACATAAGGGAACGTGCGCGCCCGTTCCACGGCATGGCCGCCGCCTTCTTCGATGTGCGCCGCGTAGTTACCGGCGAGCAGGAACAGCTTTCGCGGCGTCGGGAATGGCGCTAACAGGCGGATGGTGGACGCATCCAAAGCGTCCACGCCATCGAGATTCTTGCTCAACCAATCGCCCACGGCCGCCGCCGCATCATGGTGCTCGCCGCAGGCCAGCATGGAAACCAGGCTCGACCCCTGCGGCAACTCGTGGCGCGTGTGCGTATGCTGTTCGCACGCGTCCACGGCCGCGCCGACGGGCACGATCTTGCTATCGAAATAGAACCCCGCGTACTCTTCCCCATCGCGTTCAAAACGGCACAGTCTCATGATCGCCTCCAATTGGCCGGTTAATGGCGCACCTATCCCCACGGACTTCTTACGCACGATGAAGTCCTATTCTAGCAAATCGTAGGCCGCCCCGTCAGTTTGCGAGCGTGTGGGTACGGGGCAGGGTGACTCGCACCGTATCTCCTTCCGCCACATCCTGATACACGAACACTTCACCCGGTTGCAGGGCCGAAGCATCATCGACCGTGACGACGAGCGGCGTGCCGGGCTCCATCGA
>CAZWDH010000130.1:0-18273 GCA_964632865.1 uncultured Nitrospiraceae bacterium
GTCCTCAAGCCGTTCGCCTGCTGAGCGTCGAGCGATTGCCTGACGTGCAGTCGTCCTCAAGCCGTTCGCCTGCTGAGCGTCGAGCGATTGCCTGACGTGCAGTCGTCCTCAAGCCGTTCGCCTGCTGAGCGTCGAGCGATTGCCTGACGTGCAGTCGTCGTCGAATGTCGTACGCAACGCTCCGCGTTGCGAGATTTCCCCCTTTGAAGGGGGCAAGGGGGATGTTCTTGATTCGAGCCAGTGATTCAACTGTATGCACGGAAAAATAGGGACAGTTACCATTTTCCTTTTGGACCGCTGAGAAACTAACCAGGCGCGGAGAAGGAAAATGGTAGCTGTCCCCATTTTTCCAGAATGCGCGCGAGCCTCCCGGTACGAACTCTCATTCGGATCCGCGATTCAAGTGTTCGTGAAGGTACCCCTATCACTCTCGATCTTCGCGCGGCAGGGCGAGCCAGCGTTGGTACAAGGCTTCGATGTCCGCGTCCGCGGGCGCGGTGTCCCATACGGCGACGCCATACCGCAGCGTCAGCGTTTCGCCGGCGTTGATAACGAGTGGCTCTGTTTTCAGATCCAGGGTGGCGGACATGTAGGCAAACCCGACCGGCATGGTGAACCACGTGGCCGGATGCCGCGCGTTCGCGGGGTCGTCAAACATGGCAATCGTGCGCGGTTGGCCGTCGACTTCCGCCGTGTAACACGACCACGCCGCCCGGCCGAGCCGTTCCTCCCCGCGCTCGACTTTGCCGAGATCGCCGGCCGCGTTCCGGAAGGTGCCGATGGCATCCATGCTGTGCGGGAAGCGAAACCCCAGGCCGAAGTAGTGCGAGCCGGAGAGGGTTACCGAAGGCAACCCTTCCGCGGGTGTGAGCGCGGTGATCCAGGTGACCAGCGTAGCGGGTATTCCGGGCGAGCGGTACGTCGCGATGGTACGCACTTCATTTAGGAGCGTCACGTTGTCCGAGGGGCGCACCCAATCGAGCGCCTCGATGAAGCGTGCGCGCGTAGCGCCATTTACGGTCTCCACGGTTTGGCCGTTGAGCCATTGGCGATGGACCTGCTTGCCGCCGGTGGCGGTTTCTTCCCAGAAGTTGACGCCTTCCGCGGCGACCGCGAACATGAGTGCGTGATGATGCAGGTGATCCGGCGGGGCGTCGAGAAGCACGTTGAACCCGGACGGCGAATATAGCTCCTGCACGTAGGGTTTGAATGGCACCTCCGCGTAGTGGTAGCGCATCACCGGAGCGCCGGAATAAACCGTCAGGTGGGTGTCATCCAATGCAATCGTCAATGGCCCTTCCGCATTTTCCGGTTGAGCAAGCGCGATACCCGCATTCAGCCCCCCGAGTATGACCCCAATGCAAAATGCTCTACTCAACATCTGCCCTTATTCCCCCTGCGGTATGCGGCGGCAACGCCATCCGCGTATGTCCGTGTCAGTCCGTGTTCTTCTCCCCTACTTCAACAAGGGCTTCAGATGCGCCACGCTCCGTTCCGCCTGATCGACGGTGCCGCATTCCACGCTGAGCACGATATCCCGCTTCGCGCGTTTGCACACGTCGATCACCTTGGCCCAGTCGACCACGCCTTCGCCGCAGGCGCAGCCCACCGGCGTTCCCGTGACTTTGCCGCGTTCCGCGTCGCTCTGCTGCACGGAGATGTCCTTCGCGTGGAGATGCACGAGCCGATCAAGCACATGCTCCAGCCACACGACGGGATCTTCGCCGGAGAGGTAGCTGTTGCCCGTGTCGAAGTTGATCCCGATGGCGGGGGAATCGACGAGGCTGTAGATCTTGTCGAGCCCCTTCGGGGACTTGCTGTATTGCTGGTGCGGCTCGATGCCGATGAGAATGCCGCGGGCCTCGGCGAGTTGGGCCGCCTCGTGGAGGACATAGCGCATGAGCGTGTGGTCTTCTTCTTCGGTCGTCCACTTGGGTTTTGGGCCTTCGTCGGTATTGATGACCGGGGCGCCGCATTCCGCCGCGAAGCGCACCGCCTGTTTCAGGTATTCCGTGCTGATCTCCGGTTTGCAGAGCGGACAGTGCGACGACAGTCCGGACAAGCGCACTCCGGCCTTGTCGCAGGCCCGCTTGACGCGGTAAGGATCGTCCAGCATGGAGACGCTGTGGAAGTACCCCGCTTCGCTGAGCAACTCGCGGCCCCAGTGGACCATGGGTTCGACGAAGTCGTACCCGAGTTCCGCGGCCTTCTCGACGCCCCATTCTATAGGCTTGTCCTGATGCCGCACGAATTCCAGATTGATGCCCAGTAAGACGTTTCCCATTGCACCGTTCCTCCCCGAAACGCGTGGTACCCCCAATCGACGCAGCCCAATCCGGCCGCGCGGGAATCGTATTCCCCCTGTCTGTAATCATACGCCAAAACGGGAAAAAAGTCTTGCGGGTAAGGGGGCCTTGAAAACACCGCTATGCTTCGGCCACTCTGGCCACGGTTTGCTGAGTTGGGACCAGGGGAAACTGCTTCATGAAGAAAATCGGCGCGCTGCTGGCTCTGGCGATGATCGTTGGCTGCAAGACAACCCCGCCGGAGCCGCCGGTTACGGAACCGCCGGTACAACCCGTTGGCGACGTTCCAGTTCCGGCCGATACGGGCGACTTGGGGCCGCTGCAGGGGCGGCGGATTTGCCTCGATCCGGGGCATGGCGGACCCTGGCCGGGCGCGGTGGCGCCGTCGAACGCCATTCGCGAGGCGGACGTGAATCTGAACGTGGCGCGGCGTTTGAAGCAGATGCTGGAGCAGGCGGGCGCGACGGTCGTCATGACGCGGGTCGACGATACCGTGCTGCAACCGGAGAATCTCAGCGCCGATCTTGCCGCGCGCGCAGCCTTTGCCAATCAGAACCAGGTTGACGCTTTCCTGAGCATCCATCATAACGCAGACATCGAAACCGGCTCGGACCGGAACGATCTCGAGGTCTACTACAAACTGCGCGAGGAAGGAGCGAGCCTGGATCTCGCCCAGGCCTTGACGCGGTCGCTGGCGCGGGAACTGGGCGCGAGCGCCACGGCGCGGCGGCTACTGCCGGGGAACTACAAGGTGCTCCGCTTGGCGGAGGTACCCGCCGTGCTGTTGGAATCCTCGTACATGACTCATGCGGGCAATGCCGCGGCCCTCGCGACGGAGCAGGCAATCACCGCCGAAGCCCACGCCATCGCCGCCGGGCTTGCGAATTACTTCGCCCTCGATCCGCCGCAAGTCGCTTCCGCCGAACTGGCGCCGCTCGACGGCGGACGCACCCACGAACTCCGCGTGAAGTTCGCGCGGGGCATGCCTATCGACATGACGACCGTGCAGGTCTGGCGGGACGGCGCGACCGCGCCCGGTGTAGCCGAACCGGCGGAAGGGGGGTTTGTCTGGACCTTCCCCAAGCCGCTGGAGAACGGAAAACCGGACCTGCAGGTGACTCTGCGCAACGCTCGCGGCGCGGCCTTGGAGTTCCCGGTGAACGCCATGGTGAACCGGCCGCCCGCGACCATCATGGCCGTGCAGGTTCCGGAAAGCGTGGCGGCACGATCGGGCTGTGAGATCCTGGTGATGGCGCGCGTGCTGGATGCGTACGGTTATCCCGTCGCCGACGGGACGCAAGTGGCGATCAACGAAACTGGCGACACCACGGCGACGGAAGATGGTGTCGCGCGGTTCTATCTCGCGGAACCCGAGAAGACCCCCACGCTGACGCTCGCGAGTGGATCGGCGAAGGAAACCTTCACGCTGCGCGTTGGCGATGCGCGGTATCGAAGTCTGCGCGTGACGCGCGCGGGCACAACGGAACCTGTCGGTGGTGCGGCGGTTGCCGTGAACGGAGTCTCGCTTGGCGTCACGACGCCCGAAGGCTGGTTCGCTGTGCCTGTGTCGGTGAACGACGCCTATGTGCGCTGTCCCGGTTACGAACCGGCCTTTGTGGAACTTCAGAAAGCCCGCGTCGACGTGGCGTTGAATCCTGTTGCGGGCGGCGCGTTATTGGGCAAGACCATCGTGCTCGATCCCGCCTACGGCGGACGCGAAGCCGGGGCCATCGGACCGGCGGGCATGCGCGCGAGCGATTACGCCTTGTCCGTCGCGCGACGGACCGCGGCGCTCCTGCGCGCGGCGGGCGCGACGGTGCACATCACCCGCGCGGGCGATCTTGAAACCTCGGAACCGCGCCGGGTGCTGGTCGCGGAAGATACGGGTGCCGACATTCTCGTTTCCATCGCGCTGGGATCGCGCGGCGCGAGCGCGAAGACGCTGGACGCCTCGGGCCATCGCGCGGATCGCAATGCCTTCGTGGGGCATTATCCGAACAGTCCGGACGGCACGCGCCTCGCCACGGTGATCGGCGAAAGCTTGGGCGGGATACCCGCGGTGCCGTCGGTCACGTACGTCGTGCAACAGACGGGGTGCCCGGCCGTGCTGGTCCAGCCTGCCGACATTACGGAGGGCGACAACGAAACCCAGTATCGCGCGCCGGACGTGCAACGAAAAGTCGCGGACGCGATCTACCGCGGCATCGCCGCCTATTTCGGAGCGGCGGCGCAGTAGTGAACGCGTCGTTCAGGAGGGCGGGTTTTCCAACCCGCCGCTTCAGAACACATGCATCTAATGCGATCATATATGTCATCGGGATGGACGATATCGAGCGGCCGAATCTTGGTTCAGCTTTCTCATCAATGAGCGATGGGCTTGGCGGGTTGGAAAACCCGCCCTCCTAAGCCGCGCATCGCTTGTTGACGGCGGGGGAGTGAGTTGTGAATTCGTCACAAGGTAAAGTGCGGCGCGCGGGTTTGTGGGCCGGGTTGGCGGCGCTGCTGGTGATCTTCTTCATGCCGACGCCGGAGGGGATGTCGCCCGAGGGACAGCGCGTCGCCGCGGTCGCCACATTGATGGGTGTGTGGTGGATCACCGAGGCCATCCCAATTCCAGCCACGTCGCTTCTGCCGCTGGCCTTGTTTCCGTTGCTTGGCGTCATGAGTGGGAAAGATCTGGCCGTATCCTACGGCGATCCCAATATCTTCCTTTTCGCGGGTGGATTCTTCATCGCCATGGCCATGCAGAAGTGGCGTTTGCACGAACGCGTGGCCTTGAACATCGTCGCGCGGACGGGCGGCAACCCCGCGAACCTCGTAATGGGTTTCATGGTCGCCACGGCCTTCTTGTCGCTTTGGATTTCCAACGCCGCGACGACCATGATGATGGTGCCCATCGGTCTCGCCGTGATCGACGAAGTCGCGGGCAAAGCCGGCAGAGAGCGGACCGTCAACTTTGGCTTGTGCATCATGCTCGGCATTGCCTACGCCGCGAGCATCGGCGGCACGGGCACCCTCGTCGGCACGCCGCCGAACATCGTGCTCGCGGGAACTCTCGCGCGCATCTATCCCGAGGCGCCGCGCATCGGGTTCGGCCAATGGATGTTCTTCGGCATCCCCTTCGTGCTGGTCTTCATCCCCATCGCGTGGTTCCTGTTGACGCGCGTGCTGTGTCCCCTGCGTGATCTGGGCTCGCTGGCGGACGGCGAGGGCGCCGTCCGGGAGCGGTTGCGTGCGCTCGGCCCTATGAGCCGTGGCGAACGCATCGTGCTGGCCGTATCGACAATGACGGCGCTCGCGTGGATTTTTCGCGCGGACTTGCAGCTCGGCGAGTTTACTTTGCCCGGTTGGTCGCGGCTCTTGCCACAGGCTGGGTACGTGAACGACGGCACGGTCGCGATCTTCTTCGCGGTGCTCTTGTTCATGATTCCCGTGGACCGCAAGGCGGGCGAGTTTGCGTTGGACTGGGACTGGGCCGTGCGCATTCCCTGGGGCGTGTTACTCCTGTTTGGCGGCGGCTTCGCCATCGCGCAAGGCTTCAATGACACCGGCCTCGTGGAGTGGGCCGGGAACTACCTGAGCGTGCTGTCCGGATTTCCGCTGTTGATCATACTTCTCATTCTCTGCGTGTGCGTGACCTTCCTTACCGAGTTCACGTCGAATACCGCGCTCGCCACGATCATGCTACCCATCCTCGCCGTGACCGCGACGCAAGGCTTGCACGTGCATCCGCTCGTGCTGCTCGTGCCCGCCACGCTCAGCGCGTCCATGGCCTTCATGATGCCCGTCGCCACTCCCCCCAACGCCCTCGTCTTCGGCAGCGGACACGTGACCGTTTCGCAAATGGCCCGGACGGGATTTGTGCTGAACCTTGTCGGCGTGGTGCTGGTCGTGGCGATTACCTATCTGGTCGTGATTCCAGTGCTCAACATCACACCGGGAATCCTGCCTGTCTGGGCGCAATAGCAGGACAATGGGAACGGAAGGTTACGGCCCATGCGGCCGCTCGGAGACGTGGCCCCCGCATTAAGGCGCGCGGCTCCTGACGCGTGCATTCTGGAAGTGTCGCCCATCCTACACGCCTTCGCGGATATGACGGGCGGGCCTTACACGGGAGCGCCTTCCAATGCGGCATGCAGTTCGCGCACTGACGGGAACACGTGGTCGGGTTGGCGCTTGAGACTTGTAAGATCGTTTTCGGTGGTTTCGCCGCTGAGGACGAGGATGGAGGCAATGCCGACGTCCCAGGCCATTTGCATATCGGTGTAGAGGCGGTCGCCAACCATGGCGGTGGTTGCAGGCTGGGCGCCGAGTTTCTTCAGGGCCATGCGGACCATCGTCTTCTGGGGCTTCCCGATGTATTCAGGAGTGCGGCCGGTAGCCTCGCATAGCAGCGCGGCCATGGATGCGCAGTCGGGGATGTAGCCGTACTCCGTGGGGCACACCTTATCGGGGTTGGTGGCGTAATAGGGGATGCCGTCGCGGAGCAGGAGACAGGCGCGTTCGAGCTTGGCATAGGTAAGGGTCCGGTCGAAAGCCAGGACCAGAACCTCGGGATCGGTGTCGCTACGTTCGAGATCCGAATCGTCCACTTCCGCCTCGAAGGATGGCGTGCCCACCACGTATACGCGCCGGTACGGCGTCTCCTCCAATAAGTAGCGGATCGTAGCTTCTCCCGACGTCAGCACCTCGTTCGGTGTCGCTGGTATGTTCATTGCGGAGAGCTTTGCTGCATACCGGGCAGCGTCGCACGAGCTGTTGTTCGTAAAGAAGAGATGCTGAAGACCCTTGTCCCTCAGATATTGGACGAATTCGGACGCGCCCGGAATTGCGTGAGGGCCCAAGTATACCGTCCCGTCCATATCAAGGAGAAACGATTGGATTGTTTGTAAGGGAACAGCCGTCACGGCACGGGCCGCATGGTGGCGAAACTGGGAATCGCGGGAAACACGTTTCCGGGGTAGGGTTTGAATTCCACGTGACCGTCAAGATAAAGCACATTGATGCCTTGAGGCTCATTGTGTGTAAACATGGGATTGCCGTTGGCATCCTGCCGGATGGTATCCCACATCACTGGAGTGACGGCCAGCCAGGGATAATCGGGCGGCTCGTCCGACCCGAGGTACAAGATGTCGATTCCATGCCAGAGGACGGAAACGACGTCGCTCCCGTCATTACCGACTTTGTGCGCATAACTCATCTCAAGGCGGTTTAGGTAGGCAGACGGTTGGATCCATCCACCGCGTCGCGCCTGAATGTCTTGAAAGGTTACATCACCAGATGGCTGGAGATGCGCAAGCAGGGCCACGATAACCGCCGGGCCTTCCGCGGGAAGTCCATGCATGAGCGCCTGTGGCCGGGATACGATTGGGTGGCTACTGTCAAAGGGATCTATTCTCCAGCCGAAATACGTGTAACTCGCGTCACCGTTGGTCATGGAGCCTGCGTATTCGCAGGAACCCAGACGCGCGTTCTCGAGAATCCCAAACGCTACCGGATCCAGGCGCCACGGTCGCAGGACTGCCGGTCCCAGCTTCTGCGGAGCCAGCAAACCCGCATTATCGGGACAGGCGTACAACAAAGAATCGCTCATGTAATCCGGAAACAGAACGGCCTCGTCGGGGGAGAAATCAAAGCGATCCTCGACATTCAAACAGCCGGGCGCGTTAGCCGCACTGCCGAACACTTCGAATCCGTGGGGGACGGGCCAGCGATAGTCGTTCTCCAGGCTGTACATCTTGAAGATGGTACCCCACTGCCGGAGGTTGTCCTGGCACGTTCCGGGACGGTAAGCGTTGATGGAATTTCGAACGACTGGCAGCGCCAGCACCGCGCCAACGACGACGATCGCGAGGATTGCCGCAAACTCCACCCAACGTAGTCTGGAACGTTTCTCAGCGTTCATACCTTAGAAACCCTTACCGGTACGGCCCACCATCAAATGTCTCGCGCACGCGAATACGGCGCACAAAACGATGTATTGTCGCAAGGGCCAGAGCAACCGTCAAGTTTGTTGCGGGTCAAATATTGGTCATGGCAGTTGTTGCAAGCCACGTGCGTCTCGCCGCGAAGGTCCATTGTGTTAGCATAGGGCGCACGAATCGGAAAGGCCTTATGAAAAAATACGGATTGAACGAGACAGTAGATATCTTGGTTGTGGGGGCTGGTCCGGCCGCGCTGGGAATCCTGCATGCCGCCAAACTGGCGGATCTGAACGCCGTCGCCATCGACAAAGGACCCGTTTGCAGCGCCTTGTGTTCTCATCCCACGTACATGCGCTGGTTCTCCACGACGGATAAGCTGGAGCTGGCGGGATTCCCGCTTCTTACGACGGAGAAGAATCCCACGCGCCAGGAGTACCTCAAGTACTGCCGGGCTTTCGTGAAGTATTTTGAGCTGAAGATCGTGACGTACTGCGAAGTGCTTTCGGTGCGGCCGGCGGACGATATCTTCACCATCGTGGGCAAGGACATGTTTGGGCGGGAGTATCTGTGGGCGGCACGGAACGTCGTGATGGCGACGGGTTTCTACGATAGTCCCCGGCCCATGGGGATTCCCGGTGAAGACTTGCCTAAGGTATCGCATCGCTACACGGAGGCCCACTGGTACGCCGATCATGATGTGATGGTGATCGGCGCGGGCAGTTCCGCGGCGGAGATCGCGCTTGAACTATGGCGCAACGGGGCGCGGGTCACGGTTGCCATGCGGGGAGAGCGGTTTCAAACCAAGTACTGGATCGAGCCGGATATCGAGAACCGGATCAAGGAAGGGTCGATCGCGTGTTTCCGCAGGGTGGAGGTCCGGGAGATCCGGCCCGATGACGTCTTGCTGGAATCGATGGACGGCGGATTCACCATCGTGCCCAATGACTTCGTACTGGCCATGACGGGGTACGAGCCGGACACCTCGCTCATCGAGGCCATCGGCGCCGAAGTGGACAAGGCCTGCGGCAAGCCGGTGTTGTCGGAGCACTTCGAGACGAACGTGCCGGGGTTGTATGTGGCCGGGACCCTGTGTGCGGGCCAGGAATCGAACATCGTGTTTGTGGAAAACAGCCGTGAACACGGTCCCGCGATTGTGCGGCATATCGTGTCCAAACGTAGCGCCAAGGTGAACTAGACACCAGGGACAACAGAGACAGCAAAGACTCCAGGGTCGAATAGGGCAACCGGCTGGTTGAAAACTGAATTGGCTCTCGGATGCGCTTGGGCGGTCAGGTGCCGTAGAGGTTTCCTTTCGTGAGAGTTCATTTGATTGAAGGCGCGGCGGGTTGCGCGTATGCCATTGAAAATCAGTGTGTTGCGGTCGTAGTGGATGCGCTGCGGGCGAGTGCCACGGCGGCCTACCTGTTGCACCATGGCGTTACGGAAATCGTTGCGGTGCGGGAAGTTGAGGATGCGTTCCGGGCGAGGGGATGGTACCCGGATGCACTACTGGCGGGGGAACGGGGTGGATTGCCTCCCGAGGGGTTCGACCTTGGAAACAGTCCACGCCTCGAAAGAGAGGTGGCGGGAAGACGCGTCATCTTCACGACGACCACCGGCGCGGGGCGATTGATCGCATGTTATGGAGCGCCAGTGATTTACATGGGCACGACGGTTAACGCGTCTGCCGTGGCGATGGCGGCCAGAGCCCAGGAGAGGGATATCGTGCTCATCCCGGCGGGACTCATGACAGATCCGGACTTCGACGCCCAGGAGGATTGGGTAGCGGCTACGGCGATTGGCATGGTTCTGGATATGCCTATTGGCGAGGGCGCGTCTCAGTTCGCAACGTGGCGGGAGCGCATAGAAACTGAGGGGGTAGGCGCGTTGTTCGAGAGCGCGCCCCACGCCGCGAAGTTGCGGACGGTCGAGCTCGATGCCGATATCCCGTTTTGTGCGCAGATGGACTCGGTTCAAGCTGTGCCTAAAGTGCTGGAGAAGAACGCCTTTGGGGTGACGGTACGGGCTAACAGCCTTTAGTGCTATCATCCATGTAGACCATCAAGCCAAAGTCAACTCGAGGTATTGCGATTATGCGAGTTAACAAGACCATCGTTCGAGACGAGAATGGAAAGCCACTTGCCGTTCAGATCGACTACGCCGATTGGTTGTCCATCGAGCAGCGGATCTCCAAATTGGATCCTTTGAGCACAAGGACAACCCGGCTTGAAGAGCATAAAGGAACCATTCGTCCGCACGTTGATCCTCTGACCTACCAAAACTCGATTCGCGCCGAGTGGAAATGAGGTACGTTCTCGACACGAACGTAGCCCTCTATTTCCTCCAGGGACGGTTAATGGATTCCCTTGAAGACGCTGAGTATTTCGCTTCCACAATTACAGAGCTTGAGTTGTTGTGTTATCCGGACCTAGCCGAAGATGAGGAACGGCAAATCAAGGCTTTTCTTTCCGATCTCACCGTCATCGATCTCACGGAATCAGTGAAGGAACGAACGATTCAATTCAGGCGACAATTCAAGCTCTCTCTTCCTGACGCGATAATCTGTGCTACGGCCTCCGCACTTGACGCGGTACTTCTGGCAAACGACCAAAGACTCTTGCGTGTGCCAAGCATAACCAGCCGAAGCCTGCCGATTCTTTGACTATAACTTTTTTATTCGCAAGGCTTTGCGTGACTTGGCGACGAGCGTGTCCATCAGCTCACAGGACTTGATGGTATAATTCTCTTTGAATTTTGCAGGGGAGACTTTTCATGGCAGGCGTTTCATCGATAGCGGCGCTGGGAGCGGGGCTGGAGAGTGCCCGGCTGGCGACGGAGTATCAGGCGCTGGCCCTGCGCAAGCAGGTTGAGGCCCTGAACCTGCAAGGGGACCTCGCGCTGCAATTGATCCAGTCCGCCGTAGTTTCTGATGCCGCCGTCGGGGCAAATCTTGACGTGACCGCATAGACCCCTTCCTGTTCCCATTCCAATCCCCTACCCAATCGCCGTCTCGTCGTGTATCCTCCTTTAACACAGGAGGGATTTTTGATGGATCTTGAATTCATTCTGCGCGTGGCGATCTTTGGTGTTGGGGGCATCATTTTCTACCTCATTTTCAGCCGGCTCAATCTGTCGACCGGCGGGGCGGCGAAGTCGATCCATAAGAACCTGGAAACCTTGTACGCGGGACTCCACGAGTTTCGCGAGGTTACGCCGCGCGATTTTCCCCACATTGATCCGGCCTTCTACGACGAATGCGAACGGTGGCTGGCGGGACACGGCTTTCGGAAGCTGGGCGACGTCGAAGACGTGACGCTGACGAAGGTGTACCCAAATCTGCGCACCTTTCTTCGGACCTTCGTGAGCAGGGACGGGTCGGTTGTCGCGGCCTGTTACGATATCAAGCCGAAGGGTTGGATGCGGCTGCTGCAGATGTGCCGTGTGGTGCCGCAGAACTTCCGCACGCTGGACCTGGAGACGGAGTTTGTGAACGGCGCGTTCCTGCGCACGTCGAACGCGCTCGGCAAACAGTTGATGGATGCGCCGCCGTCCATCAGCCAGAACCTGCTGCCCGACACGACACCGTACCCCGACCTCCTGCAGGCGCACGTTTCCGCAGTGAATGAATGGCGCCAGGCCGACGAGGGGTTCACGCCGCGTCTACACGCAACGCTTGCCGATGTGCTCGCCATGCAACACCGGGAACAGGACATCACGAACGCCTGGCGCAAGGAAATCGGGTATGTCACTTCCGAAGAGATGAAGCGCATGGCCGGTAAGGGCGGGCAGAAGAATGCCGAACAGGTGATGCGAGAGATTTCGAAGATTAACGAGAAGCGCAGGCCGGGACCGCCGCCGTTGACCCGGTAAACCAAATCCGAAATCCGAAAAAGCTGGAAGCACGTGTCTTCGCGTGGAAAGCCTGTCTACACGGGATCTCGATCTGTGGTAGCCTAATCGTATGTGTGCGCAAGCCGTGCAAAGGGTTGACTCCAGTCCGCCGGTGGTCTTTCGTGTGGAGGGGGTGAAGAAAGACTATCAGATGGGGGAAGTCACCGTGTCTGCGCTGCGGGAGGTGACTCTTGATGTATACGAAAGGGAGTTTCTCGTCATCCTCGGACCGAGCGGCTCGGGCAAGAGCACGCTCCTCAACATTATTGGCGGCATCGATACGGCAACGGCAGGGCAGGTCTGGTATCGCGATGATGACTTGACCGCTTACAAGGAGTCGCAGCTCACCCGATACCGCCGGCATCATATCGGCTTCGTGTTCCAGTTCTACAACCTCATGCCCAACCTGACCGCGGAAGAAAATGTGGAGATGGCGACGGAGATCTCGAGCGATCCCATGCCCGCCGCGGAAGCGCTGAAACTGGTCAACCTTCACGAACGGAGGGATCACTTCCCTTCCCAGTTGTCCGGGGGTGAACAGCAGCGCGTAGCGATCGCGCGGGCCGTGGCGAAGCGGCCAGAGATCTTGCTGTGCGATGAGCCCACGGGTGCGCTCGATATCACGACGGGCAAGGTCGTGCTCGATGTGTTGAGCGATATCAACCGCGACATGGGCACGACGGTTATCGTGATCACCCACAACGCGGCGATCGGCGGCATGTCCCATCGCGTTGTGCGGATGATGGACGGGCGTGTGCGCGACATCACCGAGAACGAATCACGCAAATCCGCCGACGAACTGGAATGGTAGCGTGTGGTCCGCGCGATGAAAGTGCTCGACAAGAAACTGATTCGGACCCTCTGGTGGTCGCGCGGCCAATCCATTGCGGTGGCCATGGTTGTGTTATCAGGCACGGCGTGCTACATCGCGATTGCGTCCGCCCACAGCAATCTCGTGTTGACGCGCGACTCGTACTACGACCAGTACCGCTTTGCCGATTTTGAGATCCAACTCGAACGCGCGCCGCTCACGTCGGTATTCAAGCTTGAATCCTTGCCCGGCGTCCGGCAAGTGCGAGGCCGCATTGTTGAAGACGTGAACCTCGATCTCGAGGGGGAAGACGAACCGCGCATTGGGCGCATCGTGTCCATGCCGAACCACGATGCGGACGTATTAAACGATATCATCCTCATGGAAGGCCGGTACTTCTCCGAAGGCAAGCAGAACGAGGTTATTCTGAGCCAGCGTTTCGCCCAGGAGAACGCGCTCGAGATCGGCGACTCCATCGAAGCGTCCATTGACAATAAGAAGCATACGTTGCGCGTGATCGGAACGGCCCTTTCGCCGGAGTATGTGTACACGATCCGGTCCGTGCAGGAGTTGGTGCCGAACTTCGAGCGCTTCGGAATTCTGTGGGTGAAGCAGGACTTCGCCGAAACGGCCCTCGACATGAACGAGGCCTGCAACAATATTGTCGGGTCTGTGGAGAATCCGGAAGACCTGGACGCGCTGCTGGACAAGGCGGAGGACATCCTCGATCCCTACGGCGTGTTCGCGAAGGTGAAGCGGGAGGATCAGATTTCCAACCGGTTCATCTCGGACGAAATCAAGGGTCTGGAAGTCACGGCGAAGATTATCCCGGGCTTGTTTCAAGGTATCGCGGCGCTGATCTTGTTGGTGCTGTTGAACCGGATGGTGCGCAAAGAGCGCACGGAGATCGGGTTGTTGAAGGCCTACGGGTACTCCAATTTCGCCGTGGCCTTCTATTACATCAAGTACGCGCTGGTGTTATCGCTAGCGGGTTGTTTTGGCGGATTCCTGGTTGGCCAATGGCTCGCGGGCGCCATGATCAAGTTGTACGTGGAGTTCTACAACTTCCCGATCCTGCGCTCGCGGATCTACCCTGAGGTTCTCGCGCGATCCGTCGCCATAGGCGTCGTGTTCGCGACTTTCGGCGCATTGTCGGCAGCGGTGCGTGCGGCGCGGATCCAGCCTGCCGAGTCCATGCGCCCGGAAGCGCCGAAGTATGCGCACCGGACCCTGTTTGAGCGCGTTCCCCTCCTGTGGCGGAATCTCTCCTTCACGTGGAAAATGATCGCGCGCAATATGTCACGGAACGCCTTTCGCGCGTCGCTCAACGCCTTCGGCGTGATGATCTCTTCGGGAATTCTGATCATGGGCTTCTTCATGCTCGATTCGATGGACTACATGCTGCAATTCCAGTTCGAGCAGGTGCAACGCGAAGACGTAAAGGTGAACTTCGAGGCCGAGCGCGGCAAGGATGCCCTCTACGAAGCCATGCGTTTCGATCACGTTCGTTATGCGGAGCCGCTCCTGCAATACCCCTTCGAGATGAAGCATAGCTGGCGCAAGAAGGACGTCGCGATCATTGGGCTACCGAACGGAGCGCGTCTGCAAAAGTTGATCAACGCCGACGAAGAGCCCGTCCCTGTCGGCGAAGAGGGGCTTGTGCTAAGCAAGCGGCTGGCTCAAGACCTTGGCGCCGGCGTGGGTGATGTCGTGCGGGTCAAACCATTGATGGGCCGCATCGAGAAAGAACGGGATCTCGTCGTGAGCAAGGTCGTCGAACAATACCTCGGTTCCTCGGCGTACATGAATATCGACGCGTTGAGCCGTGTGCTGGATGAACCCTTTGCGATGAACGCGGTCTTGTTGCGCACCGACCAGGGCATGGAAGAATTGTTGAACACCCAACTGAAGGACGTGCCCGGCGTCGCTGCGGTGGAGATCAAGAGCGAGTCCTTGAAAGGACTCCAAGACACGATCGAACAGAGCGCGCAAATCTCCAACTCGATGATGATAGGGTTTGCGGCGATCATCGCCTTTGCGATCATCTACAACATCACGTCCATTTCCTTGGCGGAGCGGCAGCGCGAACTGGCGTCGCTGCGGGTGCTGGGATTCTCGCGGCAGGAAGTGGGCCGAATCCTGTATCATGAGAACTTCGCGTTGGGATTCGTGGGACTCATCCTGGGGATTCCGTTCGGGATCGGCGTGTGCCGGTTGCTCGTGAACGCGTACGACAACGAGCTGTACCGGCTCCCCTTTCACATTTCGAATTCGACCTACGTGACCGCGACGGTATGCTCGATCGTCTTTGTGGTAATCGCCAATCTCGCCGTGCGGCACAAGATTAATCGCCTCGACATGGTGGAGGTACTGAAAGAGCGTGAGTAAGTACATCACGAAACGCCGAATTGCCTTTGTCATCGGGATTGCGATCGTGCTCGCGATTGCGTATCTCGCCCTGCATGAAAGCGCGCTGCCGGTAGAGATGGCGCAAGCGGAGACGCGGACCGTGCGGGCCTACATCGCGGAAGACGCAAAGACGCGGCTGGACGAGGACATCACGATCGACATGCCCATCAACGGGACGATCCGGAAGATTACGCTGGACGAGGGCGACACGGTTGCGCAAGGCGACTGCGTCGCGACGGTGGATACCTTTGCGTTGGAGCAACAGATTGCCGGCGTCAAGGCGATGATCGAACAGGCCGAGGCGCGTCTGACAAGCGTCGACGTGGAAAAACCGAAGCCAGAGGAGCTGGCATCCGCCGAGTTGCGCGTGGAACAGGAACTGGATCGGCAGGAGATCGCCCAGAAGGAACTCGCCATTGCCGAAAACGATCTCGCCGACGCGGAGCGTGAATACAATCGTGTGAAGGCCTTGCATGAGTCGGGGGCGGTGAGCCAGTCGCAACTCGACAATGCCGAGCGCGCGTACAAGAACGCACAGGCGAACCTGCAGCGCGCGCGACTGGCCGTGCAGGCCAACCAAAAAGGGCGGGAGATGGCGGACCTCGCGTCGGAACGGTTGCAGGGGTCGGTCGATGACAACGAATTCATGCGCCGTGTGTACAACGCGGAGATCGAGAACCTGCAGACGCAACTGGCCCAACTCCAGGATGACCTGGAAAAGTCGACGATCGAATCGCCCGTTGATGGCGTGATTCTCGAGAAGTTTGTGGAAGACAGCCGCGTGATGGCCGCAGGTTCGCCATTGCTGCGCATCGGCGATATGAGCACCATCGAGATTGAGTGCGATGTGCTGTCGGAAGAAGTCGGCCGGATCAATGTGGGCGATCCGGTGGAGATTACAGGCAAGGCGTTGAACGACGAAATCATCGTGGGATCGGTCGAACGCATTTACCCCGCGGGGTTTAAGAAGATTTCCGCGCTGGGTATCGAACAACAGCGCGTGCGCACGATCGTTGCCTTCGATAATGCCGAGGCGAACCTCCGGCCGGGTACCAGTGTGGACGTGCGAATCATCACCGACGAAGCGCCCGATGCGGTGGCTGTCCCCGAGCGGGCAACCTTCCGCAACGGTGACGGCTGGGCGGTGTTTACGGTGCGGGGCGGCGAGGCCGTACTTACGCCGATTGAGATTACCTTGAAAAACGATGATTGGGCGGCCATTGCTTCCGGCGTGCAATCCGGCGAAACCGTCGTCGCTGAACCCAAGACCGAACTCGGAGAGGGGATGCCGGTCACGCCATTGTCGTAGGGAGAAATCGTACAAGAAAGGGACAGTTATCCATTTCCTTCTGGCCACCTCCTACTTCATTCGACGACCGGGTAGGAAATGGGTAACTGTCCTTTTTTCTAAAGATGCCAAGGGTCGCGCATAGGGCGCGTCAGCCGCGCGTTGGCTTCGTCGTCGTCGATGAAGCGCTCGGCGAGGGTGTCCCAGCGGACCTTGCGTTGCAGGCGGATGGCGATGTCGGAAATGTGACAGGCGATGTCGCTCTGCACGGACGGTTCGATGTTGCTGACGGGATCCTTGCGTGACTTTACGGAGTCGACGAAGTTCCGGATGTGGTGGTTGCTCTCGGGCAGGCGGATCATGCCGGTGTTGGCGTAGTCGCGGGCGATTGCCTCCGGTCCCGAGGCAACGTGACGCCGGTCAACGATGACCCAGCCGTCGGTGCCTTCGAAGGCGGTTCCGTGGCCCGTCACTTCGCCGTAGCGCTCAGCCCATTCCGCAGGCGCAGGTTCCGAACGGTAGTCGATGGTGAGACCGCTGTCGTAGGCGAGTGCGATCTTCCATTCCGTGGCCGTATTGCAAACGCCTTCCGTGGGGAAGGTGCCCGTACCTTCCACGTTCACCGGCGTCAGCGCCATGCTGCCCGCGCCCCAGAGAGCAATGTCCATGGGATGAATGCCCCAGCCCGCGATGAACCCGAGAGCGTAGTCGGAGATAAACCACCACCACTGATTCGTTTCGCGGTCGCGCGTGTACGGCACGTACGGGGAAGGGCCGAGCCAGCGCTCGTAGTCGAGGGTTTCGGGGATGGGCGCTTCGTCCGTGGGACCGCCCGCAACGCTGGGCGGCGACCACACGTTAATCGTGTGAAGCTTGCCGATGCCGCCGTTGCGAACGATCTCGCAGCCCTTGCGGAAGTTTTCGTCGGAGCGCTGCTGCGTGCCGAACTGGAAGATGCGTTGGTGCTCGCGCACGGCCTTTCGCAGGGCCTGGTCTTCCTCCACCGTGACGCCGAGGGGTTTCTCCACGTACACATCCTTGCCGGAACGCACGGCAGCGAGGGCATGCAGCACGTGCCAGTGATCGCAGGATGCCACGACCACCGCGTCGATGTCGTCGCGCGCGACGAGTTCCTGGAAGTCGAGATAGGCCGCGCAATCCTGGTTGCCGTAGGTGTCATTGATGAGCTTCACGGCGGCGTCGCGGCGATTGCTCTTCACGTCCGACATGGCGACGACCTGCGTGTCGGGTTGTTGCAGCGTCGCACCGAGAAGGTAGGTGCCGCGATCCCCGACGCCGATGCATCCCACCACGACCCGCTCGCTGGGCGGCGTCTGCCCATTCAAGCCCAGCACAGACGACGGCACTATCATGGGTGCCGCGACGGCAAGGGAAGTTTTCAGGAATCCACGACGGTTGATGGTGTGATGCGCGCTCATTTCTAATCCCCCCGGATCGATGTAAATGGACGTGCCGCGGCGACGCGGCATGTCCCCCATCCACTATGATACCCTGAATCCTGAAAGAAAAGCTTCCCCCAGCAAGCCGAAATACGGGGAGCGGAGTCGCAGTTGTGGGGGGGGGGGGGGGGCCCCCGAGAGTGGGTAGGGGGAGGGGCGACCCACACAAACAACCCCCCCCCCC
>CAZWDH010000131.1:0-18184 GCA_964632865.1 uncultured Nitrospiraceae bacterium
CGTTCCGCACACCTCTTGCGTAGGTAATATGGAAACCTTGAGCAAGTTCGGTTGGGCTGTAATCGACCACTTCCCCCGAGATTCTGCGAGCAAGAATCCTTCCGATTCTGCTCGAGTCCTTAATCCTCTTTCCGACAAATGGAACGAGACCGTCTCCACACGCATCCACGGGAAACGTGATGGAGTGGTCAGGCAGAAGAATCTCTAACCACGTAGTTTCTTCTGCAGTCAGCCGAGTGGGGTAATAACATGGAATCAAGAGTTCTACCCGTTGAACCTGATCCCAGGTCCACGATGCGGATCTGCGCAACAAACCGTTTGTTCGAATACCGGTCTCGTCAACGGTCACATTGCGGGAACGATCATGAAACGAACGGACAAGCCATTTCAGGCAAGCCAAGGTTGCGATGGATGCAGCCACGATATATCCAGAATTTCCTGTCTGAATCGTCCACGCAAGCAAGGTGATACATAAGGATAGGGCGAGCACCGCACACAGAATGCTCCAGAACCCGACGCCGAATCGTCCCACATATGAATTTCGGGCAAGGTCAGGGACGGGAAACTCGCAGTTGTCCATTCTCTTGTACCCCTTTTGGGGCGAATTATAGCACCTATCATCCGTTTTCGCATATAGCGTGAAGGGAGGGCCCCACGCTTGCCACTTGTCCTCCACTTTTGCTGTATACTGCCACGGGGCGACAACCGGGAGGTTGCGATGCTGTTGAGTTTCACCGGCGGCGGATTGCTCGTGGGCGCAACGATCCTGTTCGTTGTGTTGTGGAAGCTCGCGGGTAAATTCGAGGACTTCGGTGTTCGGCTTGGCGAGTCGTCCGGCGAACCGGGTTCAGCACAGGCGTCCCGGGTGTGTTCCGCGGAAACACGCAATGGTCGGGAAGGGGAGTTTCTCGACGAAGTGTGGAATCCGCTGGACCGCACATTCTGGCGGCTGTTTGTTTACAGTGTTCGGGGCATCCTTCTCGTCGCGTATGCAGCGTGCGTAAGGCAATTGCTGTGAAGACCTATTATTTCCACTGTCCAAGGTGCGGGAGCGACGAACGATTCGCCGCGGTGAACCAGGACAACGTCGTCTCACTTGGGTGCTTGCTCGCGCTTGTGGGCGGCTTGCTACCGTGGCTATTGTATGCGGACTCCACGCACAATCAGGTTCAATGCATGAACTGCGGTAAGATTTTTCGTCAGCCGCCTCTCCCGCAGTCGCCGCTGTCGAAGTATGCGCTAAGCATCATCATTTTGATCGTGATTGCCATCTTCGCGCTCTTGATCATGGTGGCCGTACCAGAGTTCACCTCATGGATGATGGACTACCCGACGATTGCTTTGCTCGTGGAATTCATTGAGAAGCACCCCGAAGCAATTGTGGCAAGCTTGCTGCCTTTACTAATCATACTCGTCGTGTCGGCGACGGTCGTTTCCATCGTGGCGAACCGCCGCTACCGTCGTCGGTTGCGTGAGCAAGTCCGGCTTGAACCGCAAGCGCAATTTGAGATGCTCAGCAAATCGGATGACAAAGTCCCAACGGATGTTACGTAGCAACCTTGATCCCCACACGCACGGCGCACCTTCCAGTCGACGGACTAAAGCCCCGAGAAATGCTTTACGCAGACAATAGAGGCTGCGACGACAAATCACGGTGGACGCACCAAGTTGATTGCCCGACGTGGGGCGACGCGGTACGCTGGCATCGGGCGAAGCAAGGAGACGCAACGAATGAACCGCAGACAGTTTCTGACGAGCATTGGCGCCGGTGCGATTGCGGCGCGTGGGGTTGCGCAGGCGCAACCCGCGCGGGAAAGTTCCGACATGAAGATCCTGCTCTGGTGTTGGGATGCGCGGATGACCTGGGATGATGAACCGGACGCGGTCGTGATGCGGATGGCGGCGGCGGAGCAGCATTTCCCGTATCCGAAGCGGCTGGAATCGTACTTGACGGGGTTCCGGCGGCTGGTGGACTACTGCGCGGAGAACGGCATCTGGGGCGTCATCATCTGGGGATTCCTGCGCGACAGCCATGGCGGTGTGCAAGCCGCGAAAGACCTCTGCAACTACGCCGCGGACCGGGGCGTCGCGATCCTTCCCGGGGTCGGGCTGTGTTCCTATGGCGGCTACTATTACGAAGGCGAGCACCCCTTCAATCTCGACACGTATCTTGCGAAACACCCGGACCGGGCGAGCACGGCGAACGAGGAAGGCAGCGACCGTACCGTGACGCCCGTCCTCGATCCCTCGCTCAAGGCCAACCAAGAGTGGTGGCGGGACGGCCTGGAATGGATGCTCGAAACTTTCGCCGTCGGCGGCATCGACTACGAGATGGGCGACTTCATCGTGAACCCATCCGAAAGCGCGGTGGCCGCGCGCAACGCGTTAGGCTTCGAAGGCGACGGGAACATCCAGGACGTGGTCGTGGCGACGCAGGACGTGCTCCGGCGCGCCTTCGAGCTGAAACCGGACGGCGTCTTCATCAACAGCACCTACCGCGGCTATCACCAGATCGCGAACTTCCCGGAGATGCCCTACGTGGACGCCGTGCCGCCGGAGACGGTCTGGCAATACACCTTGCGGCACATGGTGCGCCGGGACGGCTTCCCGCAGGAGTTCGCGGGCACGCCCGAGCACCGGCGCTACGGCTACCTCCACTGGTTCAACAGCTCCACCGGCACCGCCGACCAGGACTTCGTGCCCGAGATCGCCCGCGTCTTGCCGGGCCTCCACGAACTCGGCTTCGAGTTCGCCGGCACCTACGGCGAGATTTCAGCGATGAACGACCCTGTCGCCGACGCCAACTACCGCGCCCAGGTCGCCTGGGCGAGGGATCCTGGGATGACGTTGGAGAGGTTTCGGAAGACCTCATGACTGAATGAAGAATGTGCACGGCTCCCTATGGAGTGCGAGGGCTTGCCCTCGCCGTTTGTCGAGTGAGTACAAGCATTTGTTCAGATAGTACGGCTTGAGGCTAGATTCTGGCGAGACCTTGTAAAGTCTGACCTTTGACGCCATGGGCGCGCCTGTCCGAATAACGGCGAAGGCAAGCCTTCGCACTCCACAGGGCTCCACCGATTTGACTGCCCGCGCGGCCGATCTTATAATACGCGATTCCAAGGGAACCCTTTGTTCCTTGGGGATTTGGCAGTTGTTCCCGAACCGGCGAGTACCCCATGACGGCGAACCATCGAAGGAGTCTCGATCTATCCAGCAGCGGGGCCGTGCCGTGCGGCTCAGGAGAGGAGCGCGCCCGTGGCCACGTATTATAACGAGCCCTCGCGCACCTTCAGCGAATACCTGCTGATTCCGAATCGCACGACGAAGGAATGCTTCCCGTCGAACGTCAGCCTGCGCACGCCGCTCGTCAAATATAAGAAAGGCGAAGAGGCGGCCATTCACCTGAACATCCCCTTCGCGTCCGCCATCATGCAGTCCGTGTCGAACGACACCATGGCCATCGCTCTCGCGCGGTGCGGCGGCATTTCCTTCATCTTTGGCTCCCAACCCATCGAGTCCCAGGCGGACATGGTGCGCCGGGTGAAGAAGTTCAAGGCGGGCTTCGTTCCCAGCGATGCGAATCTGCGCCCGGACCAAACCCTCGGCGACGTGATGGATCTCATCGAGCGGACGGGCCATTCGACCATTCCGATCACTGAAGACGGCTCCGCCAACGGCAAGTTGCTCGGCATCCTGACGAGCCGCGACTATCGCATCAACAAAGCGGGCCGGAAGGCGCCGATCAAAGATTTCATGACGCCCTTCGAAAAGCTAGTCTACGGCAAGGAAGGCGTCTCCCTCAGCGAAGCCAACGAGATCATCTGGGAACACAAGCTGAACTGCCTGCCCATCATCAACGAGCACCAGCAGCTCCGGTATCTCGTGTTCCGCAAGGACTACGATGAGCACAAAGAAAACCCGGACGAACTAGTCGACGCGGAAAAGCGGCTGGTCGTCGGCGCGGGCATCAATTCGCGCGACTACCAGGAACGCGTGCCGGCCCTCGTGGACGCGGGGGTCGACGTGCTTTGCGTGGATTCCTCCGACGGGTTCTCGGAGTGGCAGTACGACACGATCCGCTGGGTGAAGGACACCTACGGCGACGGCGTCAAGATCGGCGGCGGCAACGTGGTCGAAGAGGAAGGCTTCCGCTATCTCGTGGAAGCGGGCGCGGACTTTCTCAAGGTCGGCATTGGCCCTGCCTCCATCTGCATCACGCGCGAGCAAAAGGGAATCGGCCGCGGCCAGGCCACGTCGGTCATCGAAGTAGCCAAGGCGCGGGACAAGTATTTCGACGAGACCGGCGTGTACGTGCCCATCTGTTCCGACGGCGGCATCGTGCTCGACTACCACATCGTGCTGGCCCTGGCCATGGGTTCGGACTTCGTCATGCAGGGCCGCTACTTCGCGCGCTTTGATGAAAGCCCTGGACGCCGCTTGCGCGTCCGCGGCAATTACATGAAAGAGTACTGGGGGGAAGGGTCGGACCGCGCGCGCAACTGGCAGCGCTACGATATGGGCGGCGATTCGAAGCTGACCTTCGAGGAAGGCGTCGACGCCTACGTCCCCTACGCCGGCCGCCTCAAAGACAACCTCGACATGACCGTGGGCAAGGTCAAATCGACCATGTGCAACTGCGGGTCCCTCTCGATCCCCGAATTGCACCGGACCGCCCGCATCACCCTCGTTTCCGCCATCGGCATCCGCGAAGGCGGCGCCCACGACGTGGAACTGAAGGAAAGCGACATATCGCCGGAGACCTGATCGAGCCCTCCTCACCGCGAGACACAGCATGCAACACAGCAAACCCATCATCGTCCTCGACTTCGGCGCTCAGTACAGCAAGTTGATCGCGCGCCGCGTGCGCGAGGCGAACGTGTTCAGTCTCATCATGCCTTTCAACACGCCGCTTGCCGAGATCAAGGCGCAGGAGCCGGCCGGTATCATCTTCAGCGGTGGACCGGCGAGCGTGCATGTGGACGGCGCGCCGAAACCGGACCCCGGCGTCTATGCCTTGGGCGTGCCGGTCCTCGGTATCTGCTATGGCACGCAGCTTTTCGCGGACATGCTCGGCGGCAAGGTCGAGCGGGCGGCGAAACGCGAGTATGGCATCGCCCATCTCGAGCATACCGACGGCACGGGTTTTCTTGACGGGATGGACGCGCGCACGCAGGTGTGGATGAGCCACGGCGATACCATCACGCAACTGCCAACGGGGTTCACGACCATCGGCACGACGGAGAATTGTTCCTTCGCGGCCATCGCCGATCCGGATCGCAGGTTCTACGGCGTCCAGTTTCATCCCGAGGTCGTGCATACGCCGCAAGGCACGAAGCTGCTGTCGAACTTTGTGCACAAGGTCTGCGGATGCCCGTCGGACTGGGACATGGGTTCTTATCTCGACGCGGCCGTGGAGACCGTGCGCGCGCAGGTCGGCGACGGGCGCGTCGTCTGCGGCCTGAGCGGCGGGGTGGACAGCAGCGTCGCGGCGGCCCTGATTCACAAGGGCATCGGCGACCGGCTCGCCTGCATCTTCGTGAACAACGGGCTCCTGCGGAAGGGCGAGGCGGACCTCGTCCAGAAAGTGTTCCGCGATAACTTCCGCGTCGACCTCCACTACATCGACGCGGAGGACCGCTTCCTGACCGCGCTGGCCGGCGTGACGGACCCCGAAGAGAAGCGGAAGATCATCGGCAAGCTGTTCATCGACGTTTTTGAAGAAGAAGCCACGCGGCTCGCAGGCGTTGAGTTTCTTGCGCAAGGGACCTTGTATCCCGATGTGATCGAAAGCGTGTCTGCTACCGGCGGGCCGTCCGTCACGATCAAGAGCCATCACAACGTCGGCGGCCTGCCCGAACACATGAACCTGAAACTCGTCGAACCCTTGCGCGAGCTGTTCAAAGACGAAGTCCGCGCCCTCGGCAAAGAGTTGGGATTGCCCGATGAGATCGTCTGGCGTCATCCTTTCCCAGGTCCGGGCCTCGGCGTGCGTTGTGTCGGCGCGGTCACCAAGGAGCGTCTCGACACCCTGCGCGACGCCGACGCCATCTTCATCGAGGAGATCACGAAGGCCCGCCTTTACAGCCACATCTGGCAGGCGTTGGTCTGTCTGTTGCCGGTGCGCAGCGTGGGCGTGCAAGGCGATGAGCGCACCTACGAAGAGGTTTGCTCCCTGCGCGCCGTCACCTCCGAAGACGCCATGACCGCGGACTGGTTCCGCTTCCCGCCGGAGGTGCTGCAACGCATCTCCAATCGCATCTGCAACGAGGTCAAACACATCAACCGCGTCCTCTACGACGTCACGAGCAAACCCCCCGGCACCATTGAGTGGGAGTAGTGATTGCGGATTTCGGACCGCGGATTGAATAGAAGAACAACCCCTGGTCTTCCCCGTTCCAAGGCGTGGCTTCGGGATGTGAGTTTTGCGCGCGCTTCGCTCCCCGAGTTTGGGAGCCAATCAAATGAGGGTGCCTATGACCCGAGGTAGGACGGTTTCCAACGGCATCTCATCCGCTAATTTTCGTGCTACAATATGCCTGCTGTAGTTTTGGCCATGGAGGCTATTGCTGATGGCGCAGTATCGCTACGCAGACGACTACGTTGCATTCGCGCGGAAAGTTTACACCGGTGTGCTGCTCTGGTTCGGATTCTTCGCACTCATCGTTGCGGCCGGCGGTACCCACTTCGCCTTTACGCTGCACGAAAGGGTGCTGGGCTTCTCGATTCCGGCACCCGTGTGGTTTGTGATCGGCATCCTGCCGTTCGTGTTCATGATGACCCCGGTGGCTGGTGGTTTGATCTGCTACTACCGGTTACTCGTCGCAGGATCGCGATTCGACTTGTCAGAAGACGAACTCGTGTGGTACATCGACAAGAAGTACCGGAGACGCCGGTTTGACCTGAAGACTATTCGTGAGGTCAGCGTCGACCGGGAACCGCTCGCCTACGGGCAACGCATCCGGATAGTGGACGGAAGGGGTTGGACATTCGCTTTCCCCGAATTTCAGGATACGGAGAGTTTTCTGGAAAAAATCCAAACGCGGATTCGGGTGGAGGTCACTCGTAGCGAAGGGACGCTGCGCCTGCGCACTCTGTTAGGGAAGATATTTTGCGTCTTGTGTCTCGTGCCATTCTTCTACATGCAATTTAAAGTTTGCGTCTATTTCTTTCACTACTTCGCGGAAACAATACGCTAGCGGAGAAGATGTAATTCTTTCTTCGAAGATGCGCGCTTACAACGCCGCGGCGATTCGGCTGAGGATTCCTTTGATGCCGCGGCGGTGCTGATTGGGGCAGGCGCTTTCGCCGCAGTTGATGCAGATTTCGGGGAGTTTCTTCGCGTTGCCTTCGTGGAGTCCGTCGCGGATTTCCTGCACGCGCTGGCTGTGCCACACCTCCTGCACGGAATGCTTGGACACGTCGCCCAGGATGGTCGTGCGAAGCCAGTCCACGCAACAAAGCGGCACCTGGCCGTTGAAGAGGATCATCATGTCCCGCGAGGGCCGTATGCAGTCGCCCATGGATTTCATGGCGCCCACGTTGAGATCCGCCGCGCCCTTGATGTTGCCGCCGCGGTTCTCGAGGGCCGACGTCACTAGCCGGACGCCATGCTTCTTCCAGAACTTGCGCGTGCGGTCGATGTCGGCGACGTTTTTCTTCGTCACCACCATGGACACGCGGAAATCGATCTTCGCGCGCTTGCGCCGGATGGTTTCCTGAAAGGTGATGCAGTTCTCGATGACCTTCGTGCTCTCGTACCCCATGATCTCCTTATTGATCTGGGGGTCGAGGGATTGCAGGCTGCACTTGAGCTGCTTGAGCCCCGCGTCGATGAGGGCCTCGCCGCGCTCCTTGGTCAGGTAGGTGCCGTTGGTGATAATCTGCGACTTCGTCTCGGGCAGTTTCTCCGTGACGTAGGCGGTGAACTCGGGCATCCGCTTGTCCGACAAGGGTTCGTTCATCATGTAGAGGCCCAAACGCCGCGGCGGCGTGCGCGTGAGATCGTCCACGATCTTGTGGAACAACTCCGCCGGCATGCGGCCATGCTCGAGGTCGCTGCCGAGCACTTCCTCGTTCGGACAAAACACGCAACGGCCGTTGCATCCGGCCTGCGTCTGAATCTGTACCCGGGGTGGCCCGGGCGGCGCTTGCACGCTCACAGGGTCATTCCTTTTTCGCATTCATCAGGGAAACACCAGAACCCGATCATATCAAATCTCCCCGTTGAAACGCGAAACACTCCATTATTTCAGGATATTTCGCAAGGCGTCACCGGCCCGGTCGAAGATTTGCTCTCTCACGATGTCCGTGGTCGATTTGAGCGTGTTGCGGACTTCGTCCGTGATGCCACCGACGATGGGCGGGCCGAACCCGTAGCGGGTGGACGGGTTATCGGGCGGACCGGTCACGAGTATCCGCATGCCGCCCGCGGCGCGGAGTTGGTCGGCGAGTTCCCGGACGCCCGGCACGAGGTCGCCGGCGCTGAGTACGCCCTCCAACAAGTTTACGTGTACTAACAGTTCGGTGTCGTTCGCGGGAAAATTAATCGTGCCCTGCGCCGTAATCAGATAGGTTGGGGTTCGGATCTCCATGGCCTCAATCGTCATGAGACCGTTGGTCGCCGAGATACGCGCCTGGCACGTGTCGTAGGTGAGGCCATCGTCTCGGAGAGTTGGCATGCGCAGGCGGGTAATCTCCGTCGCGCGGAGCACCGACAGAATTTGCGTCGCGATTCCGAGCTTTCCGAAGGAGCCCTTCTCGCCGGTGAACGCGATGTTCCCGTTGAACCCGTGTGTCGGATTGATGCCTTCGCCTGTCGGCATTTCGAGGGCAACCGTCCCGTTGAGGATTCCCTGCAGGCCCCGCGGCTCCACGAAAGCCAACTCGTCGATCACCTCCGCGGGCGCGTTGGTCACCACCAACTCGGTCCGGAACCGGCCGACGGGCTTACCGCCGTCGGTTGCGAAGGCGCCGGCAATTGTGCCGCCGTCGCGCGCGAGGTACAGATCGGAAACGAACAATTGGCCGTTCTGCATGACGACGGTTGCGGACGCGTTCTCAAACCGCGCCTGCCGGTACAACAGCGCGTCGAGACCTGCTGAGAACGATCCGTTAAACGGATCTTCAGGCTCGGTCTGCGCGCTTGGTGTCGCGGCAGTTTCCTCAGACTCGCCGCGATAGGCGCGAATTGCCTCAACGAACGATGTGACTCCGTTGATATCGAGCTGCCGCCCCGTCACGCTTCCCGACCACGCGCCGCCAGTCTTCTGTGCCGTCACGACGCAATTCGAGTTCGCGCCGGCAACAGCGAGATTGTCGAGCCGCATGGTATCCGGTCCGACCTGAACCTTGCCTTCGATCGCGTCGATCGTCAATTCCGGACTCAGCGTGGCGCCGCACTCGGTCAAGGTCAGATTCAGTTCCGTGGGATTGGTTGCGATTCGGCCCGTCACGCGTCCGCGCGTTTCACCGCCGTGCGTCAGGAGCGGCGCCAGGGTCGCCAGGTTCATGTCCACGGGATCGATGACGAACCGTTCTTCTTCAAACCGGCCTGCGACCGATTCACCCAGGCACTCGATGGTTATCGTTTCTCCTCGCCAGATCGCTTTCGATGCTTCCCCGCGAACATGCACAGCCGCCACGACTCCTGCGTCTTTCTGAATGAGGTCACCGTACGTCAAGGTCGTGGGGGTAAGTTCGATCGTTGCATCGAAGGCGGCGTCCGAGGCCGACCGCGTGAAGTGAACGTCCACGTCGCCGGAAGCGGTCGCGTTCTCCGGGAGTATCGGATGCAGCGTTTCTCCCGGAATGGTCGCGTCCACCAGCACGTCGTCCAATGCCCACGCGTCACCGGTTTTGCGCCACGCCACGCTGCCGGCCAATTCCGGCGCACCTTCCCGGTCAAACGCCACCGCAGTCCGCGGTCGCTTGGGTCCTGGCAGTTCCAACGCGATCGCAAAGGTGGAAGGCCCATACGCAGCCACGATACCCGGCGCCACTTCCCTCGCGGAATCCTGCTTCAAGAATGGCAAGTCCATCTTCGACAGATCGCCCTGCACGGTACCCCGCCATTCGCGGGCATCGAGCACATACGCGCCGTCCACGCGAGTCTCACCGAGTTTTTGCGAGGTGGCGTTCGCTGCCGTCTGGATCTTCCCGGGCTGTGCAGTGAAGTTGGCGGACAACGACGCGAAACGGTCCGACCACGCATCCGTTTCGATGGCCAGCACGCCGTCAGTGACGCTGCCCTCGACGACCAAATCGGCGGGCATGCCTTCCCCCGGTACAACGGTTGCCGTTACGCGCATCAAGTCGAGCCGCCCCGACGCTTCCGCGATCTGCGGGAGATTCATCAGACTCAACAGGCGCTCGCGCGAGAGGTCGATCTGGCCGGACAAATCGATGGCCGTAACGCCCGTAGAGAAATCCGGCCTTACCTCGCCGGTCAGCGAAATTCCATCCGCATCGATGCGTTCGATCTGAATCACGCCTTCGTCAAAAGTCACGTTGCACGAAACGTTCGCAAAGGCCGTATCGCCGGAAGCGGTAGCAACCTCGAGGTTTTCGAACCGCGCGCTGCCTTGCACCAGGCGCACATACTTCTCCTCGGTCAAACCGAACAGAACGTCCTGCCCGGACAGCATGCCGCCGGCCGCCGCGTGCAGGTGGACGGGCAGATCCGGCTGGTAGGCAAACATGCTGTTCAACCCCACGTCATCGACCTGAACTTGAACAATCTCCGCCGCGAGCGGACCGTCGGCCGGGACCGACAGATCGCCGCGAAGCGCGATTGCGTCGGATTGCCACAGGAAATCGTTGATTGTGACGGTGCCCGAATCCCAAAACGCTTGCGCGGTGAATTCACCTTCGAGCGCGTCCACGTCGACTCCGTCGAACGGATGGGGCGCGGCGTGACCACTCAGATTGGCGTGATACGATCGCGCGCCCGTGCGCCCGAAGGTGGCCTCCACGTTCATCGCACCGCTGGGGATGTTGCGGGTCTTCACCAGCGTCGTGCTGTCCACGTCAAACAACGCCAGGTTCCCCTGCACGTCGATGCCCATCGCAGGATCGCCGGTACGGATGACGGCCACGTCGCCCTCGAACCTCGCTTCGTCGCCAAGGTAAGGCAGGAACCCTTCGCCTCGGATCGCGATCGTATCGGAGAGCACGTCGTCGATCGTGATGTTGCATTCCAGCGCGTGGTCCGTCCCTGCGCCCAGGTACACGCGCGCCTCCTCGGCGGATATGCTGCGCACGGTGAAACGCCGCGAACCACTTCTTTCGCGCGTGCCATCTTTGCTACCGGACACCGTATCGGCGAGTTCCAATATCCGCATCCGCGCTTCGGCCAGGTCGGCCGGCAGGGTGGCCACGAGGCCTTCCAGCGAAACTTCGCCGATCTCGATCTCGCCCCGTCCCAGGCTTTCAAATCGGGGAGATACCACCACGTCTTCGCAGGTGAGCTGGAACTCCCCTTCACCCACGGACACATTGCGCACATGCGCCGACGGTACAGGCAAGAGCGTAAGGTCGATTTCCCCGACTTGCACCGGCAAGCCCGTGGCGCGCTCGATGCGTTCGACGATCATTGGGCGGTAGCGCTCCGGTTGAACGTACCGTTCAACCATGAACCAGCCGCCGGCGATCAGCATGACAAGACCGCCCAGCACCCAGGGCCAGCGGCGCCTGCGCTTCGAAACCGTCAAATCGTTGTTGTCAGGAGATGCCATCGCGTCAGTGTATCATGAAGATAGCC
This sequence comes from uncultured Nitrospiraceae bacterium, assembly GCA_964632865.1. Lineage (GTDB taxonomy): Bacteria > Hydrogenedentota > Hydrogenedentia > Hydrogenedentales > SLHB01 > JAHDWY01. The sequence goes on from CAZWDH010000131.1 coordinate 11,759, forward strand.
CACCGCTCGCGTTGCATGAGCCCGGCCAGTCTGTATAATGGACGTCTCGCCTGTCATGGGAAACGATGCGCGACGGGCTGGTTTGGGTAGCTTCATTTCGGGGTAATCGTAACGGGAGCGCAATGATCAAACATCTGCGCGTATTGGTCGTTGACGACGATCCAACCATCGTGGAAGTTCTTTCCGCCTTTCTCGACACCAAGGGCTACACCGTGCACACCGCCGCGAACGGTCAACGCGCCCTGGAAGCCATCGAGCGCGAGGAGTTCGATCTCGTCATCAGCGACATCGAAATGGCGGGGATCAACGGGTTTGAGTTGCTACGGCAAATCCGCGCCAGCTATCCCCGAATCGGAATCATTCTCATGACCGGCTACGAGGAGGCCCATCCCTTGTCGGCGGCCTTGCGCGCGGGCGCCGACGGCTACATTTCAAAACCGTTCAGCCTGCGCAAGTTTTCGCTCATTTTCGAACAGGCCTATTGGAACGCGCTGTCGCGAGATGACTGGTGGGAAGACCACGACGACGGCAAGGAATCGGCCGGTAGTTCGTAGGGGAAACCCCCGTCTATACGAAGCGCGGCAAACGCCGTCTCAGTTCCCGGATTCCGCCTCGTAGAACGTTGGATCGATTCGCACGAAGTGGCGGAGCACCAACTCCGCGAGCAAGCCAAGGCTGATGGTCAACGCGCCGGTCGCACAGATGATGACGCCGCCTGTCACCATGATGATGCCGCTGGTCTGCGCCTCGCCGCGAACCCACTCCACGAGCCCCGCGAACAGGGCGATGCCGCCCACCAAAAACTGAAATCCGCTGAGCTTGCCGAAGAAGTGGCCCGGCGCGTGGCGGTATCGGCTGAGGAACCACATGGTCAGCACGTCCAAGGCGCCCCGGGAAAAGCGCTCAAAGCCATACTTGGACTTCCCGTACCGGCGCCGGTGGTGTTCGACGGGGATTTCGGCCACGCGGTAGTTCATGCTGTGTGCGATGACGGGGATGAGGCGATGCATCTCGCCGTAGACCTGAATGCGTTTGACGACCTCGAGCCGGAAGACCTTGAACCCGCAGTTCACGTCATGCAGGGGCACATCGAACAGCCACGAAACGAACCCGTTGTAAATGCGGGAGGGGAAGGTCTTATGGATTGGGTCGTGGCGCACGGCCTTCCATCCGCACACCACGTCGTATCCCTCGTCGAGCTTTTCCAGGAAGCGCGGGATCTCCTTCGGCTCGTCCTGGAGATCGGAGTCCATGGTGAAGACGAGGTCGCCGTCGGCATGGGCGAAACCCGCCGCGAGCGCCGCCGATTTCCCGAAGTTCCCCCGCAACCGGATGATCTCCACCGTCCCAAAGCGTTCCCGCAACGCCTGCATGGCCTCGTAGGAGCCATCGGTGCTGCCGTCGTCGACGAAGAGGATGCGGTGTTCGTGCGGCGCGACGTGCTCCGTGATCCCTTCCACCAGGGGTTCCAGAGTCTCGCGCTCGTTGTAGACGGGAATGACGAATGTGATCTTCATGGGCCATCCAACTGCCTGACTCGCCGCATTGTAGCACGGCCTACAGGGCGGACCAATCCGACCTCACCACGCGTTTGCACGAAACCCGACCCGCGTGGTAAGCTTTCGCCTTTCCTGGTGGCCCGAGGGATTATTCTGAACCGCTCGGGCGTTTCCCGGTCTTGCAGGGTTACTAAATCCCCTACCTGAGGAAACGGCGTGTTTCGTTCCCGTGCATTGACGCGCCCTGTCGCGCGGCTGCTCGTCTGCTTTTACGTGCTGGCTTCGTGCCGCGCACTGGTTCCTGGACTGTGCGCGACGCTGGCGGCCGTCGAGACGTCGCAGCAATCCGCTGCGCAGTCGAGCATCGCCGCGGCACATTCCTGCTGTTCCCTCGCCCAGCCGCCTCAGAGTTCCACCAATGCCCCCGCTCGCAAAGCGCCCGCGACCAAGTGCGCCTTTTGCGAGTTGGCCAAGGGATTTGTCACCCCCTCCCCGGCCGTTACGCTGAACTTCATCGCGGAACAACTCACCGAGGCTGCGTGGCTCGAAGTTCCGACGCCTCATACCGCCCGCTTCTGGGACCCCGGTCTCGCACGCGACCCCCCTTCTCCGGTCCAAGTCTAGGCGTTACCGGCAATCGCAGCGCAGATGTGAGACGCCAGGGGCAACGTGTCTGTTGCCGCACGCGTCCGCCGATGTCCGGCCATACCCCAAAAACTCGTTTCCCCTAACTTGGACCCTGAAACTGTCCGCGCGTCCCCCCATTGGAATCGCGCGTCGAGGAGATGTCTTATATGCACCGCAAAGGATTTACCCTGATCGAATTGCTGGTGGTGATCGCCATCATCGGCATTCTGGCGGCGATACTGTTGCCTGCACTGGCGCGCGCTCGTGAAGCCGCCCGCCGCAGCGCTTGCCAGAACAACCTCAAACAGATGGGCATCGTGTTCAAGATGTACGCGAGCGAGAGTCCCGGCCAGAAACTTCCCCCCATCCGGTCCACCTACTGCAACGGAGATCCGGTCCTGTTCGACCAGATGGCGAACGTGGACACGATCTATCCAGAGTATCTCACGGACTTCAACGTGCTGATTTGCCCGAGCACCATGCAATCCGGAGACGCCCTCGCCCTCTGGGACCAACGGCCCAACAACAGCCCTGTCGGCATGCAGGATTACATGGAAATGTCGCCCGAAGGCGCCATGCTCACCGGCAACGGCACCATCGAACCCTGCGAAGTGACCGGTGCGGTACCCTATTCCTACCTTGGTTGGGCCTTTTCGGAGCGGATGATGGATCTGAGCGTGACCATGCCGCTCATGAACAGCATCAACGCCCTCGCCGCGGAATGGGAACACAGCACCGAAGACGCCAACCGCGTCGCGGACAGCGATTGGGAGTTCAGCGTGCCCGTCAACGGGTTCGATACCGCGCTGCGTCTGCGCGAAGGCGTTGAACGTTTCTTCGTAACCGACATCAACAATCCCGCGGGCAGCGCCGTCGCCCAGTCGGAGTTGGCGATCATGTGGGACGCCATCGCCATGGGCGCGTCCATGTTCAATCACGTCCCCGGCGGTGCCAATGTCCTCTACCTGGACGGTCATGTCGAGTACTTGGGTTGGAATGGCGGAAACGGGCCTTTTCCTCTGAACCAGGCCGGCCTCCAGTTCCATCGGTCCAACCACATGCTGAACGGCACGGCTATGATGCACATGTAAACGGTGAAGCCGGGGGATGCCCTGTCGAAACGGCATCCCCCGGCGTCCGTCTTACGGCAGCAGAATCAGGATGGCGGGCCTGTCCGGGAAGGGTGGAACAGCGTTTGAAATCGCTACCTCGAAAGAGGCGCTCTGCCGGAACAGGTGAAACCGGGCTGACTTTTCCAGCGGAGATTCGAGGCATACCTGCGTCACGCCGCCTCCGCCAGGTTCGATCGTCCAACGGAAATTGGGTGGCGTCTCGTAGGGTTCCGCCCAAAGGCCCTCTACCGTCATCTCGTATATCGCCGTATCGCTCGCCTCCTCAGGACCGCACAGGATCGCGAAGAGTGAATCAATACCGAACCGCATCGCCACCGCTTGTGGTATTTTCAGACGGGGTATCACATCTTCCCTGACATCGGCACCCCACGCGCGCAATAGCGACCAAAGTTCCGATGCCGTGAGGATACTGGCTTCCAGGTCGGCGCCGGGACACTCCAGCGCGAAACCGGCAACGGCCGCGAGCAACTCTCGATCAATGGGCGCGACGTCCAACGGCAAACGCTTCGCCTTTTGTTTGAGCAGCGTCAGCGCCGATGCTTCGTCGCCCGCCGCCAGCAGAGCTTTCTCGTAGGCGTACTCGCTGCCAGGATCGGGACGGACGGAACAGTAGTCGCGCAGGCGCACCAGGAAATCGTCGATCTCTTCTTCCGTTGGCGGCGGCAGAATCGAGTCAACGCTCTCGCCAAGTTCCATGGCGCTCGCGAACTCGTGTGCCGCTTGATAGGGCCGGTTAAAGGCCAACGCAAGACGCGCGCTCCAGAGGCAAGCGCGCGTTTCGGCAGGGTGCCAGTACCGGATTCGCCCGGCGCGGTGCCACGCGCGATCCAACCGGCCTTTGCGAACATCCTCGCGGAGGTACGCTTCGTAGTTCCGCGGGTCATCGCGATTGCTCGGATAAACGTGAACGACGTTGAGGATCAACAATGCGGCGACCGGCAACGCGCAGAGCGCAGCAGGCAACGTCTGTTGTTCCGGCTCGTGCGCGGACTTGGTGTTCGCCGCGAGTAAACCGCACACGATAAGCGCACCCGGAAAGCCCGTGTGCGGCAAGAGTACGGCGAGTCCAACAAGAATTAACGCCGTCAAAACCGGCGCAATGCGGGTGAGGACGCCGTGTTCGCGGCGATAGATGACGAGCGCCGCGCTGATCCGTGCGCCCAGCCATAGCAAGACGATCATCAAAGCCCCGTGTGCTATTCCCGGCGTCGGCACCTCGGGAAGTCCCAACGCGAGTCCCGGAAGCAAACTCAACGCGGCGAATCCGGACACGCCAATGGCCAACACCGGCAACACGATACGGGGCCGGGGCATCCGCAACCATCCGTCGCACAGGGCGAGAATGCAAACGGCGACGGTGAATAAACCCTGCCAGTACGCTTCCGGCGAAGTCAGCATGGGCGCAGTTTGAATGCCGGGAGGCTGCGCGTCCGAAAACCGATCAGACGTGGAGCGAAGAAGTTCGATGACGAAGTTCGACCCGGCCATCGCCGCGAGTACCGCGCCGGAAAACCCGGTCGCGCGCAAGCAGTTCCGCACGAACTGGGGATCGTGTGCAAAATGAGTGACGGCGAGAAGCAGCGTAAGGCCTATTGTGAACTGAACCCGGTTGGAGATCGCCGGCGCGAACCAACCCAGTATGACCGCCACGACAACCGGCCAGATGAATTCAAAGGGGGGCCGCCGTTCCCGATTGCGCATCCCATCGAAGGCAGCAAGCACTACGACGATTCCACCCGCGAGCGGAAGCAACGGAACATTCAGGATGGGAAGATAGAGCATCGCGCCAAAAGGCCACGCAAACGCCAGCATCAGGATCAATGCGCGAGCGATGCCGTGAACGGAGCGCATCATTCCGCCACCTCGCCGTTACTGTGACGATCGGAAGAAGCGGGCGACGGTGGCGCAGACCCGCGCACCAGCACCCCATAGATCGCCGCAACGACGACCAGTAAGACGGCAAACAGCTTCACCGCCAGGCGGCGTTCCGCGCGCGCCCGTTCGATGGCGTCCATCATGATTGAGTCTCTCTCCGCAGTTGGTCAGCCATGAGGCTACCGCGCCGGACAGAACGAAGCAAGTGGAGATACACACGGACTGACACGGACACACACGGACCACGGTAACAGAAATGGTGAAACTTTCCGCGTCTGCCCGTGTCCTCCGGGGCCTACCAGCGTCTTCCCGCATTGCCCCATGTTGGTCCGTGTTGGTCCGTGTTCCCCCAATCCTTTCTTCCCCAATAGCTTCCGCCCCACCCAACGCGGCATACTACTGCCCACCATGACGATCAACCCCAAGCCTCGCGTACTCCTGCTGCACAACTTCTTGTCGCCCTATCGCATTCCCCTGTTCGCCGAACTGGCGACGCGCTTCGATCTCGAGGTCTGGATTCTCGGGGACATCCGCTCCGTCCGCGCGTGGCCTGCGGAGGCCCGCGACGCGGCTTTCCGATATCGCGTTCTACCGCACATCACGGTTCCTCTCGGCAGCGCTTACAACGTCATCCTCTTGAATTACACGTTGCCCGTTGCGCTCGCAAGGCATCGGCACGACGCCATCATCTGTTGCGCGTGGGACACGCCAGCCACGTTCTACACCTCCTACCACGCCAAGGTGACCGGGACTCCGTTCGTTTTATGGAGTGGCAGCACCGCGGCGGAGGACACCCGCTTGCGCCGATTGACCAAACCAATCGTACGCGGACTCGTTCAGCGCGCGGGGGCTTGGCTAGCGTATGGTTCCCGTGCGAAGGAGTACCTCCTCAGTCTCGGCGCAACCGCAGACCGCACGTTCCTTACGTACAACGCGGTCGATACGGAAGCCTTTGCCGATCGAAGCCGCATCGCGGTCACGGAACGCGACGCCTTGCGCGAGCGACTCGGGGTCCGCACCTCCCGCGTAATCCTCTACTGCGGAAATCTCCTCGACTTGAAAGGCGTCAACGAACTGCTGGAGTCGTTTGCGCTCTATGCGCAGATCGATCCCGACGTTACGCTCCTCCTGGTCGGCAGCGGTCGCGACGAAGCCCGCTATCGCGAGTGGGTTCGCGAACGCGACCTGGCCGGCCGCATCATTTTCGCGGGATTTGCACCGCGCGACGACATGCCGCGATACTATGCCCTCGGTGACCTGCTGGTGCTGCCCTCGCGCAGCGAAATCTGGGG
>CAZWDH010000132.1:0-17902 GCA_964632865.1 uncultured Nitrospiraceae bacterium
TCGCGCACAGCGTATCCCACGCCGCCCGACACTGTCAAACCATAGGGGTCCTTTGAGATACGTGCGGCAACCAGAGTAAGTTGACACGAGATCGTTCGTGGCGGCTAGACGGAGCCGCTGTGTGAGGAGATTATGGGAACCGAAACGAACTACAAGGCCGTGGTCCGCTACGTGGGAACTGGCTTCGCCGGCTGGCAGGTGCAACCGAACGCGCGCACCGTACAAGGCGAACTCATCGACGCGCTTTCGCGAATCGCGGGAAGTCCCGTCACGGTACATGGGGCGAGCCGCACGGACGCGGGGGTTCACGCGTTGGGGCAGGTGTGCTCGTTCGCGCTGGCCGCGCCTGCGGATTTGGAACGGTTGCGCCGGTCACTGTCGCAGATGCTGGGGCCGGAGATCCGTGTTGTCTCGCTGGAGTCTGTGGACGCGGAGTTTCATCCGCGGAAGCTAGCGACTGCGAAACGGTACTGGTACGCGCTGGATCTGGGCCGCGAACCCGATCCGTTCTCGGCGCCTTTTGCGTTGCACGCCCCGCGCGAAATCGACGTGGACCGGCTCCGAACCTTGTGCGCGCGGTTCGAGGGGGAACGCGACTTCGCCGGATTGGAAGGAAGCCGGGCGGCGCCGAAGCATTCGACGGTGCGAAACCTGTATTCCGTTTGCCTTAACAAGGGCGGCGGCGTTCAGGCCGCCGGCGCCGCCGACCTATGGCGGCTCGAGTTCCATGGCAACGGGTTTCTGTACAAGATGGTGCGGAACATCACCGGTACGCTGATCGACGTGGCGCGCGGGCATCTGCCGGAGTCGGCGATCGATGAGCGCCTGGCGTCGCCGGGGCCGTACCGGGGGTACACGGCGCCGGGGCATGGGTTGACGTTGATGGAAGTGGAGTATGGGGAAATGATGAGTGATGAATGATGAATGGGGAATCGCTACGCGGGGAAAAAAGAGAAATGCGCTATGCCACGCAGTGCCATAGCGCACTCTACAGAGGGTTAGACCGGCCGGACGCGTCACGTTAGCGGGTGGTGGGATTGGCCACCCCGTGCGGCTTTCGCCGAGTACGTCCTTGGGCCTATTAAAATGGGTGACATCCGTGTCAGTCGACCTCGACCTCCGTGTCTCGGTCCGTGCAGTACCTTTATCGGCAGCCCGCGAATGAACTTTAGCGGGCGAGCGTTTACGGAGATTCCGCTGAAAAGACAAGGACCGACGAGGACTGCAAGGCCCGTATTTGCGACAGGTCTTGGGAGAGAGGGATGGGTGCCGGGCCGCATGCTTGGCGTGGGACTCTTGACCGTCAGGGTGTGTTATAATTCAAGTAACAACACAAAGGTGACCCATGGATAAGCTCAAGATCCGGAGAATCGGGAACAGTTTGGGTGCGATCATCCCCGCTGAGATGCTGGCTCGTCTGCACATCGGGGAAGGGGACGAGGTCCACGCCATTATCGAACCGGACGGAATCAAGCTCACGCCTTACGACCCTGAATTCGACGCAACGATGGAAGCGTTCGAAACGGGCCGGCGCCGGTACCGCAACGCACTGAAAAAACTCGCGGAATGATTCGTTGGATTTCGGCCCGGGCGATCCTCGCGATCCACGACGAACTTATTCGGGAACACGGCGGCACATACGGGGTGCGCGATAAGGACGCATTAGAATCGGTGCTCGCGCGTCCGCTGAATCATCACGCATACGACCGCACGCAGGATTTGAATCGGCTCGCGGCGGCTCTCGGGTACGGGATTAGCCGCAATCATCCGTTCGTTGATGGCAACAAGCGGACTGCACTTATGGCGATGTTTGTGTTTCTCGATTTGAACGGGGTCGAACTCGTTGCCGCGGAGACAGAAGCGGTTGACGCCATGGAGTCACTGGCCGATGGTTCGCTGGATGAAGACGAATTGGCGGCCTGGTTGCATGCGCATACTCGCAAACGTCCGAAGCGCGCGCGATAACACGGACGCGTGACACCGCGCAAAGACCACTCGTTAGATACCAGAAAAAAAGGAAGGACGCCACAACTATGGGATTGTGGCGCCACTCATGGAGGGTAAAACTATGTACACTTTTTCAGGTGTGGTGCAGGGATGAACACCCACCTACACTGCGTGATCCCGGCGTAGGGATGGTCGCCGGGTCTTCTATGCAAAGGCATCGTGGTGGGACGACCACTCCGCCGTTTTGCCGATGGTTGGGAGGGTTTTCCTACCCAACCCCCGCATTCAACTCTCGCGACATCCGTGTCTAGTCTGCCTTGGCCTCCGTGCCTCGGCGTTCCACTACCTGTATCGGCGATTGCGGGAAAAACTTGAGCGCCGTTACAACATCTGGTGTATCCGGCTGTGAAAAGTGTGATGGCTCCGATTTCTTTTAGTCCGCGCGAATTGTTACAATCCGGCCCGCTCAAGGGGAATTCATGCAAACACTGATTGTTGGCGCAGACGGCCAGTTGGGCCGCGAACTTATCGAAGTCTTTTCCGTGGAAGGTCCGACGACCGGACTGACTTTCGCGGAACTCGATATCCTGGATGCATCGGCGTTGCGGTATGCCGCCGACCGCGTTTCGCCGGATATTATTGTCAATGCGGCTGCGTATACGGATGTGGAGCGCGCGGAGTCGGAACGGGACGCCGCGTATGCCGTCAACGAAACCGGCGCGCGCAACGTGGCCGAGCTGGCGCGCGAACGCGACATCCCAACCGTGTACTTCAGCACGGATTTTGTGTTCGACGGATCGAAGCGGGAGCCCTACGAAGCGGACGATCCCATATCTCCTCGTGGTGTCTACGCGGCAAGCAAGGCTGCGGGCGAAGCGGCCACGCGGGACACCTGGGACAAGCATTTCATCATTCGCACCGCGTGGCTTTACGGCATCGGCGGCAACAACTTTGTCGAGAAGATTCTGCGGGCAACGGAAACGCGTCCTTCGTTGCGTGTCGTAGACGATGAGATTGGTTCGCCGACGTACACGCGCGATTTGGCCGAGGCAACGCGCGCGCTGGCGCGTACTGCCGCCTATGGCACGTATCACGGTGTGAACGGCGGCAATTGCTCGCGGTTCGAGTTTGCGCAGGAGATTCTTCGCCTGGCGAGTTTGACGAATGCGATTGAACCGTGCCGGGCCAGCGAGTTTCCGTCGAAAGCGCCGCGCCCGGCGTATTCGGTGCTGTCGAATGCACGATTGGAGGCGGCCTGCGGATTCACGATGCCCCATTGGAAGGACGCGTTGCAGCGTTTCATGCAAAAACGGGAGACGATTCAATGAAGCGTATTGTGGTCACGGGCGGCGCCGGATTTATCGGATCAAATTTCGTCCGCTACACGTTGAATACCTATTCGGATGTTCACGTGGTAAACGTGGACAAGCTCACCTATGCCGGGAATCTGGACAATCTCAAGGACCTCGATGCGGGCCGGCACACCTTTGTGCAGGCGGACATTGCGGATGCCGAGGCGATGGCCAGCGCAATGGAAGGGTGCGACGCGGTCGTCAATTTCGCGGCGGACAGCCACGTGGATCGCAGCATCATGGAGGCGTCAGACTTCATCGCGACGAACGTGCGCGGCGTGCATAACATCCTGGAAGCCGCGAAGGCACAGCGCACGAAACGCGTGCTGCTCGTGTCCACCGACGAGGTATATGGAAGCATCGCGGAGGGATCATTCAAGGAGACGGACCCGGTCGGCCCGCGCAATCCCTACTCCGCGAGCAAGGCGGGCGGTGAGTTGCTTGGCCTTTCCTATTTTCACACCTTCGGCATTCCGGTGATCATCACACGCGGCTCGAACACCTATGGCCCCTATCAATACCCCGAGAAGGTCCTGCCCCTATTCGTAACCAACGCCATCGATGACGAGCCCCTACCGCTCTATGGCGACGGCAAGAACGTGCGCGACTGGTTGTATGTCGAAGATCACTGCCGCGGCGTGGACCACGCGTTGCGCCATGGAACGCCCGGTGAGATCTATAACGTGGCCGGCGAGAACGAGCGCGAGAACGTCGCGCTGACGAAGAAGATCCTGGAATGCGTGGGCAAGGACGATTCGCTTATCCGGCCGGTCAAGGATCGTCCCGGTCACGATCGCCGGTATTCCATCGATTCATCCAAGTTGAAAGCGCTGGGATGGGAACCGCTAATGGATTGGGAAAAGGGCGTCGCCCTGACAGTGAAATGGTATCAGGAGAACGAGTGGTGGTGGCGGAAGATTAAAAGCGGTGAATTTCTGGAATACTACAAGCGTCAGTATTCGGACCGGGGTTCCGCGTAAACGGCCGATTGTGCCCCCCGCCACTGCCGGAGTGAAACCTGAAGGGACACCGCCCCGTCAAAACAGTACGGATTTGAAGAGGCGGTGGAAAAACGGGGCTTGGAACGGGAAACGTAAGGGGCGCAAGCGCTGTACCACAGGAAACATAGGGGAATTCCCCGATACAGAAGTCCGGTGGTTTCAAGTATGCTGGTCGTTCCGAGTTACGTCTCTCCGATCGCGTGCTGCGAAGGATGGTTGAAACTTGCGGTGCGTCCTCACGTGTAATGGGAAGTCTTTGTTGGGGTAGTGTTTGGAAACCCTCTCAGGGTATAATCCCGGTCGTGTATCGACCCGCCTGTTTGGGGGACCCTGAATCAGCTGCTGAGGAACGGTAAGGATCTAACGTGAAAGTCAGTCGCATACGTCGTCCGTCAATTTTACTCACTGGTGCAACCGGCATCCTTGGAAGTTGGATTCTTAACGAAGCGCTCGAGCGGGGCTATTCGCCTGTCGTACTCATGCGCGACGAAGACCGGCCCCACGCGGAACGACGGCTTGATGCGGTCCTTCGGCTTCTGGGCAAACAGTCGATGCGGCAAGAAGTCGAGATCGTTCATGGCGATGCCCGCCAAACGGAACTTGGACTCGACCCGGACGTGTCGCGGCGGCTGCGGAATTCTGCGGCTGCCTTCATCCATTGCGCGGCTTCGACGAGCTTCAATCCGAAAGACGATGTGAATCTTTGGGAAACGAACGTCACCGGCGTGCAGAACGTCCTGAACTTCGTTTCCGATAGCGATATGGCGCTCTATCACGTGAGCACCGCCTATGTGGCGGGGTCCCGGCGAGACCCGTCGCACGAATCGGAGTTGGAGGTAGGCCAGGAATTCAACAACACGTACGAACGGAGCAAGTGCGTGTCCGAGGGGATGGTTCGCGATGCGTTCGCGGCAGGCCAAACCTACGGGGCGATATTCCGGCCTTCCATCATTGTGGGCGCCACGGATCACGGAAAGATTTGCGACTTCCAGAATTTCTACGGTTTCCTTCGGCTGGTCGACATGGCTTCGTCCAGGAAACCGAATGAACACCGCCGGATTCGGCTGGAAGGAAATGCCGACGCCACGACGAATCTGGTGCCGGTCGACTGGACGGCACGGGCCTTGTGGCACATCGTCGAAACGGAAGGCGATCGGTGCTTGACCTATCATTTGACGAACCCGTATCCGGATACCGTCGGACGCCTGAAGGAGTGGGTGAACGGCATCATCCGCGAGAGCAATATCGAGTTCGAGGTGGTGCAGGAGCTGGATGGGACGCCGTCGACGCTGGAAGGTATCGCGCACTCGGCGTTTCAGCACTATCGGGTGTACCTGAAGCATCAGCCTACCTTCGACCGCGCGAACACCGAGCGCGCCACCCTCAAGGCGGTTCCTTTTCCGAAACTGGGACCGGAACTTTACTCAAAGCTCCTCAATTACGCCCGGTCCCAGCGTTGGCGCGGCGCGCTATCGCGCCATGCGTTGAAGGCCATCCCGCAGCCGGACGCGGCGGCCGTGTAACGGTATCAGGCCGTAGCGTCCCCATACCCCTTGCTGGAATTGGGCATTCTTCGTCAAAGGAATGCCGACCCCCGCCTTTTGTGTTTTCACCGTGATGGGAATGGCTGCGGCTTACGTTGACTTCGCACCTGTGCCTATCCTAAGGTATTGGCGTAATTTGATGTAGCGGACATCGCGCTGCGAACCGCGCGGCAAGGTTGGTATGAAATTCCTGACACCTTCTTACGGGGTCGTTCTTTGTCTGACGGCCATTCTTCTCACCCATTGCGGTGGTTCAGTCGCCGTCAAGGAAATCACCGAGACGCGTACGATCGAGGGGCCTGTCGCGGTTCCCGCAAACCTGACGTCCGCACAGCGGTTCGGCATGCGAACGGCCGCCACTCCTGCCGCCCAGGATGGTCTCCCCTTTACCTACGATGTCCCGGACGGTTGGACGACTGCCCCGGCGAACTCCATGCGCCTGATCAATCTGGTGCCGGCGGGAGACCCGCGCGCGGAGTGTTACGTCACCATTTTGCCCGGCGAGGGAGGCGGCGTGGATGCCAACGTGAACCGGTGGCGAAATCAGATGTCGCTGGAACCTTATACGAACGAAGAACTCGAGGCGCTTCCAAAACGCGAGTTGCTCGGCGCCGAGGCGATTTATGTGGAGTTTGAAGGCCTGTACACGGGGATGAGTGGCGACCAGAGCGAGCCGGACTACAAACTCCTCGGTCTCATACTCCCACTGAACAACAGCGGCATGTTCATCAAGATGCTGGGGCCCAGGGACCTCATCGAACAAGAATCCGGCAACTTTGACGCGTTCTGTGCGTCCTTCCGGATTCGGCAAAACGCGGCCGCACCGCCGGCCTCGACCCCGTCAGACGGCGGCCATTCCCATCCGGATGGACTGGAAGTAACCTGGACCGCACCCGAGGGCTGGAACCAGACGGCGGACCGTCCCATGCGGGCGGTCACATTCACGATGGGCGAAAATGATTCCACGGAATGTTATGTCAGCGTGTTTCCGGGTGACGCGGGCGGCCTGGTTCCCAACATCAACCGTTGGGCGCGGCAGATCGGGGCCGAGCCGTTGACCGAGCCAATGATCGCGGAGATGCCGACGGTGACCATCATGGGGTCTCCGGCGCCATTGGTGGAGTTTTCGGGGTCGTTCAGTGACAGCATGAGCGGGATTGAAGTAGACGACGCGACGCTGTTGGGCGCGATCGGGGAACACGCGGGGCATTCCATCTTCGTGAAAATGGTGGGGCCGGCGGCGGACGTGGCAGCGCAGAAGGAGCGATTTGTCGCGTTCTGCGAATCCATCACTCACTAAGGGGCGACTGGTAAGACGATGACCAAGGCAGTAAAACTCACCATTGACTTCCTCGCTTCCTACGGGTTTGCGTGCGTGATTTTCCTCTTCATGCTGCTCCTTACGTTCCTGGGGACGCTTGAGCAGACCACACAAGGGCTGTTCGAGGTTCAGAAGAAATACTTCGAATCACTCTTCGTGATCCATTGGGCCTTCGACCTCATCCCCGTCCCATTGCCGGGCGTTTACTTGCTCCTGGTGCTGTTCTGCATCAACCTTGTATTGGGCGGAATCATCCGGATGCGGAAGGGCAAGAATACCTTCGGCAATCTCATCATTCATCTCGGAATGGTCCTGCTGATTCTTGGTGGGGGCATCAAGTACTGGTTCGCCATAGACGGCCATATGACCCTTGCCGAGAGCGAGAGCAGCAACGAGTTCGAGAGTTACTACCTGTGGGAAATCACGGTGACCCCGGTTTCCGGGGAAAGCGGATCGACGACGTACGTCATCGATCATGAGGATTTCGCGCACCTCGATCCCAAGGAATCCGTCACCTTTCGCCATCCGGACTTGCCCTTCAATCTGACGATCGACGGGTTTCAGCGCAATACGGTGCCCATGATGGCGGGTCCCGTGGTGGCAGACCAATATCGGACGGTGGACGGTTTCTTCCTGCAAGACACACCATTGGAAAAGGAAGCGGAGTTCAACCGGGCGGGAGCGTACGCGACGGTAATCGATCCTGAATCGGGCGAATCCCAGGAGGCGATCTTGTGGGGTGTTCAATTGTACCCCGCGACGTTTGACGTGGATGGAACGACGTGGGCAGTGGACATGCACCGGAAACGGTATCCCCTTCCGTTCACGATTACCCTGGACAAATTCACGCACGAGTTGCACCCCCGCACCCAAATGGCGCGAACGTTCATGAGCGACGTTACGAAAACGGAGAGCGGGATCGAGCAGGCGATTAAGATCACCATGAACGAACCGCTACGTCACGAGGGATACACGTTTTACCAGGCGTCGTGGCAGCCGGCCGATCCGGCTCGCGGCAAGCCGGTGCGATCCACGCTGGCGGTCGTGAAGGACCCGGCGGATCGAATTCCGCTCTATTCTTGCATCGTGATTACCTTTGGTTTGGTCTTGCATTTTTGTTTGAAACTTTCCCGGCACTTGCGGCGCGAGAGCCGGCGTCTGGAATCGAGGGAGGCATTGGCATGAGGGCGGCAACCCCAATAGTGCTTGCGATCGTTGCGGCATTCTGCTCCGGCTTGGCATGGGGGCAATCCGCGGAAATGGTGACGAAACCGATCGACTGGGACAAGGAAACGATCGAGCTCTTCTCGACACTTCCCGTTCAGGACGGCGGCCGCATCAAGCCGTTGAGCACGTACGCGGGCTTTGCGCTATTGAAGCTGAACGGCAAACGCACCACCTACGATCTCGATGACAACCGTATCGAGCCGATGGAATGGCTGCTCGATACGATGTTTTTTCCCGAGACCGCCGAGCACTACAAGATTTTTCTCATCCAGAACTCGGAGGTGCTCGATGCCATTGGCGTGAGCCACGACGATCGCAAGAAGCGGGACCGGTACTCCATGGCGGAATTGACGCCGGGGGTGGGCAAGCTCTACGAGTTGGGCCGCGAGTACTCTGACGAGACGAAATACGATCAGGACAAGCTTACGTCGACACAACGGCAAATCATCAATCTTGCGTCAAACGTCTTTCAATATCAGCAATTGAGCCACTATCTCGATTTCGCCCGCCACGAGTTCACGATTCCGGAAGGCTCCGCACTCGCAGCCGTGCTGCCGGAGAACCGGTATAGCGCCATTCTGGACAAGGCGGTCACGTTGCGACTACTGACGCTGGCGCTCGAGCGAGGCATGGATGCCGTGACAGAGCGTTTGGCGCCCGCCGAAGTGGAGCGGCTTCATGAGGTATTGCCGCCGGAACTGGGGCAACTGGACGACGCGACGCGCGAGAAGAATCTCGGCGACCTCCAGCAGTTGCTTCACGAACTCGACATCATGTCGAGCCGCGCGTCAGGGTTGGCGCTTTTCCCGCCGACCGAAGGCCTGGAAGACCAGGAGCACTGGATGGCCCCGGGCGAGATGGCGGATCTCGCGTTCACTGCCGGTGCGCCCATCGAAGGCGAGCTGGCTCTTGTGCGCTCGTTGGAAGACGTGGCGCGCTCGTCGGAGCAACCGCAGACGCTCAAGACCGAGCTTGCGCAGTTCCACGACGCGGTCGTGGGACTCGCGAAGGCGCGCGGCGAGTACGGCAAAGTGCCGCTCGAAGTCAACTACTACAATCTGAACTTGCTCCTCTGGAGTCTGATGCTGTTTGTGTTGGCCTTCGTCGTGGCCGCGGTGTCCTGGATGGTCCCGTACAGCAAAGGATTGAGCAAGATATACCCGCTATTCCTGGCGCCGCCGGGCATAATTTTGATCGCCGCCATCACGTACCGCTGCATCATTCGCGGCCGGCCTCCTGTGAGCACCTTGTACGAAACGATTCTGTTCATCACCGCCGTGATTGTGGTGGTGGCGTTTGTCATCGAGTATATGAACCGGCAGAAGATCGCCTTCTCCCTGGGTGCGCTGTTGGGGATGATGGGACTGTTTCTCGCGTACCGGTATGAGGCCAAGGAAGGCGTCGATACGATGCCGAGCTTGATCGCCGTGCTCGATACGAACTTCTGGCTTGCGACCCACGTGACCACGGTCACCATGGGGTATGCCGCAGGCCTCTTCGCCGGCGCGATCGCACACGTGTACATTCTCGGAAGGCTCTTCGGCTTCCGGCGCGAGGATAAGGGGTTCTACAAATCTGTCTCGCGGATGACCTACGGAGTGCTTTGTTTCGGCCTGGTATTTTCGGTCGTGGGGACGGTACTCGGCGGCATTTGGGCGAATGACAGTTGGGGCCGTTTCTGGGGCTGGGATCCCAAGGAAAACGGCGCGCTCATGATCGTGCTGTGGGAGTTGGCGATCCTGCACGGGCGGCTCGGCGGCTACATTCGCGATCTGGGTGTGGCGATAGCCAGCGTATTCTGCGGAATCATTGTGGCTTTTTCCTGGTGGGGCGTGAACCTGCTCGGCGTCGGGCTGCATAGCTACGGATTTACCAGCGGGGTCATGCAGGCCTTAATCATCTTCTACTCCATCGAGGCCTTCGTGATCTTGTTGGGATTCGTCGTGTGGTACATGCAGCGGCGCGCCGTGCCGGAGCCGGTACCGGCGCCGGACAAGAAGAAGCGGCGGGTAAAAGGGCCGCTGCCGGCAAAGGCATCGAAATAGGATACGTGGTCGGATTGCGGCTACTGCTGCACCCACCAAGGGAATCTGGTAGGTTGAAACCGGCAGTGGGGCTGATTTCTATTGAGTTGCAGACCGGCCTTCGCGTAGAATTGCGCCGTGTTTTTGCATGTAAGGTAAAGTGGTGCCCTGCGTGAAGGCGCGGCGAACCGCGCTGCAGCGTACCACAGTCGGGATCTGGGTCTGTCACGATGAACTCTGGGAGGAGAGGGAATGATCACGTTGGATAGTCGTTGCTCGATAGTTCAGCTTGTTGCCATTTTGACGTGTGCTGCGGTGCTCGTCTTCGGAGCCGCTCCAGCGGAAGCGGGGATTCTGAAGAAGCTCACCGGAGGCGGAGGGGAAGAAGAATCCGCATCCGAGCCAGCCGAGGAATCGGCACCGGCCCCGGCGCCTCACTCGGGACCCAAGCAGGTCGTGGCCGTGGGCGCCTTCGAGGGCGCTGGGAAACTGGGTTGGGATGAAGGTCCCGTGATGGCGGCCATGCTGCAGGATCAGTTGATGCAGTCCGGCCGGTTTGTGGTGGTTGAGCGCCAGCAGTTGGATTCGATCCTCCAAGAGCAGGATTTGGGCGCAGCGGGGCGCATTAATTCCGAGACCGCCCTGAAGATCGGCCAGATCGTTGGCGCCAGCATCATGATCCAAGGCACGGTGACGCAATTTGAACCCGGTGAAGAAGGCAAGAGCGGCCGCGTGAACATTCCGATCGGCGGGATTGGCGGCGGTATCGGTGTGGGCGGCAGCAAGGTGACGTCGAAGGTGGCCATGCAGCTCCGCATCATCGACCTGACCACATCACAGGTGCTTTCCACGCATAAAGCGGAGCACACGGGTACGCACAAGTCGATGGGCATGGACGTGTACACCAGCGTCGGCAGCGCGGGCGGCGATCAATTCAAGAAGACGCCCTTGGGCGAGACGGCGGAAGAGTGTATTGCGAAGTGCGTGGATCACATCATTTCGACGATGTCCAAGGTTCCCTTCTCGGCGCGCGTGGCGGAAGTTGATGGCGGCAGCATCTACATCAATGCCGGCAGTAACCGCGGCATGACGGAAGGCACCGTGCTGACTCTGTACAAGACGGGGAAGATCATCACGGACCCGGACACGGGCCTGGCGTTGGACGTGAAGTTGGAGCGTACGGGTTCGGTGAAGGTTGATTCCGTCCAGGAAAAGATCTCGGTCTGCTCGCTGGTGGACGGCCAGATGCCGAAGCGCGGCGACACGCTTAAGATCGATAAGTACGTAAACTCTAAGTAGACAACGACCGGAGAGTGCGCCGCGATGGCCGCACTCTCCGGTTTTTTCTTTGGGGGGGCACGGACCTGCACGGGCAGGCGCGGACCGCGATTGTTCTCACGGGGATGGAACTTAGAGCGTCGCGAAGACTTCCCTCGCGGCGGTTAGGGTCTGATCGATGTCGCGTTCGGTGTGCACGGAACTCATAAAGGCGGCTTCGAACTGAGAGGGCGCCAGATACACACCACGCTCGAGCATGCCCCAGAAGAACTTCGCGTAGCGATCCGTATCGGATGCGGTGGCCTCGGCGTAGTTGGTGATGGGGCCGTCGTGGAAGAACATGCAGGCCATGGAACCCGCGCGGGTCTGATACACGGGGATGCCTGATTCACGGGCGATCTCGCCAAGCCCCTCGCATAACGTCTTCATGGTATCTTCGATTCTCTTCACCACGCCCGGCTCTTCCAGGATATCCAGCGTAGCGAGACCCGCCGCCGTGGCCAGGGGATTGCCGGAGAGGGTTCCCGCCTGGTAGATGGGACCGGTCGGCGAGACCTTGTCCATGATCTCGTGCGGTCCGCCATACGCGCCCACGGGCAATCCGCCGCCAATGACTTTGCCGAGGATCGTCAGGTCGGGGAGCACGCGATACCGCGACTGCGCGCCACCCAGGGCCACGCGAAAGCCGGTCATCACCTCGTCGAAGACGAGGAGCGATCCGTATTTGACGGTGAGTTCGCGCAGGCCGTCGAGGTAGTTCGGCACCGGCGGTACGACGCCCATGTTTCCGGCGACGGGCTCGACAACAACGCAGGCGATCTTCTTGCCGTGCTTCTCGAAGACCTGCCGGGCGGCTTCGAGATCGTTGTAGGGAATGGTCAACGTGCAGGCCGCGTAGGCCTCGGGAATCCCCGGGCTCGTCGGCACGCCGAGGGTCGTCAGGCCGCTTCCTGCTTTTGATAGCAGCCCATCGACATGGCCGTGATAGCCGCCTTCGACTTTCACGATCAGATCGCGATTCGTGTGCCCGCGGGCGAGGCGGATCGCGCTCATGGAGGCTTCGGTCCCGCTGTTCACGAGGCGGACTTTTTCGATGGACGGCACGATCTCGATGATGCGTTCCGCGATTCGCACCTCGGCTTCCGTGGGAATGCCGAAACTGGCGCCCTTGATCATGGCGTCGCAGACGGCCTCCACCACGCGGGGATGGGCATGGCCGTGGACAAGCGGGCCCCAGGACAGCACATAGTCCACGTACCCGTTGCCATCGACGTCGGTGATGCGCGCACCCGCGCCGGAGGCCACGAAGAATGGCTCCCCTCCCACTCCCTTAAACGCTCGAACGGGGCTGTTGACGCCACCGACCATGACCTGATTCGCCTTGGCGAACAACTCCTTGGACCGCGAAAAACTCATGAACCCTCCTCCGCAGAACTACTGTGCCGCATGCAACGCACTGCTGTGCGCGCGCGCCGGCCGAAACAACCTATTCGACCCGGTATCTTAGCGTAAGAGGCTTCCCATTGCGCAAGAGTTTTGCCGTGTAATGGCGCTCCCCTTCCAGCGCATTGATCACGTCGAAGATAGCCTGCTCGCTGGTAATCGCGTAGCCGTTGACGGACTGAATGATATCTCCATTCCGGAGCCCCAATCTGGCGGCAAGCGGGATGTTGCTGAACGCTCCCGACGTAACGCCGATAACGACGCCGTTGGCATCGTACGCCATGCGCGGCGCGGCCATGACCAGTAGCATCCAGGGATCTTGATCCTCCCACTCCTTTTCCAGGGCCTTCTCGTCAATTACGATGATATCGTTACCGCTATCAGACGACGCTGAATCAGCCGGCACAGGGCCTTCCGCGCGAAGCACGCTGGTTCGCTGCTTGCCTCCATTTGACACGACCAGGGTCAGGTCCTGCCCCGGCGTCAATCCGCGGATCGCTCCGGATAGCACGGCGGCATTCCTCGGCGGCGCACCGTTCACGCGCTCGACCACGTCGCCGTGCTGCAGACCGATCTTTTCGATGTGACGGTAAGAGGCTTTGTCCTTGTTTCGCACCGATACGACGCGCTGACCTCCCGCAAGTTGCGCCGTAATGAGGTTAGCGTCGCACGCCGCGGCGAAGGTGGCTCGTTCCGAAACCGGCACGGTCTTGACCACCGCCGTTTCCGGTTCAACCGAAGGAACGGATTGGGCGCCGCAGACGCAAACGAGTACAAAACATCCGATTACCGAAAGAACCCGCCGTCGTGTTTTGCTACCCACACTAAATCCCTTCGTCCGGGATCCACGTGCCCGGCACGGCGGGTACGTACATCCACTGATGTTCGGTGTCGCCTTCGGCGAGCACGTGGAGGCTTTTCACCCGAATCCATTCGCCGTGAATCTCCTGCACTTCGACCGGCCCGATCGGACTCTTGAGTTGGGCGTCCACCTGGAAGATCGCAGGCAACGTACTCATGTCAGCGTGGACGACGGATTTCGCCGAGACACCCACCACAGCCGCCCCCACAATACATCCAGCCAGGAACGCGATCGCGAGCGCCCCTATCCACCCGTAGCGCTTCATCTGAAATCCTCCATCCCAACGATTAGGGTTTGGTTCGGCATCTATTCTGCCACAACGGGTTCCGATTCGTTTTCATTCGTGGCTGCCGGCGCATTGCCGAAAAGGCGGTCCGCCACCGGTCCGAGGACGCCTTTAATCGAAATCCCTTCCTGAAGAACGTTTCGCACGAACAAAATGCAGACATCGATGGTTGATACCGGTTTGGCGCCACTGAGTTCCGTCATGGTGAACGGTTGCACGTCCATACCGACGGATGAAACCGGCAAAATATTCGTCGAAAACTCCACGCGCGCGGCCTCGCTGCGGAACTCCTGGATGACGAACTCGCGGCGGGCAGTGGCCGGTGCCCCAATATCCGCGCCGCCGGATAAACGGGACGCGTTCTTTTCCAAGTGACCCAGGTTCGTCCCCACTCCCGCTTCAAGCCGCATGTGCACGCGGGCGTCGTGCAAGGTCACGGTCCGAACGACCGGCTTGCTCGACAGCAGTGTCGACGGCGCGAGGTCAGCGTGAACGCGTCCAATCTCGATGGCCGGGCCTTCCTTGAAGGGCTTGGGATTATAGATGGTCACTCCCTCCAGGTCGATGTCCCCCTGCGACAGGACAAAGGCGACCTTATCGATGCGGACGTCGGTCTGGTAGATGTACGAAAGGCTGCGCTCGAGGGTCGTTCGGACCGATCGGGTGAGTTGGGTCGCCAAGAATAAGGCTACTACGCCCGCCAGCACCAGAATCAAACCAATTCCGACAGGCAGGCTCTTCAACAAGAATCGCAAGAAATCGCCTCGAATTCGCGCCGGATTGCCCCGTCAGTCGAATATGTGGGCCAGACGCCGAATGCCGGTGTACAGTTCATAGTAGCCGAGCTTCGTGATGTATAGCGCTTCTTCCTGGGTTGGTGGCCGCAAACCGGTCGCCCCGGCTGGCATGCCGGCCCACTCGAAATAGTACACGCTGTCGTGTCCTTCGAGCACCAGACGGGCGCTGTCAGCTTCAGCGCTCAAGGCGGGCATGCCCATCAGCAGGTTGTCCCGGGGGAAAATCACCACCGTGGTCAGCGAGAAATGCTTCAGCGCGTCCGCCTGCGACTCCTCGACGGAACCGAAACTCCGGATCTGGATTGGATCGAGCCGGGTACCGTCGGGCGTCATTAAGTACGCCTGGATGCCGCGGAGCCGGATGGCGTCGTACGCGATGCTCATGTCGTTGAATTCGGAAACCAGATGGCATTCGATGACCACATAGGCTTCGGTCAAGGCCTGGGCATCCGCGTCAAGGCGGGGCGGAACCAGGTCCGGCGGTGTCGATGCCGCTTTCTTCATCGCGGCGATTTCGCTCGTATTCCAGACTGCGCGGGAAGCGCCGCTGAAGAGGTCGCCGTACCGGCCTTCGGCGTGGTGGATTGGCGAGACGGCCCAGGCAGGCTCGAATCGAATGTTGGCCTGCGGGGGAGGCGGCGCTTCGGGCTTCTTGGGCGTTTGACAAGCCAGGACGAGGACGCTCAGGGCGCCCGCTAGTACGACGACCTTCAATTTCATTGCCGCTCTCCCACCCGCCTAGTTACGATTCGATTCGGTTTCCGTGCCCACATGGGTCTGTACCTCGGGAGCCGCCTCCGGCTGGGATTCGCGAATCTTGGCCGCTTCCGCCGCGGAGATTGGCTGCTCGACGATGACGCTCTTGGCGTACTCGCCGCCTTCTCCGTAGTTGCGCAAGACCATGCGGCCGTCCAGCGATTCGAGTTTTACGATTCCCGTGGGCTTGATGCTTTCGTTTATCCAGAGGTGCATGGTCTGGCCGTTCTGCGCCACCTCGTAATGCTCGGCGCTGACGACCCCGTTCATCGTGGCGACGTTCTCTTGGCCGGCAGGTTTTCGCTCGGGCTTTGGGGCTTCCTCGCCGCTCGCGTCGGGATCGACTTCAAGTTCCACGGCGGGTTCGGCGCCGGTTTTTTCGATCACGCGGACGATATTCCTGGGATCGCTGGCCGGTCCTGTCAATAGCATCTTGTATATGACTCGGTATCCGACTTCGGGGACCACTTCGATTTCGACCCAATAGCCGGTCTTCCGGCCTACCTTCTCTTCGCCGACGATGGCTTGACGTACGACGAACTTCTTGTTGCCGCGGCCGGAACTCAGGTCATACCAGGCCCACTGGCCGACCTGCGGATCGACCAGCTTCCCGGCGAGCAGGTCGCCCACAACACCTTGTGCCATCGCGGGAGCAGCGACCGCAAAGACCGCAATAACCAGTATCGCGACGGATCTCATCGACAAAGCCTCCACAGATTCTCTGAGTCGTTTGCGTATCCTATCATAGCCCCTGAAACTCATCAATTTGCGGATTTGGCGCGTCGCAGTTGGGGCGAGTAGTACCGCGCCGGGGGATTCATTGGGCCCCAGGATGCGAAGATTTCCTCGAGACGGCAATTGGGCCAAAGGCGTCAAGACAGTGTTCGTTGGTCTTTTGGGACCTCCGGGCGCGCGCAGAGAGATCGGCCAAACCGGCCTGGTCCATCCGAAGAGCCAGCCACTCTCGAGCATTCACGTAGATTTGGACGTTGAAAGCCGGCCACGTTTGAATACGCACATGCATGAAGCCAAGTTGAGGGTCGAGGTAATGGTGGCAGTGAAACGAACACTTGCGTCGTGCAGCAACCAGTTCGGGCTTGCCCCCCAGCACGCATCTGATACGTCCAGCATGGTGCTATCCATCGCCGGACACCAGTAAGACCACTCGCAATCGGCGCTTCCTGCAATATTCGGCGGGCCAACTCCTCCTTGCACGTGGCACCCGGAGCGAGGTAAACATAAGGCAGCCCCGCTTGTTTTGCCTGTTCCAAAGACGCCGCAACAATCTGCCCTGTAAGCCCCTGGGTGAAGTCCTTGATTTCTTTCAGGCGAAAGTGGAGTTGATGCAAATACCACGTCACCCCCTACAAGAGCCGATAAAGCCCCCGCAGAACGAGCCGATCCCACCCGTTCAAGACACCCAAGTCATCGCGACCGTGACTTGCGACAAACTGTTCCCCGGTGCTGACCTCCGAGGATGTGGACGATTGCTTAACACCACCACTATCCAAAGAGCGTCATCGCCTTCTCACTTTGGCTGCGGTCAACGGCCGCGCCAAGTCCGATTCGTCCTGTCCAGCCTCACGCGATCAACTCGGGCACCAGATTCCCAAACACATCCGTCAACCGGAAGTCGCGGCCTTTGAAGCGGTAGGTCAACTTCGTGTGTTCGAGCCCGAGCAGATGCAGGATCGTCGCCTGGATGTCGTGGACGTGCACCGGGCGCTCCGCGACATTGAATCCCAGCTCGTCCGTGGCGCCAATCGTCTGGCCGGGGCGAACGCCGCCGCCCGCCATCCACATGGTGAATGCCTGGGGGTGATGGTCGCGGCCCATGCTGCGGCCAAGGGCCGCACTTGACTCGACCATGGGCGTGCGCCCGAACTCGCCGCCCCACACCACGAGCGTATCCTCCAGCATGCCGCGTTGCTTGAGATCTTTCAGCAGCGCCGCGCAGGCCTGATCGGTTTCCTTGCACTTGGCCTTCAAGCCGCCCTCCACGTCGCTGTGGTGATCCCAACTGCCGTGGTAACAATTCACGAACCGCACGCCGCGTTCGATGAG
>CAZWDH010000133.1:0-17836 GCA_964632865.1 uncultured Nitrospiraceae bacterium
TGCGAATGCAGCCGCTACGGCATCATCACCTTGCTCGTGCGAATCCCCGGGCCGGAGAGCGCGAGCCTCATTCGCGAACTGTGCGCTGACCCGAACTCGCGAGCCCACGTGTATCGGGCGCTCAGCACCAATCCGTACCGCGCGGACCTTGAGGCCATCTATTCATCAGGCATGCGCGCCGACGTATGGAATTCGCACATATAGCTCGCGGCACGCTTCCACAAACTGCGTCCCGCGCGCGCCTGCGTCTTCTCACGAAGCTCAGGCAACGCCGGGATAGCTCGATATTCGGCCAAGTTTGACATTGCACGCCAATGGCGCTTTCATGGACCCATCGCATCAGCCGAATGAACCAGGGAGGTGTCATGGGATTTCTAAAGGGACTACTGGGTGGCGGTGGCACGTCGATGACGGCCCGAGAGGCGTACCGGCTGGCGGAGGAGCAACTGACACCACAGAATTGGCCCCACGCACGGTCCGCCGTCCTCTGCTGCGTGTACGCGTCGGTCATGGACAGCGAACGCGACGTGAATATGGATGGTACGGCTGCGGCTTGGCATTTCGATTTCTACTCAAAAGAGGCGAATGAGGTGAACCTCGTACGCGTGGCGAATGGAAAATCTAAGGGATGGGTGAAGACCGCCGCCAGACAACTTTCCCTGCCGGCGGTGGAATACGTGTTCGCATGCTACGGAGCTTTTCCACAGGACCTGACCATCGAACCGGAAGCCTTGCCCAAGGACTGGGCGGATTCACCAACAATTTGCGCAGCCGCATCGGAGTATGTCAGCCGGGAA
Source organism: uncultured Nitrospiraceae bacterium (assembly GCA_964632865.1). Lineage (GTDB taxonomy): Bacteria > Hydrogenedentota > Hydrogenedentia > Hydrogenedentales > SLHB01 > JAHDWY01. The sequence continues at coordinate 798 of CAZWDH010000133.1, forward strand.
ATGGCCGGCAACGATCTGCTCGAGACGTATGCACCGCAGTGCGTCCTCTTGCCCGCCGCATTCTTTTCCTACGTTCAACCGGACCAGATCGGAAAACTTCTCAAGAGTCCGGCTCCATCACAGCAATGCGCATTGTGTCTGGTCAGCCCCGAAGATGTGGAGAGCGAGGACTCCTTTGCCGTATACGTGGACATCGTATCGGGAGCTTTCGTCCAGGCCGAGCGGTTCCGTTTTCCGTCACTCTTCGACTACGGCTACTCCGCAGATTGGTGACGGCTGCCGTGCCGGATCACTGATCGCTTCATGACCTTGCCGTCATTACCTTCCAAGAGAACCAACCGACATCATCATAAGAAAATATTCTGAACGGTATAACCTTTTGCCTCCGGGAAACGTCCTAGAGTACAGAAGGTTCTCGCAGACGAATCACAGAGAGTTCCGGCGGAAACCGGCACGGGGGAAGTATGTTTATCTGTTTCGTCGATTGGGTATACGAACGGCTGGTTTTGCGATTGAACCAATCCTTACCTGTGAAATCCTTGCTTAGAATCCTGGTCGGCGCGGGGTTGTTTGCTGGCTGGTATGTCTTGATGACGGTTCCCCCGGCGAGTCTGTTTGGTGCGGCCTCCGAAGCGCCCGCTGCCTTCAATCTATCGGAATCGTCTCCCGTATACTCCTTGGCGAATTCATTGGAAGATCGCCGGTGGCGTCTGGTCCAGTGCGAGGCCAAACCTTCGGCGTGTGCGGATGTTTTCGGATACCGCGTGACGCTCGCGTACGACTGGGCATATGCAGAAGCCGACTGCTCCCGCTTCGAGCCGATAACGCGTTGCGCGTATAGCCAGTTTCTTTTCGTTCCGAATGACCAAGCCGAAGCGGACCGGCTTGCGGCGCGCATTTCCTGGCAGGAACTTGACCATGCGCCTCCACGATGGTTCGTACACCGCGATCCTGTACGAACGGTTGACATGGGGTCTGTTGACGGGTTTCGCGTATACGGTCTGTTGTCCATTGCACAGCAGGAGGTCGCGCGCGATCGGCTGGGAACGGCCGGGGGTGAAGACCGCTTGAGGCTCCTTGATGAACTACTGGCCCAATCCAGCGATGACCTTGCGTATTTGAAAACGATTCGCATGATCGCCCAGCACGGTGCGAATGCCGTCCCGATATTGGAGCGTGAGATCGGCCGCAGCGACGGGTTGCGGAAGTACGCCTTGATCAAGTCACTCGCCGGCGTTCCCGGGACGGAAAGCGCCACCCTACTGCAATTGCTGTATCGGGAGACGGAATCACAACATTTGGTGGCCTATGCCTTGTGCGATGTGCCACCCCGCGAAGACCTTATTGATCTTTACACGGACCATGTTCGGTCGAACCGTAGTGCATCCTTCTTGGCGCGCGCGTACGAGGCGTTCCTCCAGTTTGAACCCGAGAAGGCCGAGCGCGCGTTTGTGGGTATGCAAGAAGCGCCGCGAACGATTCTCCACTTTGCGGCGGCGACGCGCGGACTTCGCGCCGTCCACGGGGTGCCGTTTTCGCCCGATCTGGAGAACGCAAGTGTCACTTTGCGTGTTGCCCGGTACTTCATCGCGTCGCAAACCTACTTTCACTCGGACATCGATCAAGCGAGAAATCTTTTGGCCGGTACAGACGACGTAGAAGCTGCAGTTACAATAGCGCTGGAAGCGGCGGCCGAGGATCACATCGCGGGCTTGCCTTTGACGGAGAGTCCAGGGGTCGACATGCTTCTTGCGCTTCCCGAATCGCGCGTGACATCGCTGCTCACCGTGGTTGCGTCCGCGGTTACGGACGATGCATCACGCGCATTCGCTCTGCAAGTTCGGGAACACTGCAGGAATCACTTCGAGGATTCCATGGCTGCGCGAATCGCACAGGCTTCGGCCTGACCGGTTTGCTATACTCTGCGCCATGCGCGAATCTCACCGAGTGATCGAATCGATCCAGCTGCCGGGCCGCACGTCTTATGCGCAAGGCCTCGAATTGCAGCGCGAACGCCGCGTTGCGGTCGAGGCGGGCCAGGCGAACAACGCGCTGTTTCTGCTTGAGCACGAACCGGTCTTCACCTTGGGCCGCAATTTCAGGTCCGAGAACTTGCTCCTGACCGAAGATGCACTGGCGGCTCGGGGAATCTCGGTGTTCAAGGCCGATCGCGGCGGGGATGTGACGTATCATGGCCCGGGACAGTTGGTAGGCTATCCCATCCTGAACCTGCGCGAATGGAAATTGTCCATCCGTTGGTACCTTCGCTCGCTGGAACAGGTGCTCATCACTCAATTGGCCGGATACGGATTGACGGGAGAACGCGTCGATGGTTTCACGGGGGTGTGGGTCGACGGCGCGAAGGTTGCCGCGATTGGTGTGGGCATCCATGACTGGGTGACGTATCACGGCATCGCGCTCAACGTGGACCCGGATATGGGCCACTTCGGGCTTATTGTGCCATGCGGGATTCGCGACAAACCAGTGACTTCCCTGCGGCAACTGCTGGGCAACGCACCGGCGATCGATACGGTCGCCGAAGATTTTGAGCGCGCGTTTCGTCACTACTTTGAGCACTGGAGCGACGAGGACGCCATCGATGGTTGACCGAACGCGCGGGCGGACCCGTGGAATTCCTGCGGGGTGTAGCTTCGCTGGCTAAGAACTTGGTCCGCAAGCCGTTTGGTATTAATAGCCGTAGTTTGTCTCAATCGGTATCGGTATCGCTATCGGTATCGGTATCGCTATCGGTATCGCTATCGGTATCGAAATCGCTATCGGTATCGAAATCGGTATCGAAATCGGTATCGAAATCGGTATCGAAATCGGTATTCGCTTTCCACTTCGATACCGATCCCGATAGCGATCCCGACAATCAATGTGGGCACTGCAACGCGTTCAAGTTCTTTCGCTCATTCGCCAAGCCTGTGGCATGATTCGACGCTCAGAAGGGCCACATGATGGGAATCAAAATGACGGCTGAGCACCAGAGGATGAGTTCGAGGGGGAGTCCGACGCGCAGGAAGTCCGTGAAGCGGTAACCGCCGGGGCCGTAGACCATCAGGTTGGTTTGATACCCGATAGGGGACATGAAACTCGCGGAAGCGGCGAACATGACGGCCATCACGAAAGGCCTTGGATTGACGCCGTACTGATCCGCAATCGCCACGGCGAAGGGAAACATGAGCACAGCCGCGGCATTGTTGGTGACAGCTTCGGTGAAGATGCTTGTCAACAGGTAGATGGCTGCGAGGAGGGCGTAGGGTCCCCAGGCGCCGATGTTCCCAACCAGAAACTCGGCGACAACGGACACGACGCCGGATGTGCGAAGGGCCTCGCCCAGTCCGAACGACGCGCCGATGGTTACCAGCGTCTGCCAATCCAGACTCTGCCGCGCGTCTCCCATGGAAATGCAGCGCGTGGCGACCATCAGGCCTGCGATGATAAACGCGGCGACCACGATGCTGACATACCCCGTGGCCATCAGCACGATCAGTACGGCCAACAAGCCGATGGAAAGCCCCGCCTTTTCGTGACGCACGGGCCGGGAATCTTCGATACCGCTGACGAGGTAGAAATCCGGATCGTTGCGATGTACGCCGAGAAAGTGCGGTCCAGTCTGCAGCAAAAGCGTGTCGCCGGCCCGGAGCACAATGTCTCCCACTCTACCGTGAAGGCGCTCCCCGCCTCGATGCACGGCAACAACGGCGGCGTTATACCGTGCGCGAAAATCTGAGTCGCGGATCGTTTTGCCCGCAACAGGCGACGTGGCAGACACGACGGCTTCGCTGAGCATCCGCCCGCGCCGTCTCAGGGAATGCGCCTCGTATCCGTCGTCCGCAATGGGCACCAAGCCCTGGATTCGCTCGAGGTCGATGATCGTAGTCACTTCCCCGGTAAACGTCAGGACGTCGCCTTCGGCGAGCGTGCGGTCGGGGCGAACCGGCGCGATGACTTCCTCGTTGCGGAGGATTTCGATGAGGAAGAGTCCGCGCAGGCGGCGTAGTCCGGCGGCCTCGACGGTCTTGCCGATTAGAGGGCAACCCGGCTCGATGCGCAGGTCCACGAGGTACTCCCGCGCCGTCTGTTTCATCTTCTCGATGAAGTCTTTCCGGTCCGGGATGAGGCGGTAGCCGATGAAGAGCAGGTAGAGAGTGCCAATGATCGCGTAGGGCACGCCTACCCAGCTCATTTCAAAGAGCCCGATGGGCGCCAGGTTGGCGCTGTGCGCGGGATCAATGTCCATCTCGCGCCGTAACAAGCCGCTAACCACCAGGTTGGTGCTGGTGCCGATGAGGGTGCAAGTGCCCCCCAGAATGGTCAGGTACGATAGCGGGATGAGAAGGCGGGATGGCGAAATGCCGTTCTTGCCGCACCATCGCGTGATAATCGGGATGAACATGGCCACGATGGGCGTGTTGTTCAGGAAGGCCGACATTCCGGTAACGCTGCCGGCGAGCCGGATCAGGACGCCCCGTTCGGTTCGGGCCCGGCCGAGGACCAGCCCGCCGATGGTGTCCAATGCGCCAGTTTCCCGGAGGGCGGCGGCGACCACAAACAAGGCGGCGACCGTCAGCATACCCTCGTTCGAAAACCCCGAAAACGCCTGCACCGGGGATATGATACCGGTCAGCGTGAGCAAGACCGTACCACCGAGGAGGACTGCGTCGGGCGGAAGATTGCGAATAAGCCCGGCGAGAACAGCAAGCAAGGTTAAAACGGTGATCCAAGCCTGCCACGTATTTTGGACGAAGTCGAGCATTATCAGGGCAATTCCACTAAACGCCGATCAGGCGCGGAGATAAACCACTTTCCGAAGGTCAGAAGCGAGCGGAATTATTACAAAACGGATTCATTAAGTCAAGTATAATTTTGAGTTCACCTAAGCCCTTTGGATTCAACGCGCTAGATAAATGAAACCCGCCGGCATCTCCCCCATGCTTACTGTTTCACCCCCTGCACAATCCACCTGCTATTGAGGAGCCAGTGGCGCTAGGGGCACTTTAGGCGCCGTGGCCGCATCCAACTCTTCCATCGCGCTGCGTGTCCGTGGCTGGTCCGGGTTGAGTTCCAGGGACCGGGCAAAGGCTTTCCGTGCGTCTTCGATACGGTCGAAGCCCCGGTACATGGATCCGAGCAGGTTCCAGGTCACGTAGTTATCGGGGTCCAATTCGGCGGCGCGTTCCAGGGGCAGAATGCTTTCCGCGGGACGACCGGCGCGGACGAGCAGCTTTGAATAGGCAAGATGGTTGTCCGCGGTGTCCGGCATCCAACGTCGCGCTTCACTGAAGTCAAAGAGGGCCTTCTCGATGGTACGTTGCATGAGCGACATGTACTGAGGCCCGATCTCCCCCAAGGCGTCCAAGCTTTCCGATGCTTTTCCGATTGCCCCGTCGCGCACATCGAGTGAGGCGAGGGTGATGCGTGCCCCGATGTGATTGGGGTCGGCTTCGATCGCGTCTTCGAGTTCCGTGCGCGCGAAGTCGAATAGTCCTTGTTGAAGAAACAGGGCGCCGAGTGCGGCGTGAGCCTTGGCGCTCAATTCGGGGCCTTGATCGAGTTCAATCGCTTTTCGAAGGGATTTGATCGCGCGCGCTTCGCCGTCGGTCCCGAGCAGCGCTTGAACCTCTCCCAGGGCAAACCAGAGTTCTGCTCGGTCGGGGGAAATCGTGAGCGCACGGACAAGGGACGCTTCCGCGAGATCGTAATCGCCCAGCTCCTTACGATACCCGGCATAGACTGCCAAATCATCGGGATTGGTTGAGTCGTCGATGCGAACATTCTTGAACAGAGCTTGCACTTGTGCCATATAGTCGCCGGCCTGTTCGGAGTGTCGTTGATATGCCGCCTGATCGCCCTGCCGGGCGGCGTCCAAGGCGGCGGCCTGCTCCCCATGGGCTTTTTCGAGGAGCGACGTTGCCTGGTCAGCTACGGAGCCTTGGCCCCGAGCGATGGTGGCGGCGAACATGAAGACGAGAACGGTTGCGATGACTGGGAACGAGCGCATAGTGGGTTTACGTCGGAATCCTTTGTAGGGGTTACAGTTTGTCGCAGGAAACACGGTGACGATGGTACTCCAACGGGCTTCAAGATTCCACCGCCGTGAGTCGCGGCGCGGTTTCGGCCCAGAGTAGATCTTCAATGCGCGTCATGAGTGGCGCGAATGTGGAGCGATCCAACGCGCAAATCGGCACACCGTTGAATTGGCGTTTGAGCCCTTCGACAACTCCGGGATCACAGAGGTCGGTTTTGTTGAGCACGAGTATTCGCGGTTTCTGGTCGAGACCTAGCTCGGTCAGAATCGTTTCAACCGTGCAATTCTCTTCCTCCAGATGGGGACTGGACGCATCCAGAACATGAACGAGTACATCGGCATCGTCGAGTTCTTCGAGCGTGGTGCGGAAGGCCGCCATGAGTTCTTCAGGCAGGTGGCGAATGAATCCCACCGTGTCAGTGATGATGACTTCTCGTTCCTCGGGAAAGCGGAGTCTCCGGGAAACCGGGTTCAAGGTTGCGAAGAGCGCGTTTTCCGCGACGACCTGGCTATTTGTGAGATGGTTGAGAAGTGTGGATTTTCCCGCATTGGTGTAGCCCACGATGGATACCGTGGGGACTGATTTCTGCGTCCGCGCGGATCTGCGGAGTCGACGGCGCTCCCCCAGTTTCTTGATTTCGCGCTCCAGGGCGGCGATCCGGTCTTGCGCCCGGCGCCGGTCGATCTCGAGCTTCGTTTCACCGGGGCCACGTCCGCCGATGCCACCGGTTAGCCTGGAGAAGGCGCTTGCGGTTTGCTTGGCCCCGAGCCGCGGAAGTAGATAGCGAAGCTGGGCCAGTTCCACCTGAATCTTGCCTTCCCGGGTAACCGCGCGTTGCGCGAAAATGTCCAGGATAACCTGCGTGCGGTCGAGAATCTTCAGGTCGGTGAAACCGGCGAGGCTATTCACCTGGGCCGGCGCGAGGTTTTGATCGAATACGAGCACTTCGGCGCCGAGTTGCATGGCCTTGATGAGGATGGACTGCAGACGGCCCTTGCCGATCACATATTTGGGATCCACGGGACGCCGTTGGATGGCGTCATGTACGACATCAATGCCGGCGCTTCGTGCCAACTCGCGTAATTCCGCGATGGAGTCCTCGGCCACTGACGGAGGAGCCGTTGAAACGTGTACGAGAATCGCGCGGTCACGAGTGTCTCCCGCACGGCGCGGTTTGCGCAGCCGGGCAAACTCCGCTTCGAGCGCCTCGATCATTTCAAGGAAGTCGTCGGAGAGCGCGTGAACGCCTGGGCTCGATTCTACCGACCAGGGAAGCTCGTCGTCATTGGCGGGGAGCAGATGGCCGGCATGCACGGCTCCGGGCAATCCGTCTTCCTGGGCTTCGATGGCCGCAACGAGATCAAGACGCAGGAGGGCCAAGTCCGTCAGGTCATCGTCGGTAAGGGATTCCCCATGAAGATGAGTGTGAACAAGGCGCAGTCCGGCGAGCCGGTCCATGCCACGACGATAGGCGCTCAAATCCGGAATGAAAACGGACCGTGCATCGCCGACCATGACCACTTTGACATGCCCCCGTCGATCAACAAGAACGCCGACTTGCCGCTGAATCTCGCGAGACACTTCGGTCAGGGTGCGGGCGAATTCGGGGCTGACGATACGGTCTGCCGGAATTCTTCGGTTGGCGAGCTTTTGCAGACGCTTATGCTCGGATGCTTTGAGTCCGTGTGTATTTCCTACGATGCGAATGGGCGTCCTCCAAAAATGAACGCACCGGAATTACCTGTCGGCAATCCCGGTGCGGGCTTGTGTTCGTCGTATGTATTTGATCGCAACGGACCCATTATTGAAGCATGACGCGGCGAATAATCTTTTGACTTTCCACTGCATCTAACGTCTTCTGGGCCTTCCTTAATTCCGTGTTGTCCAGCTTATCCAGTTTCTTCCAGAAAATCGAGAGGTTGCCGATGGCAATCTGACAGGCTTGGGCCGGATCGATCCGCTGGGGCATCACGTCGATGGTGCAGAACCCTTTGTACTTGCTCGTCTTGAGGTAGAACAGGGCTTCCATCAGCTCCCACATGTGCACGCTGCCGGGGAGCATCATGTCGTCCCACAAGCGGTAGTTGTCGCTGAAATAGACCTGGAAAAGTTTGTTGGACCGTGTGAGGAAGGCGATAGACTCGGCCGGATTCTCGCCGGACATCATGGCGTGAGAGAAGTTCAGGCCGACGCCCACGTTTTTCATGGCGATTTCCTGGCAGAGGGACAGGGCCTTGCCCACGGTCGCCACCGTAAGGAACTTGCGGGGTTCGCGGCATTTGTACGCAATGGCCACGTTGATGTCGGGCGACGCATACTTTGCGATGGTCTTAATGGACGAGATCAGCGTGTTCCAGTGGGTCGTATAGTCGATGTGGAAGGGGTAGTCAAACCCGTCGCTAAATAGCCTTAGAGTGATTTCGGTGGCGCCGACCTGGCGGGCGATATCGACCGCTTTTCTACCTTCGTCGATGGCGGCGTTGCGGGTCTTGGGGTGCTGGTGACCGAACGCGCCAAGCGCATAGCGGCGATCCTGCGCCAAATTTGCGGAAACCCCCGAGCACTGTAAAGAGTACTCCCTGAGGAGGCGTTTCAACTCTTTCACAGGGAACTCTTGGGAAATGTCGCTCTGGGAGACTTCGACCGCTTTGATTCCTTTGATCTTAGAGGCGATCGAAAGGCGTTCCTGGATACGCAAGGGGTCGCGGTATCCATCCGGACAATACCGATCCGGGGAACCGGTAAACATGTCAAGCGCCACAGACAATCGTAGAGCCATTACTTTCTCCTAGTAGGGGCACGCCCCAACGCTGTTCCAACTCGTTCGCCGACCATTACCCGGGGCTGTAGTGCCGTCCTGTTTCCAGGCAACTCGACGAGAGTTTCATGCTCCGGTGGCGCGAGGTATCGTGCCCGATCATTGGCGTGTTCGGTGTAGCGGACATCAGCCGCTCGTCGCGTTAGTATACGGATTTGAAACTAGAAAGTCAATACCGTCATAAGTTAATGTCATACAGGCAGTTATAGTTGCCAACACGCATCGAAACGGCGTTGGGGAATATATGTGAAGTGATAAAAAAGGGGCGAGTGCGGGCAGCGGGGGAACTGCCTTGACGCACTCGCCGATGGTGGGAACCAGCCATTTCTGACTGTGCCTACTCAGGGGAACCTGGGGGAAGGATCCCCCTTTGTAGACACCCTGTCAAACATTGACTATATATGGTTTATTCCAAGCTGAAAAAAAGTTTGATCCAAAAGGGGCAATCGGGTGAGAATTGCGCTAGGAGTTCGGCAAATTATGATAAATAAAAAGGTTAGGTTGACCCGAATCGGCCGCGCATTCGTTGGGTGTAGCCTGGTTGCTGCCATGATGGCTGCCTCGTTCACGGAGGGAGAGGTGGCAGCAGTTGCGAATGAGCCTCAAGAATCGGCTGATTCCGCGCAGAAAGACCGGGAAGGTCAACTAAACGAAGAAGCGGTTGCGTCTGAAAGGCGCGACCGTTTGCTCTGGACCCCGCTCTCCCCTTCGCGCGAGGGCGCGCAGACCCCTCTGATGGCGATGGCGCTATCCGCCGATCCCGGGACTCGGGTCCGGGCGCTGGAGGGGGTGTCACACTTGCCCGGGCCAGAACTGGTCCCCTTCGTCATTTACAGCTTGGCGGACCCGAACGAGGGGGTACGGGAGCGCGCAATGGAGGCACTACCGCGACTGGACAAAGACGCCGTCACGGAGGCTGTCGTTGCTGTTTTAGCCTGGGGTGAGCCACAGGTTGTCATGGGAGTCGATGCGGCACTCCCCCGTCTGCGCGCCGTGCTGGAGGCGGGGATGCTCCGCATGCTGGACTCGCCAGGCCGGACGCGTGATGAGCGGGTGGCTTTAGCCTATGGATTGGGGCGCGTGGGAAGCCGGCGGGCCTTGGAGCCTTTGACGGAGTTGGCATTGGGGAATGACCCCCTCGTCGCGTCATATGCGGCAAACGCCTTGGCCTCAATCGACGATCCTGGGTCCCTCCATGCGTTGGCCCGACTCGTTCAACACACGGACCCCAACGTGCGGCTACCGGCGTACTACGGGATTGCCCGAATCGGCGGTCCGGAAGCGTTGGGGCTGCTCACGGCCGCCGCGTCTGCGAATGGTGAGCCGGACCGGCGCGTTCGGCGCGAGGTCGTTCGTTACCTGGGGCTCGTTGGGGACGAATCGACTGTCCACTTTCTGATTGGCCTGGTGCGGGAACGGGCGGGTTTCGTGCAACCGGCCATCGACGCGTTGGAGTTGATCACGGGCATGCCGGATGGTCTGGAAGGTGAACGGTGGCTGGAATGGTATGACGAACTCTTCGGAAACCCGAACGTGGAATCGACGTACACGCCTCCCCCACTTGTCCCCATTACGGACCGCACAGCGATCCCGGGTACGACGATACCGGGCGTTCCAGCCCTGCGGTAGGCCGGTTAGGTGGCGGTAACGGCGACGACGCGGTCCGCTCGCTTCACAATGTTCAGGAGATGATCCCCGACGCGCTCAAGGTTGGACAGGAAGTCCAGGAAGATGATGCCGGACATGACCTGGCACTGGTGGTTCTCAAGCCGGACCATGTGAGCGTCGGAAGCAAGTCGCAGCATCTCGGTGATTTCCGCTTCGATGGCCTTGGCCTTGCTCACGTAACTTTGGTTGCCTTCGGTGAGCGCCTGTAGCGTAAGGTCGAACTGCTCGTTCAGCTTTGCCATAAGGTCGCGGATCTCAGTCTGCGCAGCCTCAGATATGGGGTAGGGACCCGCATTTCGCACCTTGGTTAGTTCGACCAAGTCTTCCGAGTGGTCGCCGATTCGCTCGGCGTCGTTTACCGCGTGGAGCAGGGCCGGGATGAGTTCCGCTTCATTTTCGGGGAGTTGTTGTCGCGACAGCTCCACGAGGTAGGCGGTGATTTCGTGCTGGAGTTTATCAATTGTGTCTTCGCGCTTGAGGACTTTGCGTTCGAGTTCGGGCGGTCCCCCAAAGAACAGATCGCAACCGTCATTGATGGATTTCCGGCTCAGGCGGACCATGTAGGCCACCTCCTGGACGGCCTGGGTGAGGGCCAGCGAGGGTGTCTGGAGGAGCGTAGGCTCCAAATACTCCAAGACGCTTTCCTCGTCGGTCCGGGCCATGGGGATCACCTTTCGGACCACGGCTGCCATCTGCGTCACAAATGGAATAAACAGAATGCAGTTGAACACGTTGAACAGCGTGTGCGCATTGGCAACGTGCCGAACCAGGTTCTCGGGATTCTCCGCGAAGGCATCGCCCGGGGTCAGCGAATTCACGAGGCCAAGGAAGATGGGTTGCCCGTTCCAGGCAGGCACAAAGAGCAGCACATACATATAGACGGCGCCGAAAACATTGAACAGGGTATGGGCGAGGGCGGCGCGTTTGGCGTTTCGATTGGCCCCAAGAGAGGCCAGAATCGCCGTAATGGTCGTCCCGATATTATCGCCCAAAACCAAGGGTACTGCCGTGTAAAACGAGATGAGGCCCTGACTCGACAAGGCGAGCACGAGACCAATCGTGGCGGAACTGGACTGCACGACGATGGTGCAAATCGTCCCGATGACAATGCACATGAGTGCGGCGCTCCAAGGGACCATACCGCCGGGACCCTGGGGGGTACAGTCGAACCATTGAAACATGGCCTGGAAGCCTGGGCTGTAATTGAGCGGTTTAAGGGTGTCCGACATGGTCGTCATCCCCAGGAACAGGAGACCGAAACCGAGGATGGTCTCCCCCCCGTAGCGGATAGAAGGCCGCTTGCCTAAGCCGGACATGACGGCCCCAATAGCGATTGCTGGATAGGCCAGACTGTCGAGTTTGAAGGCGATGATCTGGGCCGTGATGGTCGTACCGATGTTGGCGCCGAATACCACTCCGATCGCCTGGGTCAAATTGATGAGTCCGGCGTTGACGAATCCCACGGTCATCACGGTCGTGGCGCTCGACGATTGAACCAGCGCGGTAAGGAACATTCCCGCGAGAAGCGCGAGGAACCGATTGTACGTCATGGCTTGAAGAATGGACTTGAGGCGCCGGTCGGCCATACGTTGTAATCCGTTGGACATGAGGCGCATGCCGATAATGAAGATGGCCAGTCCGCCAAGCAGCGTGATCCCCATGACGGACTTGTCCAGCCCCATGGCTTTGATCACGATAGTCCGGCTGCGAAAACGGGCTTCCGGAGGAACGCCGGGGCGGTTGTCCATGACCTGCATGGAAACGAAGTAGGGTTGCGTAACGTCGCCCAGTTTCCAGGATGTCGTTGCGAGACCAGTCTCGTCTGTCAGAACCTTTGCCTGACCGACTTCAGCGCCGTGGTCATTGCCGTCCACTCGGAAGAAGACAGGAACGCCGACGGCGGGGTCCCCTGACTCGTCCTGCAATCGGACTCCAACTTCGGGGATTATGCCGCCGGTACTCGCTTCCAACCCCGATCCGATGACTTCGAGCCCGGCTGTGGCACGGAACGATACTTCTTCGGTTCCAGACGGGGTTTCGAGGTACGCAGTAACGAAAACATCGCCGGTTTCGGCGCCAAGACGCAACAGCGCGGAGGCATTGCCCGCCGCGTTGGTCGTAGCCGTCATTTCAGGCGTATTGGACTCCTCGAAAACCGCACCGGATTCGGGGTTGTCAACACGGAAAAGGACTTCGGCGTCCGCCACAGGATGGCGCATTCCCTTGCCGCCAAGTAGGCCGGGTTCCACGGGACTTTCGACGAGTACGCGGAACGGTTTGGGAAGCGGCTGGTTCAAGAAGGCGCACTGTTCGTCGCCGGCGGAATGCGGGTCAGGTACGATGCGTTCGGCCGCGCCACGGTACGTCGTATCGCAACCCGCCATGACAACGAGGGCAGCGATTACCAGAACGGTTTGGACGCACGCGCCCCTAAGCGATATCGCAGAAGTCATGTAGATCGTTCGTTTACGTTAGTGGAGGGGGCCCCGATCCCAAGGCGGCCTTTCAATCGGTCCGAAGGCCGATTACCGCCGGACGAAATCGTAACATCCGTTTGGCGCAAGAATCAACCTAACGTAAGCATTAGGTTTCGATTTCGGAATGCGAAGAAACGGCGATCCAGAAGAGAGGATTCGCGCTGGCGCCGTGCTGTCAATGATGGTCGACTTTTGACAGGTACTCTTCCGTCTTGTGGCGGACAATATCTCCTTTTGTCAGGTAGATGACATCTTCCGCGATGTTCGACGCATGGTCCCCGATGCGCTCGAGGTGGCGCGAAACGCTAAGCAAGTGAATCAGGGCTTCCATATGCTCCGGATGCCTCCGAATGCCGGCCTTGACTTGATCGTACATCTCGCGATTGATGGCATCGACTTCATCGTCCGAGGCGATTACGGCGTAGGCGAGTTTTGTGTCCTGCGTGACGAGGGCGTCGATGCTCCGTTTCAGCATCGAGCGGGCTTTCTCCGCCATGCCGGTGAAATTGAATGGGATGTCGACGCGCTCCGTTTCACTGAGCACCAAGGCGCGTTCCGCGATATTTACACTGGCGTCGCCAATGCGCTCGAGTTCGGCGTTTATCTTGAGCACGGCGATGATGTAGCGGAGGTCATGGGCAACCGGCTGGTGAAGCGCCAGGATCTTCTGGCATTCCTCCTCGATGTCAACTTCGAGATCGTCGATTTGAATGTCGGAATCGATGACTCGGCGCGCGAGGTCGGAATTGCGGTCGCGGAGGGACAGGACCGCGTTGGCCACGCTCTCCTCGACCATGGCGCACAGGGACATTATGTTCTTTTTCAGACGTTCGGTTTCACGCTGCAAATGAATGGACAATTGCGTTTCCTGGCAGTCAGCCGAATCGGCCGGTGATGTATTCTTCCGTTTTCTGCTGGGCGGGTTTGGTGAACATGACCTGCGTTTCGCCGAATTCCACGAGGTGGCCTTCGAAGAAGAACGCGGTGTAGTCCGACACGCGCGCCGCCTGCTGCATGTTGTGGGTCACGATAACGATTGTGTAGTCCTCACGCAACTCGCCGATAAGGTCTTCGATGCGGGCGGTCGCCTTGGGATCGAGGGCCGAAGCGGGTTCGTCCATGAGGAGGATTTCGGGGCCAACAGCGAGGGCGCGGGCGATGCAAAGGCGCTGTTGTTGTCCGCCGGACAAATCGAGCGCGCTGTTTGCAAGCCGATCCTTGACCTCCTCCCAGAGACCGGCGCGTTCCAGGCTCTGCTCGACTATACGGGTCAATTCCGAGCGATCTTTGATTCCATGAATTCGGGGGCCATAGGCGATATTCTCGAAGATGGATTTGGGAAATGGATTCGATTTCTGGAAGACCATGCCGACGTGTTTTCGCAGGGCGACCACGTCGGTGCCGTTGCGGTAAATGTCGCGGCCGTCAATGGTAACTTTTCCTTCCAGGCGGGTCTGCCCCATAATTTCGTTCATGCGGTTCAAGGTCCGGAGGAACGTCGACTTCCCGCAGCCTGAGGGACCAATAAGCGCGGTGACTTGGCGGTCGGGTATCTCCATGGTGATATCGAACAGGGCCTGGGTCTGGCCATAGAAAAAGTTAAGATTGTTTACGCTGACTTTGGGCGTGAAGGCCCGCTGGTCCGTTTCATTTGTCGATTCGCTTACCATCGATACCGCTTTCTGAAGTGGACCCGCAATACGATCGCTCCGATGTTCAGTCCCAGAACCAGCAGGAGCAGCACCAGTGCGGTCCCGTATTGCGTCGGCCGGACTGCATCCGGGTTGGGATATTGGGTCGCCAGTACGTACAGATGATACGGAAGCGCCATCACCTGATCGAAGATCGAGTCGGGCAGGTTGGGTAGAAAGAACGCCGCGACCGTCAGCAGAATCGGTGCGGTCTCCCCCGCCGCTCTCCCGACCCCAAGTATACTTCCCGTAAGCATCCCCGGTATCGCGTAGGGCAAAACGTTCTTGCGGATGGTTTCCCATTTGGTCGCTCCCAGTGCGAGACTGGCCTCGCGTAATGCCTGCGGGACAGCCCGCAGCGCTTCTTCGCTCGATACGATGATGGTAGGCAGGATCATGCAGGCCAGGGTCAGGCTCCCAGCGGCAATGCTGGTGCCGAAGTTCATGAAGAGGACGAAGAGTCCCAGTCCGAAGAGTCCGAACACGATGGACGGCACGCCTGCGAGGGTGACGATGGCCAACCGGACCAGCCTCGTGAACCGGCCTTGCGTTGCGTATTCTGTCAGGTAGACCGCAGTGGCCATTCCAAGAGGCAGTGCAACTGCAATCGTGCCGGTCACGAGGTACAAGGTGCCCACGATAGCCGGGAATACCCCGCCGGTTCCGTCGACTTTTGGGGCTGTAGTGAGGAAGGTCCAATTGACGACGCCGACGCCCTTCACGACGATGTCGAGAAGAATGTATCCCACGATAAACACGATGGTATATGTGATGCCCCGCACGAGCCAGATGACGAGACGCTCTGAAGCCGTGGTTATCATCAGGCCCTCTGGTATTTCTTCAGGACACGCATGGCCACGAGGTTCAGGGCGAAGGTGGTAACGAGGAGCACAATGCCGACCCAGAACAGGGCCGCGTAGTGGGGGCTACCGAAAACGACTTCGCCCATTTCGGCGGCGATGGTCGCGGTCATGGTCCTGACCGGCTCGACCGGCGAGAACGTGATCTTGGCGGCATTGCCCGTCACCATGATCACGGCCATGGTTTCGCCGATGACCCGGCCCATGCCCAGCATGATGCTGGCGATGATTCCGGATAGCGCGGCCGGCACAACGACTTTGAAGATCGTCTGTACGCGATTTGCGCCCAGGGCCAAGGAGGCCTCCTTGTACGCGCGCGGTACGCTTCGGATCGCGTCTTCGGAAATGGTGATTATCGTGGGAATCGCCATCAGGGCCAGGAGCAATGCGCCGGTCAGGGCGGTGAGTCCCGTATTCAAATGGAAGATCGACTTGATGAGCGGAGCGACCACGACGAGTCCGAAGAAGCCGAGCACAACGGATGGGATCCCAGCCACGAGTTCAATAAATGGTTTCAGGATCTCGCGTTCCTTTGGGCCGGCCATCTCTGCGATGTAGATGGCGCCGAAAACGCCGAACGGTATGGCGATTGCCGTTGCCAGCACAGTTACCAGAAGGGACCCGGTGATAAGCGGGACCAATCCGAACGAGACGTTCTGAAAGGAAGTGGGAATCCACTCTGTGCTCAGCAGTACGGATAGCCCCGGTTCGCGGACAAGCGACGAGGCCTCGCGAAAGAGGAATAGGAATATGAGCGCCACGATCAAGATGCTCGTGGAAGCGCACATCAACAGCGCGCGGCCAACGGTGCGCTCTTTCAGCTCCCGCATTTGCATTACTGCACGCTTACGTAACCGGTTTCGGCCACGAGGGCCTGCCCTTCGGGACCCAAGCAGAAGTCGATGAATGTCTTGACCGCTCCGGTAGGATCGCCGCTGGAAGCGAGGTTAAGAGGGCGCGCGAGGGAGTACTCGCCAGACAGTACGGTTTGGGTGGAAGGGGCCACGGCAGATGACGACGGATCTGCTTTCACTGATATCATTTTCACTTTGTCCGCCGCTTCCTCGGCGTAACCCAGTCCGACGTATCCGATAGCGTTGGGGGAGTCCGTCACACTCTGGATCATGGCGGACGTTGCCGGAAGCAACAAGGCGTCCTTGGTGTAGTCCTCTTTGTTCAGTACGTGTTCGAGGAAAAAGACATAGGTTCCCGAACTGGATTCGCGGGAGAGGACGACGATGGATTCCGCGGGACCTCCGACCTGGTCCCAAGTCTTGTAGGCGCCGGTGTAGATTTTCTTCAGTTGTTCGACGGTCAGTTCGCTTACCGGATTCTGGGGATTGACGATGACCGTAATGGCGTCGCGGGCGACAGGGACAACGTTCAGATTGAGCCCCTTCTGCTGGGCCAGTTTGATTTCTTCCTCCTTGACTTCACGGGATGACGCGCAGAGGTCGGTCGTGCCATTGAGCAACGCGGCGATACCAGTA
>CAZWDH010000134.1:0-17835 GCA_964632865.1 uncultured Nitrospiraceae bacterium
AATAGCACTATTTTGGCGGCGAAGCCCAGCAAGCCGATGGCGAATGCGGAAACGGGAATGAGTACTTTGAACTGCGATTCCGCAACTCCGGCATCGGTCGTGAAACTCGCGAACACAAAGACTACCCAGCAGAGTACGTAGACGATGGCGAGAGAAAAGAGCCCAATCGCCGCCCGGCGCGACCAGGGCTTGCGCCGGATCATGGCGGCGAAGGTGACCACGGCAAACAGGCACACAGCAAGCATGGCGACAGTGATTTCGCGCGCAAACATCATGGGGATCATGCGTACCGCCGGCCCGCCCGCCTGAAACGTGGCGTTGGTCATTTCGCGTGTACCGAAACCCTGGAGTGTACTGAACACGAAGTAAATAACCACGATACCGCCGCAGGTCGCCAGCGCGCTTATGGCGAGCCCGGCGATACCCAGGACGCGGATAAAACGTTCGCCGGGAAACGTGCTCCGTCGCGGTACTCGTCGGTTTCGCGGTGTCATGGCCGCTTCTCGTCTTTGGTCCGATCGCACATGGCTTTGATCTCGGGCCACCATTGGCTTTTCGCCAATTGCTCCTTGAACGCTCCTCGGAATTCTTCCTTGCCGGGCAGGTCCGGTGGCCAGGCCTGATCCAACAGCGCCCCTGCGGCATCATCGTTGCCCGAGTAGATCCACTTGAGCATGATGTCCCAAAGCTTCGTGGGTGGTCGGCCTTCGGTCCAACGCGGGTGCGCCGCAATCTCCACGGCGCGCTCCTGGATATCGGAGGCGCTTGGCGCGGGCGCACGCATTAGGTCTTCGGCGATGTGGTAGCCGTCGTCCTTGAATCGCAAGACCACACGGGGGGCGGGCGACTCCGCGAAACACTCATTCCAGTAGGCGAACGTGTAATCTGCCATTACGAATTCCAGATTGGCATCGCCGTCACGATCTTCGAAATGGGCTGATCCGTTGTCCAAAACATCGATTGTGTCGAGATGGCGAAAGGTATTCGCCAACTCGAATATGTAATACGAATGGCAGCAGTGCGCACCGCCTGACCATGATGATACGACGAGGTTGGGCTTCTCGTTGCCCGTGATGTCGGTGCCTATTTTGATCAGATCATTTGGGTGCTGGTCCGCGTGAAGATGACCGAAATAGAACCGCCACTCGTTCATTTTGAACACCTGTTCGTCGCCCTTGTAAATCTCCAAGGTCGACTCCATCAGCGTCGCGCGATAATCTGTGGGACCGGTGATGCGAACAAGGTAGTCTTTGTACGTTTGCTCGATGACGGCGATTTCGCCTTTCTCTTCTGCGGATGCTGCAAGATCACAAGCCAAAGCGGCTAAGGAAAGAAGCGCGAATGCGCATATACACCGCATCATATTCCTCTCTAAGATGGAACCCGCGAACTCGGATTGGGTTAGGTCTGTCTGATCCAGCTAATGACTTCTACTATCGACTTTACCTTTCGCCTCTACCAGTGGCTTGGGTTCGGAAGTAGGACCAGAAGATGAACGAAAACCAGCAAGATCAGGGCTAGATAGCCCCAAACTCTTTCGCGTTCGTCTCCATGCCTGACCGCCGAGATTGCACTGGCCCAGGATAAGGTCCAGAAAATTAGGAAGAGCACGATCCCGATACCGACATATGCACGGGGGACCCATGATCTGGTCAGCAGTACATACTGCACGATGAATGCTCCCAAACATGTGTAGGCCAGGACAGCTTGGAATTCCCCCAGTCGTTTTCCGACTACGATCACCTTTGGCACTCCACCCGATCGGTCAAGCGTGTTCTCTGTTGTCACTAGTTTAGCACAGTCTGTTGTGGACCGCTCGCGCCCCTAAGCCAGCTCACATCCGTCCCCTGTGGTGCGCTCCTGCGAAACTCAGCAACACGTAGGCCAGCAAGACCAACATGACGACCCCGAGGATTCGCCCGAATCCCTTTGCGTTGCGACATGCCGAGAGCGCGAAACCGAACGAGAAGGCGTACAGGACGATGAGCCCGAATATCGTCAATTGAATGGTTCGTACGGGAACCCCGTCCCGCATGAACCCCGTGGCAGCCAGCCGGAAGAACGCGGCGAGCAGACCGAATGACACCAGCGCTTCGACGGCGGCCCACAGTTCCCGTTTCCAATCTTCGGGGTAAAGTTTCACAGGAAATAACCTCGTCTTCACCTTGCCGGCACCAGAACCATCGCAAGCAATACGTTGAAGATCACGACCAAGACGAGCGCCAAGAGTCCCAACGTTTTCCCTGGCCCTATTCCATTCCGTACGGCCGAAATGGCGAAACCCCACGAGAAGACCCAGAATATAATGGGGGAGAGGAATATTGC
The DNA here is from genome assembly GCA_964632865.1 of uncultured Nitrospiraceae bacterium. GTDB lineage: Bacteria > Hydrogenedentota > Hydrogenedentia > Hydrogenedentales > SLHB01 > JAHDWY01. The sequence goes on from CAZWDH010000134.1 coordinate 2,326, forward strand.
GTATTCATGCTGATATGCGGTGCGAAATCTTGAAAGGATTATTGGGGAAATCACTATTGCGCCAAGGCTGACCACCGACAAGATAGCTTCGATCTGTCCAGGATACTTCTTCATAAACGGTATGGACGGGATTGCCTTTCGTCCCCGGCAACTGGCATCTATCCACCACTAGAATACCATGAGCGGGTAAAATTCGCCAGCGTGACCTACATGCTCGCACGAGCGCCGTATCGAGGCGTGCTTCTTTCCTCGGCCCGAAGCGTGATCCGTGGTCAGTTCGTATGTTTGCGTTTCGCGCCTCGCTCCGTCGGTCCACGCGGTGCAAGTTCCCGCGGAAATGGGAACGCTGCATGTACGCGGCTTTGGGACCGGAAAGATGGACCCCCGCCTTCGCGGGGGTGACGGTGAGGGGTGCTCCAATCGACTGAACACGACGCGCAGTCAAATCGGGTTGTCCTCTTGGTTATGCTATTCGCGCTTATCAGAGTCCGTAATGCACGGCGCGTTCGAGCATGTAGGCGAGGGCCGCGTATTTCCCCCAGGGTTCGTAGCGGGTGTGCATAGCCTTGTCGACTTCGCGGGCGGTGGCGCCTACAGGCAGGCCGAGGAACTCGCGGGCGACGCTGTCGCAGGGGATGAAGTCGTAGTGGCCGAGGAGCATGAGGAGGTGGTTGGCGGCGTAGGGGCCGATGCCTTTGACGGCGAGGAGATCGTGGCGGAGTTTGGCGGTGTCGCGTTCGGTCTCCCAGGCTTGGAGGTCGAGGGTTCCGTCGATGATGGCGCGGCTAAGGTCGCGGATGTAGGGGGCGCGGTAGCCGAGCCCTGCCTTGAGGAGGGTGCTGCGCCGGGCGCGGGCGACGGTTTCGATGGATGGGAAGGCGTGGCGGGGTTGGTGGTTTGGGATCGGACTGATCTGACCGATCGGTCGGATTGGCCCGGTTTCGGCTTCGCCGAGCAGACGGCATAGCTCGCTGACCATCCGCTTCGTGTTGCCCCAGGTACAGTTGGTGGTGCAGATGGTCTTGACCACATCCTCGTACAGCGTCGCGGAGCGGAACATGGCCCCGGCGCGTTCCAGAGCGCAGCGTTTGAGGACCGGGTGCGACGCGCACTGTTCCCAGAACGCGTCGAAGTTTTCCGAGGCAAAGAACATGCGGCGCACGGCCGCGTCGACAGCCTCGCCATCGCGGTGGTTCAGGGAAGCGTCCGCGGCAATTCGGAGGGTACGACTGCCGTTGCGCCAACGGACGGTCACGGTTTGCGCCGCGCCGGAAGGCAGCGTTGCGATCCATTGCAGGGTATTCGCATCGAGACTGCACGGGGCAAGCGTGGGCCATCCGTGGGAGCGGACGGCCCAGCCGGGATCGTGGTTCAGGCGAATGGTGCGTGCGAAGCCGGGCATCCGGGGATAGTATCCTGAAGGTGGCGGTGGGAGGAAATGCTGTGCTCATGCCGACCTTGGCGGCGCAGGACGATCTCCCCGCGGCCAATCGCCCCGGTGTGCAGGAACACACTCACGCTCGGCCGTGAAGTCGGTCCAGTTCTTTCCAAGAGTGCGAAAAACTCAGCAAATAAGGCATCCTCGAATCCATCCTGAATCCCAGTGCTACGGTATCTCACGAGTACGTCGCGTCGGTCGTGACGACCCGGGAAGACAACTACCTCTCCGGCCACATTCGCGCCGAGAATGACGACGAAATCGAATTCATGGATTCCGGCGGCAACGGCCGCGGAAGACCTGGCCGACATTGTGGGTTATCTTTCGACACTCAAGCAGGAGCGGCCAGGGTTAATCTCTCGTGGGGGGTGCGGCCGGAAGTTGGATGGTGAACGTGCTTCCGCGGTTCGGTTCGCTCGTGACTCCCACGCGCCCATGGTGCATCTCCACGATGCGCTGCACGATCGAAAGCCCCAGTCCGCTTCCCGGCACGTCGCCGGTCTGATCCTGCCGGGGCTTCAACCGCACAAATTCCTGGAATAGCTTCTGCAGATCTTCGGGGGCAATCCCAATTCCATTATCCTCAACCTCGATACAAACGGTAGCGTCGTGATGCAGTGCCCGGATTTTTATGACGCCGCCGATGGGTGTGTACTTGATCGCGTTCGTAACAAGATTGGCGACGGCCTCGTGAACAAGCCGTTCGATGCCCCGAACCGCGAGACCGCGCTCGGCCTCCAACGTGACTTCGTGCATGCATCTCCGGATGAGGTCCTCGTTCTCCTCCACGATCCGGCTTAGCATGGGCGCGACCTCGATGAGCCCCGCGTGATTGCCGATCGCATCCGAATCCAGGGCCGCCAGCGTCTGAAAGTCTCGAAGAAATGTGGACAACTCCGCGAGCCGCAGTTGGCACCGCTGTACCCAGTGTCGTTGCTGGTCCGTGAGTTCGCCGCCCACACCCGAGGTCAGGTTGTTCAGTAGCATGGTCATAGCATCGGCGGGCGACTTGAGATCGTGCAGCGTCACGTGCAGAAACGCGCGCCGCATTTTCGACAGGCGCGACAGCTCCGCGTTCGCACTGCCCAGCCGCGCCTCCCCCGCGCGAAGCATGCGCGTCAAACCGCTGATGAGAAACGTGGCGAACGCCATGAGGATCCCCTGGACCACGAGCACCGTGATGACGTACCGTCCATCCAGTGGATCGTCACTGTTCACAGCGCCCACTGGCGCATGATGAGGAATCCATTCGAACCACTGACCCGCAACAAGCAGGGTGAACATGACATACCCAAGAAGCGCATGAACGCATGCTGCGCGAGGCGACAGCAGGAGCGACGCCAGAATCACGTGTATGAGATAGAACGCCTTGAACGGCGAGTTCGCGCCCCCCACCAGCCAAAGCAGTGCCGTCAAGAAAAGGAAATCCACAAAGATCGTCGTGTGCATCAATCCGGCCAGGAGACGATGCGGCGGCGGCCCGTCCTCCTGATCGTGGTACCTGCGGGCTACCACGAAGACCGGCACGTTGTACAGCCCCAGGAGCACGGCAAGAAGAACAAACGGTGGCACGGGCAGATCGGCAATGCCCACGACGTAGCGTGCGAACAGGGTGCCCGCGACAATGGTGACAACAATGAGAAACCGGGCCAGCGAGTGAATATAGAGTCGCGTGCCGAGGAGGCGATCGTGAAACAACACGACCCAACCTTCATCGCCATCCGCGACGCCACTTGAATCGGCCTGGCGCGAGGCCGGCATGCCGCTCGTGGCCATTTCGATACCCCCTGTTCAGTATGCAGCGAAAGGGCGAATTGCGCAAGCAGAATTGGTAGGGGAGACGGCGAATCCCCATATCGAACCGGCCCCTGCGGTTCGCCTTGCGCTCGAGTCGGCCAACGGCCATACTTGTGCAACCGAACCCAGTCCGCGGACTTGCTGCGACCGCTTGCGAGGCGAAACGATGACTCCGTCAATCCCCATTGGCGCGTACCGGGAGGCACGCCACGAGGATATCCCGGCGCTGCTGCAACTCATGCGGTTGTTCTACGCGGAAGACAACTACCCGTTCTCGGAGACCGGTGCGCGCCGCGCTCTCGCGCAGTTTCTCGAGAATCCTGCCTATGGAATGGTGCTCGTTGCCGTCGCAGACGATTCGATCGCCGGATACGTCGCCGTGACATTCGGCTTCTCCTTCGAGTACGGCGGCCGCGACGCATTTGTGGACGAAGTTTTCGTGGACTCCGCCTTGCGCGGCCGCGGGATTGGCGAAAACCTGCTTCAGCGCGCAATTGCCGTCTGCAAGGAACAGGGCGTCCAGGCCGTTCATCTGGAGGTCGAGCCGAGGAAAGAGCGCACTGCCCAATTCTACCGGCGCCACGGGTTTCGCGACCATAATCGCATTCTGATGACGCGGCGGCTCAGTTCCGGCTCGAGTTAACCGCGCCGGAGAAGCAGGAGCCATACCATGCCCCCGATTCCGCGTCGTCCCGCACGGATTGACGTGACAGACCAGTGTTACGTACAGTGGAGTATATACAAGGTCATGCGATACCAAGGCGGCTCACGTTTCCGATGGCATCCGTACTTATCGTTGAAGACAACGAACTTTTCGCGAAAGCGCTTACGGGCTTCGTCAAGCGCGGCGGGCATCACGTGTCCTGCGCCCGTACCTGCGGGGCTGGTATCGCAGCGGCCCAGGAGGAGTCCGTGGATGTCGTTTTCCTGGACGTTCGCCTTCCTGACAAGATCGGCACCCGCGCAATAGCCCAATTCCGGCAGGTGCCCACCGATCCCGAAGTCATCGTCATGACCGGTCTGGCGGATGTGGAGACCGCAGAGGAGTCCATGCAACAGGGCGCGTGGGCATACATCGTCAAAGGAACCTCCTTCGATCCGTTCCTGGGCGCGTTGGAAGCCGCACTCCATCACCGAAAGGAGAAACTGGGTTCTCCACAGTTGTCGGTCGAACGCATTCACCGGGAAGGACTCGTCGGCTCCAGTCCGCAGTTCCGCGGAATCCTCAGCGCCGTCGCACGTGTGGCGCCCACCAATGCAAATGTGCTGGTAACCGGAGAGACCGGCACCGGGAAAGAGCGACTGGCCCGCGCGATTCATGTGAATAGCGCTCGGGCGGAAGGAAACTTCGTCATCGTCGACTGCGGGGCCCTACCGGAGTCGCTCGTGGAAAGCATTCTCTTTGGCCATGTTCGCGGTGCGTTCACCGGCGCGGACCGGGAACGGCAAGGCCTGATCCAACAAGCCAATGGCGGCACCCTGTTTCTGGACGAGATCGGTGAACTCCCCTCGGTCGTCCAGCCGGCCTTGCTCCGAGTGCTTCAAGAGCGGCGGTTTCGCCCAATCGGCGCCACAGGTGAGATTCGAAGTGATTTCCGGCTCATCGCCGCTACGAATCGGAATCTGGATGGGATGGCGCAGCACGGCCAGTTTCGAGAAGACCTGTTGTTCCGGTTGCGAGGGTTCGTGATAAACATCCCGCCCCTCCGAGAACGCACCGTCGACATTCAGGACATCACAAACCACCACATCGGCAAGATTTGCCGGCGCGCAGGAATTGATACTAAGCGGCTCTCTCCCGAGTTCTTCGATACCCTCGCACGCTATCCCTGGCCCGGCAACGTGCGCGAGTTGGTTCAGGCTCTGGAGTCCGCCGTTGCCAACGCCCATCGTCACGATACCCTATTCCCCCTTCACCTTCCCGACCACATCCGCATTTACGTGGCCCGTATGTCCACTCAGAACCCCATAATCCATGACGACGAGCCACCCGAATCTGCGTCGGATCCCGCTACGCTTCCCACACTGCACTCCGTGCGAGAGGCAGCGATTCGGGAGTCTGAGTCAGCCTACCTCAAGCAACTTCTCGCCCACACGCATGGCCGGATAGACGAAGCGTGCCGGCTATCGGGGCTCTCCCGGTCGCGTCTCTACGCCCTCCTCAAGGAATACGGAATCACCGCACGCGACTGACCGCTCCCGATCCTGTCCGACGCGACAGCAGTCCCGTTTTACAGGAATGCTGTCCTGTCAGACAGGACGAAACCACTCCTACATCTTTCCGCCATCCCCACGCACTGCCACGAAAAGCCCAGAATCTAAGGGCTATCGGTTTGATATCTCATTCCTGGATCGCTTGGCACAGAAGCTGCTCTTGCGTCCGCCATTGTCGCGTGTCTGCAAGGCGCGTGACGGACTGGGGGAACGTTCATGGTTCATGTCGATGTTGTGGTCTTGCCTCCACAGGACCCGGTAACCAAGAAGCACTTGGTCCGGTTGGTCGCTGCGGCAACCGAGCCCGATGGGATGTTCACCGTTGCCAGCCGCACCGACATACGGCACATCCTGGCCCGGCATGGCTGGTCAAACACGGTACTCGTGCTGTACGCCAAGAACGAAGTGGAACTTATCGAGTTCGCATCCTGCACTGCAGGGTTGGACACATTGCGAATCGTGCTTGTCGTGCCTGAAGTAACAGTCTCGATAGCCCGGCTCGGCCACCGCTTGAAAGCGCGCGTCATTCTCGCGTGGGCCGAAGCGGAGCAGAGCTTACCTGACGTCTTGAAACGAATGCTGGCTCGTACGCCCGCCGTGCTGGCGGATGGGCCTGCAATAGAAGGAGAAACGCTATGACGACGGTACTCGAAAACGACTGCGCCGGCCTTGTGTCTGCCGGACCCAGCCCCGGGTTGTACCTTACCTTCGTCTTGGGCAAGGAAACCTACGGACTGGAGATCCTCAAGGTGCAGGAGATTATCGGTCTCATGCCCATCACCAAAGTGCCGCGTACACCCGACTACGTCCGCGGCGTCATCAATCTGCGCGGCCGCGTCATTCCCGTGGTTGACCTGCGCGGCAAGTTCGGCCTCGAACCCCATGACGACACCAGCCGCACTTGCATTATCGTGCTTCAGGTTGAAAGTGAGTCCGGTTCGGTCACGACCGGTATTACGGTCGATGAAGTGAACGAAGTGCTCGACATCGCCTCATCTCAGCTCGAGCCGCCGCCGGCCTTGGGTACCGGTGCTGATACAGAATTCATACAGGGGATGGGAAAGGTCGGCGACAAGGTCATCATCCTTCTGGACAGCGACCAGGCTTTGGGCGACATCGAACTCAACTAAGGGCTGACCGCCGGACCGGTCTCGTCGCCCTCCGTCAGGGCGCGGCCACGGCTGAAATGGACATTTGCGGACTGAACGTGCCGCAGGGAGAACGTGCTATGAAATGGTATACCGACTCTAAACTCAGTACGAAACTGTTTCTCGGATTCTCGTTGTTGCTTGTCGTTGCTGGATTGATGGCGTTCTTTGGCGTGAGCAACATGGGCAAGATCAACACCATGCTCAACGCCATGTACGATAACAATCTGTTGCCCATCTCCTATATCTCGGAAGCAAATGGCCAGTCAATCGCCAAGAATCGTGCCCTCTACCGCATCGTTCTCGAAGATGATGCGGCCGCGATGGCCGAGATGAAGCGTTTCGCGGACGAACGCCAAGTGTCGATTGACGAAAATTGGGCTCTGTATGTTGCAACGGACCTTTCCGATCAGGAAAGGGCGGTTGTTGGCAAACTCGACGCCGCGTGGCAGGCCTACCGCCCACTGGAAGCTAAAGTACTTGAACTGGCATTGCAGAACAACGCTGCCGAAGCTCGGGTCCTTCTCGAAGGCGAAGCGTTCCAAGTGTTCTCTGAGATAGATCGGTCTCTAACAGAATTGGTCGAAATCAACCAGAAACTTGCCGACGACGCTTATCTCGCCAGTGATGTGACATATGGCCGGATGCGAATGGTCATGCTCACGGCAACCGGCCTCGCGCTTGTCATCGGATTCGTCATGGCCTATTTCATCGCCCGCTCCATTTCCGGGCCTTTGAACAAAGTCATTGCCGCGCTCACGTCGGGAAGCCATCAAGTCGAATCCGCTTCCATGCAGGTCGCGCAGTCCAGCCAGTCCATGGCCAGCGGGGCAAGCGAACAGGCCTCGGCTCTTGAGGAAACATCCGCTTCGCTGGAAGAAATCACGTCCATGACGCGGCAGAACGCCGATAACGCGCGGCAAGCCAATCAGATGGCCATCGCCGCGAGCGAAGCAGCGGAAAAGGGCAGGGATGCCATGGGCCGCATGTCGACGGGCATTGGCCGAATCAAAGAGTCCTCGGACCAAACCGCGAAGATCGTCAAGACGATCGATGAGATTGCCTTCCAAACGAATCTTCTTGCGCTGAATGCGGCCGTCGAAGCGGCCCGCGCCGGTGACGCAGGCAAAGGCTTCGCCGTCGTAGCCGAAGAAGTGCGCAACCTGGCTCAGCGCAGCGCAGAGGCGGCCCGCAATACCGCCGCCCTGATCGAAGAATCGCAGCGCAACGCCGACAATGGTGTTACGGCAACCGATGAAGTGCGCTCCATTCTTGACGAGATTGCAACCAACGCCGGCAAAGTGGCGCAGCTTGTCGCGGAAGTGACCGTGTCCAGCAACGAACAGGCGCAAGGCGTCGAGCAGATCAACTCGGCCGTCGCCCAAATGGATCAGGTGACCCAGTCCAGCGCCGCGAACTCCGAAGAAGCGGCCGCGGCCAGCGAAGAACTTTCCGCCCAGGCCCGCGAACTGAACGACATGGTCCTGGTGCTCACCGGTATCGTCGCGGGTGCGCGAGCGAACACCCGCAATGGCAACGGCTCCACAAATGGCCACAGTGTCGCATTGCCCAAACCCAAAAAGGCAGGCCACGCCGCAGCGCCGAGCCTGGCGGAACACACAGCAGAGCGGCGCGCGCCGCGCCAACTGGCCCATGCAGGCGCGCAGAAGGTCATGAAACCCGAAGCAGTGATCCCGTTGGACGATGAGGATCTGTCGGACTTCTAGATATTTGGGGGTGCCGGAAGAAGAGGGGGAGGACCCGAGACCTAAGCTGTCTCGGGTCCTCCCAATTCGTTAGTCGGTTAGCAATCCGTAGTACCGCGCCATGTAGTAGGGAAGCAAATAAAACGTTCCTTCGTATTCGCACTTACCTTCGCCGCCCCAATTGAGATCGAAGTGATCGGAGTTGATGCGGATGTGCGAGCGCTCTTCGATCGGCACCGCGTCGCCGGACAGTTCGAGCCAGCCGTAATCGTCGCGTTGGCGCAGGGTTGGGTCAAGATATACGTCAAGGCGATGGGCGTTCTCCATCCGCCAGTCGATCAGCAGTTGCGGCGTGCGTGCAAGCGTCGTCGCCATGCGATCGAGCGCGCGCTGGCGTTCGGCCTCCGCCTCTTCCGGTTCCGTTTCTAATCCATCCTCGGGATGCAATGCCAACCATACGGTGTTAAAGAACGGATCGTTCTGCCGCGCGAGAAACAGCCAATTGTTGTCCAGCGACAATTTGTAAAGCTCTTTCAGATCGGGGTTCTGCTCGTACTCAATCAGGCCGTAGTAACTGAGAAACGCCAGGTTCGGATCCCAGGGCACGACCGCTGCGGGTGGCCACGCGCTGCGGCCCTTGATGGCATTCGCATGATAATCGTGTTCGTCGCGCAGGTACTTCGCCGCCTTCGCAAACTTCTGGTCGCCCGTGATGTGCAGCGCCACGTTCAGGTACGAAAGGATCTCGATGGACTGAATCCCGCGATCCGCCCAGCCATCCTTGCCGTTCACATACTCCGGCGACCAGTTCGCCCACCGCGTGGGTTTTCCGTCGTGATCGGTCAGCGTGAACCCATGATCGACGATGTGGCTCGCGAACTCGTGAACCAGCTCGCGCACTTCCTGCCGTTCCGCCTCGGTTTCGCACACGAGATCGTAGTACACCGCCAGGAAGAAGAAATGCCCGCAGGTCTCGTCGCTGCTCGTGTCGCATTTCCACCAATACTTCCCGTCTTCGCTCAGCGGCCAGCGCGGCACGATGTTCTTCCAAAGGGGGTCTTCCTTCTGCTCCGCAAGATTCTGGGCTTCGCCGAACCCGATATTGGGATCCTTGTTTCCTTCCACCGGGATAACCGCGCGCGCCGGAAAACCGGGAATGCCGGTTACATCGAAGAGCAATTTGACGGCATCGAAGATCCCCTTCGCGCGCTCCTTGACCGCCGGGTCTTTGGTCACCGCATAGCGATAGCACTGGGAAGCGCCGTACATGGATGTGTACAGCCCGTCGTTGTCCGTAGCCCGTTGCCAGGCCGTGTCGAGCGCGCCGGGTTCATCGAAATAGCAGCGCAACACAAACTTGTCCAACCGGTGGTGCCGCTCGTCGATGATGCGCTCGAACGCGTCAGCCTTCTCCGCGAGTGTGCGATGGACGCGCGTAATGCGGCTGATACCCGCCGGGGTTGCGATCCACGCCGTTCCGTCGCTCGCAATCGCGAGGTCGTTCACGTGGTCATCCGGGATCCAGCGCTTGCCCGCGCGATAGAACCAGTGTTCCCCGTCAAACCGGATTGCGCCGCGTTCCGTGCCAAACCACACTACCCCCGACTCTCCGACGTCCGCGCTCGTGAAGTCGGCGTAGGGGAGACCCTCTTCGCCCGTAAACAACGACCACTGGTTGTCCCGAAAACGCCCCGCGCCCTCGCGCGCCGCCAGCCAGAGCGTATCTTCATCGGCCGCCAGCGCGCATACATCCGTGGGCGCCCAACTAAGGTGTTCATCCTGAGGAAAGAGGGGAGAGGGCTTCCCGCGCCACCCCGTCAGGCCGACGTGGAGCAACTCCCGATCGGTTCCCCAATAGAGCTTCTGATCGACCTTCGCCAGCGAAATTACTTGGTAGTCCGCCCGCAGCAACCGGCTTCGCTTTCCGTTTTCGATAAGCCAGATTCCGTCCGTCGTGCCGGCAAACACGCTGCCGCCAGCCGCGGCCAGCGCCGTCACCGTCCCGCGCGGAATGCGCACGGTTATCGTCGTCTCGCCAATCTCGATAACGCGGTCGCCGCCTGCCACCCAGAAGTGAGACCCATCGTCTGGAGCCGCGATTAACGAAAGGCCGCCGGCCTGATCTACCCACTGCGATTGCCACTTGGTTCCATCGAAGCGGGCATACCCCTGTGCTGTCAGCGCCACCGGTGTTCCGTCCGGCAACAACGCAATCGCCGGAACATCGATACTCGGCAACCCGTCATCGGTGTCGAAAAACGTGACCTCTTCCTGCGCGTACAATTCCGTATACGGCGCCGGATCGATTGAAACGGTAGGAGCCGCGCTCAATGCAATAATGGCAAAAGCAAGAAACGTCATGGGAAACCTCCATTCATCCCGGGGAAAAAGGCATTATGAAGGTTAGTCGAGTAGCGCGCAACCACGAGCCTGCCTCACAATGACTCAGACCGTACCTCCGTGCAGGTCCACACCCGATTGACCTCCAGCCTCCGGTCTCCAGTCTCCGGCCTGGTTTCCGTCCGTGTAAGTCCGTGTAGATTTACTCCACTTCCCCAAGGATCACCACGTAATTCTTCCCGTACTTCTTCGCGCATTTCGGGCACGTCGTATACCACATGAACCACTTCTTCACCGCCTGACCCCGCGCCTTCACAAACGCCTCAAAATCCTTGCACCAGTTGCCGGTTTCCTTGTAAGGCCCCTCATAGACCTTGCTAAGAAACGACCCGCTCAATGTCACATTCTCCGCTCCCGGGATCTCCTTATCCACGGCGAGATACACATCCATCTTCCACTTCGACGTGTGATCCGACAGGCACACGTTCTCCGGGACCGTGGCCCCGGCGTCCTTAACAATTTTGTCGAGCCGCCTCATCGTGTCGGCGAAGTTAATGGGCATATAGAAGAACGTAAAAACCCGATCCTTGATGAACCGCTTCTGGTTCCATTCGATGGTCTTGTCAGACCACGGTTCGGGAACAAACGGGGGACAGCAGATTTCATCAGCGATGGTCTCGGCGGTCATGAGACAAGTCCTCCCCTTGACAGGCACTGCCCCTTGCACCTCGCGCAATTATGCGCTCGCACCGATCAATTCGGCAATGCAAGAGGCCCCGCCGGGAAGTCCTCCCAACGAGGCCTCGAATCGTTTGTTCAATCCCGCTGTTATGCCGGAATGGCGTCCAGCGCACGCTGAGCGCGGTCGCGGACCGCTTCGTCCTCGACCTTGGTCAACACCACATTGAGCGCGTCGCGAGCTGCGGCGCGGCCGCCTTCCTGCTTGCCCAGTTCCGTGGCGACCGTAATGATGGCCGATGCGGCCTCGTTCTTCACTTCCGGATTGTCGAGGTGCGCCTTGAGCGCCTCCAATGATTCCGGCGTGTGCAGGGTTCCCCACGCCGCGAGCACCTGCCACTTCGTCTCCTGAGTGGATGCCATCTCCATGGCGGTCTTCAACATTTCGGTCTTCTTCGCGGCATCGCCTTCCTCACGGGCAAGGCGGATGTAGCCGCGGAATGCCTGATCCGCGCGACCCGCATCCTCGCCCTTCGCAAGCGTCAGCAAATGCGGCGCCGCTTCCGTCGTGCGCCATCCCGCGAGCACGCGAACGGCCTCGTTGCTCACCGTAGCGTCAGAATTGCCCACCGCAACCACAACGGCCTCAAGCGCCTTCGTGCTGCCAATCTGACCGAGGTTTCGGACCAGTACCGTCCGAGCTTCCGGTCCCGCGCCTTCGATGGCGCCCAAGACAACCGGCAAAAGCTCGTCGCCGTGGATTCCGGCGATGGCGTTGAGCGCCTCTGCGGCGGTGGACCGTTCGTCAGCATCCGACGTAGTCGTCAGCACTTCGATTACAGCGGGCGCTTCCGCCGGCGTTCCGAGGGTAACCAGAGTACGCATAGCGGATTGACGCACGCGCGCGTCATCGTCGTGCAGGTTGGCAAGCGCCAGCGGAATGGCCTGCGGAGCGGTGCGTTCCGTCAACATGCCGAGCAGGGCTTCGCGAACGTCGGGAGATGCCTCCGGCATTGCGGCAGCGATGGCCGCGTCGACCTCGTCCCCGGCCATGTCACGCAACGCGAAACGTGCCGCTGCGCTGACGTCTTCGTCATCCGATACCAGCATGGGGGAGAGCACGCCCACGTCTGCCTGGCTGCCCACGTTTCCAAGGGCCGTGATGGCAGCCAGCTTCACCTGCTCGCTGGAACTGTCAAGCGCCGCGACCACTGCCGCATGGGCCGCCTTGTCTCCACGGGTGCCCAAGGCGCGCAGCAGCGCTACCTGTCCCGCTTCGGGAAGACTCGAAACGGCTGCGGCGTATTTCAACGTCGCGGCCTTGCCGGAGGTTTCGGCTACGAGTTGGGCGGCCAGTCCGCGAAACATCGCGTCGTCGCCTTGCAACGCGTCGATAATTCGCTTTGGCGCCTGACCGGGCTGCGCATAGGCCTGGCCATAAAAGGCGCCCATCTGCGCGTGCTCGGGCCATGCTTCGCCCTGCAACGTTTCGTAGATGGTCACGGCCAGTTTCTTCTGACCTTGTTCCGTGAGATTACGTCCGGCCGCCAGCAGACCTTCGATCACGGCCCGCTGTTTCGCGGCGGACCCCTCGCTGTTGGCTGCCAACAGGGCGTCTACGGCTTCTTTCGTCGCAATTCGTCCCAGCGCTCCCGCCGACGCCGTGGCGATATTCTCGTCGGCGTCGGAAAGCAGTTCTACAAGCTGGGGCACGGCCTCCGCGTTCCGGCGTTCACCCAACGAGATGACTACGCCCATCTTCGGCATGCCCGATGTGGTATTGAGCGCTTCCCGCAACGCCGCATCCACCTCGGGAAAATCCATGTCTTCCATGGCGTACCGGGCCATATGGGAGAGCTTTTCGTCGCCCAGCAGGGTGGCCAGCGCGGGAACGGAATTCTGTGTTCCGATGTGCCGCAATTCGCGGCAGGCCTGCTGCTTCGCCATCCAGTCGCCGTCGCCCTGGACGATCGCAATCAGTTCTTCCTCCGCACGGGGAGTGTCTTCGGTGTGGACGGGTTCCTCCGCCGCAAAGGCCACCGCCGCGATCAGCACGGCAGCGAGGATACCCGCATATTTCAATCCATTCGTCATGGCTGTTTGCCTTTCTTCGTAATTCCCATTCGACATCTATCAGCGAAACCGGCGTCGGGTCCCAATCACAGGTACCACGGCTGGCGGTACGCGCGCGAGCACAAACGGTTCGCTTCCTCGTCGCCGATGACTTCTTCTTTGGTGGGATCCCACTTCATGGGCCGGCCCAGCCGTTTGACGAAATTCGCCACGTGGCACGCGGTGATGGAACGATGCGCTGTTTCCGCATCGGCCACGCATTTCTCGCGCGTTTTCACGCAGTCCAGGAAGGCCCGCACGTGGTTGTCCGGCGGATAACCGCCTTCGAAGCCCCGGTTGCCGAGAAGGGATTTGGGATGCGTCTCAATCTGTCCGGAGTCGCCCACTTCAACCCACCCCTCGGTGCCCTCGTAGCGTACCGGGCAGGAACCGAATCGCAGGCCCCGGCGAATGACGACCTTGGTACCGGTCGGATACTGGCAAATGAACCGATCCCCTTCCTGCCAGTATTCGGTCGGGCTGGTGTGGTCCATGTTCGCCGCCCACTGGCACAGGTCTACCGTGTGGCTGCCCCACTCGGTAATCGAAGCGCCGCTGAAATCGACGTGATCGCTCCAGAATCCGCGCGTCGGGTATTTGCTGTTGTACGGGCGCCAAGCCGCAGGCCCCAGCCACATGTCCCAATCGAAGAGTTCCTTCGGCGGCAGCTCTTCCTCGGGAAGCACCTCGTAATTGAAGGTGGGCATCCACGGTGCTTCCTCGGCGTGAAGTTCCTTCAGTTCCCCGAGCTTCCCGCTGAGGGCGAGTTCCGCGGCGGCTCTGAAATGGGCGATGCTGCGGCGCTGCGTGCCGCACTGGAACACGATGCCCAGTTCTTTCATCGTGTCCGCCACCGCGCGGGACTCGGAAATGACCACGCTCAACGGCTTTTCGCAATAGATGTCCTTGCCGTGGCGCGCCGCCTGGATGGACACGTTCGAGTGGTTGTTGTCGCCGGTCGCGATGAGCACCGCGTCGATGTCGTCGCGGGCAAGCAAGTCCAGGAAGTTGGCGTAGATCGAACAATCCTGATTCCCGTACTCCGTGTCCACGTCGTTCTTCGCGGCCTCCCGTTTCTCGCAGTACGCGTCGCAGATCGCGAGGACCTGGCAGTCGCTCTGCGCCATAAACGCCCGCATGACCGAACGGCCCCGGCCGCCCACGCCGATCACCCCCAGGCGAATCCGCTCGCTCGCGGGTGTTCCGCCGTTGGCGCCCAACGCCGTGTCGGTGATGATGTTCGGCGCGGCCACTAGACCGCCCGCCGCCAGGGACGCCCGCTTCAAAAACTGCCGGCGCGTCCAACGCCCTTTCGTATCGAGTGTACTCACGATAATCTCCCTCGAAGTGTATTCGGCGCGTTTGCCCCGCCTCGGTATCCGACCGCGAACGCGACCGCGCTCCAAACTGATAGTACGATTCCAAATCCACCGCTTCGCATTGTCGCAGCCCTTCGCACCCAAGGGCTCGTAAAGTTGTACTACCCATAGGCCTTCTCATTCAAGAACGCCGCCTCCGGGGCTACCCGTTCGGGCCAACTGCCTGCCGTGGTTCCGCAGTGCTACTCGTGTTTTCCGCCTGCCTGTGTGGTACACTCCGCCGTCGGGTGGTGGGAACGGATCTGTATATGGAGCATATGGTTTCGTCGAAAGCGCTTCACGAGCGGTACGACTGGCTGGACCAGGCGCGTGGCTTGGTCGTATTGCTCTTGTTAGTCTCGATGCCCACGGCCGAATACGCCGGCGATTTCCTGACCGGCGACCCCTTCCTTGGGCCGCCCATGCTGAACCACGGGTACGAATATTTCGATGGGCACCCTCAAGTCATCACGTTTATCGATGTGGGCCAGGCACTCTTCCTATTCGTCCTCGGCTTCGTCGGGTATGTCGCCCTCACCAGCCGCTGGAGGAAGCGCGGAGGCCGGTCCGCGTTCTGGTACGCCACGCGCCGCGTCGGCATCCTGTATGCCCTTTCCTTTGTAGACGCAATTCTGCTCCAGTACCTGTCTTCCGATAGGCCCCATTGGGACGATTTTATTTACAACGGGACCTTCGCGCTCATCGCCATCGGCTCCTTC